>VSPF01000047.1 GCA_009775195.1 Muribaculaceae bacterium
GAGCTACCGCGACCTCATACCGGCACAGACATTGTCGGGCCGCGAGCTCGAGGCCCTGCGGAGCCACAGCGTGGCCGACGGCCTGAGATATTTTTCGGGTCTGCAAATCAAGGATTATGGTGGCGTGGGCGGCATAAAGACCGTCAACATACGCTCTATGGGTACGAACCACATGGGCGTGTACTATAACGGCATAGAACTTGGCAACGCCCAAAACGGCCAGGTCGACCTCGGCAAATATTCGTTGCAGAATATCGAGTCGGTCGACATGTACAACGGCCAGCGCAGCGATATTTTCCAGTCCGCACGAGAGTTTGGCTCTGCCGGGTCAATCTACCTAAATTCAAGGATTCCACATTTTGCAAAGGGAAAGAAGTCAAATCTCGAGGCCGGCATACGCGCCGGTTCGTTCGACCTTATCAACCCCTTTGTGATGTTCGAGTACAGCCTGACTCCCAGCACCTCCCTCAGCTTCAATTCCGAATGGGTCAGTTCGTCGGGCAAGTATAAATTCCGCTACCGCCGCGTAGCCCCGTCGGGCGAACTGGCCTACGATACCACGGCCGTGCGCCAGAACGGAGATATCGATGCCGTGCGCTTCGAGATGGGTCTCAACGGCAACATCCCCGGCGGACGCTGGCGTGTCAATCTATACCATTACAACTCGGAGCGCGGCGTGCCAGGCGCGATTGTCAACAATGTGTGGCGCCGTGGCGAACGCCTCTGGGACCGCAATACCTTCATGCAGGCATCGCTGCGCAAGAATGTGACGCGCCTGTGGAGCTTCCGCGTGGCCGCAAAGTATGCCTACGACTACACGCACTATGTCAATAACGACGAAAAACTCGTGCGCGTCGATAATACCTATCGGCAAAAAGAGGTGTTCTTCTCGTTCTCAAACCGTTTCGACATACTTCCGGGCTGGCAGGCATCTGCCGCTGCCGACGTTCAGTGGAACGGCCTGAGCGACTATGTAGACGTGCACCGCGTGACGGCATGGTTCTCGGCGGCGATGTCGTATAATGCCGGCAACTGGTTCAAGGCCCAGGCGTCGGTGCTCGGCACGCTCGTCGACGAAGAGAAGCGCGACCGCGACAGTGCCCCCGACAAATTCCGCATGACACCGGCAGTGTTCGTCTCGGCCAAGCCTTTCTCTAAGGCCAATGTCGTGCTACGCGCCTTTGCCAAGCAGAGCTACCGTATGCCGACTTTCAACGACCTCTACTATACCGACGCCGGCAACGCCTACCTCAAACCCGAGATGGCCTCGCAGTATAATGTGGGGCTGACCTACGACGTAGTGCCCACAGCGCCGTGGTTCGCATACTTCAAGGTCAGCACCGACGTATACTACAATTACGTCAAAGACAAAATCGTTGCCTACCCCAAGGGGCAGCAGTTCCGTTGGACCATGCTCAACCTCGGCAAGGTGGATATACGCGGCATCGACGCAAGCATAATGGCCACATTCAGCCTGCCGGAGCGTATAAACCTGACAGTCAAAGGGCAGTACACATACCAGAAGGCGATTGACGTGACCAATCCCGCCGACAATTATTACAGACATCAAATTCCATATATCCCCTGGCATAGTGCATCAGCGATTGCTATGCTCGACTGGCACGGCTGGGGCTTGAATTACAGCTTTATCTATACCGGCGAACGCTACAACCAGCAGGAAAACATCCGCTACAACTATACCCAGCCGTGGTATACGAGCGATGTGTCGCTGCTCAAGAGCTTCACGGTGAGGAAGAAATGGCAGTTCTCGGTCTGCGCGGAAATCAACAACCTCTTTTCGCAAGACTACGACGTCATCCTCAACTACCCCATGCCAAAGAGAAACTACAAGCTTACTGTCAACGTTAAAATCTGATAAATGAAGCGTTTAATCTACGCGATAGCGGCGTTGGCAGCCATTGCTACGTCGTGTCGTGAAGACGAACTCGTCGTCCCGACCGAGTACGACATCCTACCCGTACCCACCCAGCCCGGTGCCGTGCCGCGCGGCATGTACCTCCTCAACGAGGGCAATATGGGCTCAAACAAATCGAGTATCGACTATGTCGACATCCGCAACGCCCTCTACAGCCGCAACATGTATGCCCAGGCCAACCCCTCGGTGGTGATGGAGCTCGGCGACGTGGGCAACGACATTGCCATCTACGGCTCGAAGCTCTATGCCGTCATCAATTGTTCGCACAAGGTAGAGGTCATGGATGCCCACACCCTCAGGCGCATAGGCAAAATCGATATACCCAACTGCCGCTATATCAAGTTTCACCGTGGCAACGCCTATGTGTCGTCGTATGTAGGCCCTGTGCAGATTGACCCCGATGCCCAGCTCGGGGCAGTCTTCCGTGTCGATACCGCCAGCCTCGAGGTGACGGGCAAATGCACGGTGGGTTACCAGCCCGACGAACTCGAAATAGTGGGCGAATATATCTACGTGGCCAACTCGGGCGGCTACCGTATGCCGCTCTACGACTATACAGTGTCGGTGGTCGAAATCCACGGCTTCAAGCAGGTGCGCAAAATCCCCGTCGGCATCAACCTTCACCGCATACGTGCCGACAAATACGGCCGCCTGTGGGTCACATCGAGGGGAAACTATGGCTCGGTACGCTCGAAACTATTTGTGCTCGAACGAGCCAACAAGTTTACCAACGAGATGCGTGTGACCGACACTCTCGACATCCCCTGCAGCAACCTTGTAATTCGCGGAGATTCGCTCTACTATTATGCCACGGAGTGGAGCAATGCCGAGGAGCGCAACCGCGTGAGCTACGGCATAATCGACGTGCGCACCAAGCAAAAAATCGCCGACAGCTTTATCACTGACGGTACTGAGGGCGATATCGAGGTGCCCTACGGCCTGAATATCAACCCTTCGACCGGCGATATATTTATAACCGATGCAAAAAACTATGTGTCAAGCGGTTCGCTGCACTGCTACGGTCGTGATGGGCGCCGTAAATGGAGCATACGTACCGGCGACATACCTGCACATACTGTATTCCTTGAAAAATGAAACACACCGCACTCTTTTCATTAATTATATTTTCTGCCGTGCTTCCGTCGTGCACTACGGATGAACCCATGGTCAGTCTCGGTATTGATAACAACTATTCAATCTACCGAATGAAGCCGCTCATACTCACGCCTCGCTATCCGGGCAAGGCATACGTGTGGAGCGTGCCCGACAGCCACGGAGGGGATTCCGTAGTGTCGACCGAAGCTTTTTTGTATTTCGTTCGCCGGGACCCCGGCAATTACACGGTAAAACTCAACATTGTCGACGATGCAAACCCCGTGGAGCATATAGTCAACATCAAGGTCTGGGACGAAGACGTGGCCTACAGCCGCTATATCGACCGGGTTCTTGACTATGCCCCGGCGCCGGGACAGTTTGTCAACAAACTGCCCGAGTATGCCCCCGGCGACGATGCCGAGGCGATGCGCCTCAAGGCCGAGGAGTGCATACGCGGTCGCAACGACGTGATGATATCGCTTGGCGGATATGGCGGCAGCGTTGTCTTTGCCTTTGACCACACGGTTGTCAACGTGCCGGGCGAGTATGACTTCAAAATCTATGGCAATGCATTCTATGCCGCCGGGTCACTTGCCGGGGGCAGTGCCGAGCCGGGCATCGTGATGGTGTCGTGCGATATAAACGGCAATGGCAAGGCCGACGACCCGTGGTATGAGCTTGCCGGCAGCGAATACTATTCCGAAGCTACCGCGCACGATGTGACGATTACCTATACTCGCCCCGCCGACGACGGCGACGTGGCGTGGACGCTCGGTAACGGCGACACCGGATGCGTGCCTAAGAACGCATATCACAGCCAGCCCTATTTCCCACAATGGCTCGATAAGGATGTCATGTCGTTTACCGGCACGCTTTTGGCCCCCAACGCCATCGACCATAGCGGCAATGGCACCAACTATGTGCTCTACGCCTATGCGTGGGGATATGTTGACAATCACCCCAATGATGCCGGTGATTTGTCGAAGTTTAAAATCGACTGGGCGGTCGACAGCAAGGGTAAGCCGGTTCATCTCGACGGTGTCGATTTTATCAAGGTTTATACCGGTGTCAACCAGGTGTGCGGCTGGCTCGGCGAGACCTCGACCGAAATATGCCGCGCCGAAGACTTGCATATTGTTCAATACTAATTCAATACACATGTTATGAAGAAAATCTTTACCATGATGTTGCTTGCCGTGCCGCTGTTGTCGGCGGCGCAGGGCCGCTCGGCGGCCGACGGGGCATATATCCTCAATGAGGACTGGTTCGGGCATAACAACAGTACCCTGAACTTCTGGAACCTCAAAGAGGGTTATGTCGACTATCTCCTAATCAAAAATGCCAACCGCGAGACCGAGGGCATCAATTCGCTGGGCTGCACCTCGCAGTATGCCCAGATATACGGCGACAGGCTATATGCCATGTCGAAGCAAGACCAGGACTCGGGCGAGAAAGCCTATACCGGCGGACGTTTCGTCATTGTGAACCTCAACGACATGAAGGTCGAGAAAGGCTTTGCCTCACTCGCTACGAATGCCTCGGGTGTGTCGCTGGCCGATGGCAGGGCATGCCTGGCCGTCTCGCCCGACAAAATCTATCTCGGCAGTTCGAACGGCATCTATGTCTACGACGTGGCCGAGGGCAAGATTTCGGCTACTCCAATCAAGGGCACGGAAAACGAAATGATTACAGGTGACGAAGACCGTGGCGAGGGCCTGGGTGCGCTTTACAACAATCAGATAGGCAATATGCTGCGTGGCCAGCAATATGTATTTGCTGTCAAGGAAGACCATGGTGTGCTGGTTATCGACCCTGCTGACGACAGCGTGGTTACGACCATCCCGGGCTGTTTCAGCGCAATGGTGCAGAGTGCCGACGGAAATATATGGGTTGGCATGAATGTCGCCACTGGCACCGATGCCGACGGCAACCGCCTCGACCATTACCCCTATGGCACGAGTGCCGGCGAGGGTTGGAATGGCACACGGCTGATGTGTATCGACCAGTATTCGCTCGATACGCACACCGTCGACCTCAAGGCCGGCGGCATACCCCAGTCGTGGTATGCCTGGACTGCCGGCTCGTTTGCGGCCCATCCGCGCAAAAATATATTATATTATGTCTATTCCGACCCGTCGGCCGGACGCCCGAGCTGGTTTTCGGCCGGGGCCCTCTACCGCTACGACATAGACAAGGGCACCCAGGCCAAGGTGTGCGACCTTGCCGAGTATGGGATACATTTCTACAGTTCGGGCCTCCGTGTAAATCCTGTCGACGGGCTGCTTTACGGATATTATTATAGCGGCGGCATATCGTCGAACACGTGGGGATATTTCACAATCGAGGATGACGGCAGCGACGAGCTTGTGACCGACAACGAGACCTCGCTCATATCAAACTACTGGTATCCGGCCATGGTAATCTTCCCCGATACCGAGGCCCCCGTGGTGGCGTCGCCCGACAAAGTGCTTGTCGACGGTGCACCGGTGACAATCGACCTCGATGCCCTCGTCAGCGACGCCGACACGCCCCCGGCTTCAATCATCAGGACCATCAAGGCGGTTGCCGACCCGGCAGTGGCAAGTGCGACCCTCGAGCGCGGCAAACTCGTTGTCAACGGCCTGGCGGTGGGCACGACCTCGGTAACTGTCGAGTATGATGCCGGCGGCAAGTTTGCCACGGCTGTGTTTGACGTCGACGTTGTAAAGGCCTCTGGTATAGGCGATATTCCGGCTTCCGACGAATTGCTCGCTCTTGCCAACGGCAATCTTTGCGCCAACTGCGCCGGCAGGGTAGAGGTGTTCTCTCCGTCAGGCTTCATGCTGCGTGCCGGTGCTGTGTCGCCCGATGCTCCTCTGGCCCTCAATGGTGTCACCGGGCCCGTGATTGTCAAATTTACTACTTCAAAATCAGTTCACATTTATAAATACATCTTGCAATGAAACTAAGACTTCTCTCATCGGCTGTGGCCTCGGTTGCCATAGCCATCGGGGGTTCGGCAGCCGATTATTCGGATAAGACGCTAAGCCTCATGTCGGTAAGCGACGGTTCCGACACCTTCTGCCGTGTAACCGGTCTCGACGACCTCGACGCGGCCACAGTCGAGCGTGTTGCCCACGAAGGCAAATACGGCAACAACATCTATCCCGTCACTTGGGGCGACCGCGTGTATATGACCTCGTGCTCGCAGGGCGCGTCGTCAGAAAACTTCTTCACGATTACTGACAACAACCTCGCAATGATAGCCCAGGCCAGCCTCGGCAAGGACAACCCTGGCCACCACGTGTTGCCGCTGACCGAGACCTCGGGCTACGTGTCGTCGTTCCGCCACCTCTACAAATATAAGGTCAGTGACGATGCCATCGAGCTTGCCCCCATTGCCGAGGGTGCCTTCGGCCACATGGCCGCAATCGACGGCAAATTGTATGTGACATACGTAGAAAGCCCGGCCCAGTCGTTTTCCTACGCAGTGATGAAGACCGTCAAGGTTTTCAGCCTCGCGGACGACTCCGAAATCAAGTCGATAGACTGCGCTGACAAGATTGATGCCGGCTACGCCATCAACAAGGCCGTCCTGGCCCTCGACGGCAAAATCTATCTCGGCATCCTCGCCTGCGACTACTCGCACTATACCGACCCTTGCGCGAAGTTCATGCTGAACCTCGACCCTGCCACCGACACGGTGACACGCATCGACTTCCCCGACGGCGTTGTTGGCAATGCCTCCAACATAATGAACTTCAACAACGCCACCCTGATAGCCTCAACGGTAAATCCGGTACTCTATTGGATTGGCGGTGTCGCACAGGGATACAATGTGACTTACCATATCTACCGCTACGACCTTGCATCGGGCGAAACCGACATGATTGTCGACGGCTGGGACGGTCAGAACCAGGGTTGCCCCGTTTATAAGGGTTCGTTTATCGAGTCTCCCGTCACGGGCATACTCTACCATGGTGCGGGCGACTGGGGCAGTGCCAAGCTCTATAGCTGGAACCCTGCCGACCCCGAGACCAAGACCGTGTATCCGCAGATAAAGAATATTGAGGGCTCGATTGCGCTATTCTTCAACCATATGAATATGCCTAAGACCATGGCGACCAACCTTCCGTCACCGCCATGGACTCCCTATGCCGAGGTATTCCCCGGTCAGACTCGTCAGGTTGAGGTCCGGCTCGATGATGCCTGCGATGTCAGGGGCATGATATGGTCGACCTCCGACCCCGCTGTTGCCACTGTCGATTTCAATGGCACGATTACCGGCGTGAGCGCCGGCAAGGCCGTGGTTACAGCCACGAGCATAGGCAATACCTCGAAATCTATTTCTTGCGACGTAACCGTGGCAAAACAGATATCGATGTTCCGCGAAGAATATGAGTACACTATCGAAGGCGAAGGCTATACGGTGCGCAACCTGCCCAAAGATGAGAAAAACGGCCTGCTCGGATATGAATACGACAGCCGTAACTGGCATACGGTGAAGCTCCACCCCGCCACCCCGGGTAAGAAGGTGCAGATTGATATATCCAAGCTCAATTTCGCCGGTGACGACCCAGAAACTCATAAGTACTATCAGGAAGACGACCAGCCGCAGTTCTATATCTACAACGGCAGTGCCGAGATTGTGTTCGAAAACAAATACCTCGGCAAGATTAACTACGACGACAGCAAGTTTGGCGAATGTTTCTATGCGTGGTCTTATGCTGACAATGGCAAAGAGGTGGGCGAAGTATATCGGTCGACAGCCGACGACGGTTCGCTGACCATCATGTTCTGGCATGGTGGCTGGGGCTGGAGAAACGGCGACGTGCAGTCGGCATCGGAGTATGGCTTTACTGCTACGGCTTCCGAGGTGTCACCCAAGGATATGGAAGCCGTCGAGGCCGAGATGAGCCGCAAGAAAGCATGGGTGTCCACTGTGCCCACGCCTACGGCAGTGCCCGTACTCGACTTCATCGTCAAGACCGACGGTGCCCTCAGTGCCTCGTCGCTGACCTCGGTAACAGTCGACCTCAAGGGCAACTCGGCCAATATAGCAGCTCTCGAGCTGTTTGTAACCGGTCTCGACGTTAAGAACTCCACCGGCAAATCGATTGGCCGTGTCGATGTGACCGAGGATAAGGAAGACTATACCTTTGCTGTTTCTGACGGCGTGCTTGCCGACGGCCGTAATCACTACCACGTCGTTGCCGATTTGCGCGACGACCTTGCCGACCATGCCGACCTTACAGTCAAGATGGCCGAGGTGAAAGTTGGCGGAACATCTCTTAAACTTGTCAACGAAGACCCCGAGGCCCTTGTCGAAGCCCGCACGTGGTATTACATGCAGCCCGGCGACAACGAGATTTTAATAGGTAACAACCCTGTCACCTTCTACGACAGCAACAAGATTGGCGGGTGCTACGACCTGACGAGCGGCACGGTGACATTCGTGCCGCGCGACCCCGATGCCAAAATCATGGTCACTGTGGCAAGCCGTCCCGAGCTTGCGGCAGGCGACAACCTCGACATGTTCTCGGGTAAGACCGCCGACAAGGATGCCAAGGTACAGACATTCAAATATAACACCAAGGAGAGCCTCTTCCCCTACACCTATACCTCGGATGCATCCGACGGCAGTGTGACCTTCGAGTTCAAGCCGACGTCTGACGATGCCAAGTATGGAAAGAGGACCGGCTGGGCTATAAAGGTAGAGTGTTATAAGAATGTGTCGGGTATCGACGAGGTCGAAATCGATGTCAACGCCCCTGTTGATGTCTACAATCTTCGTGGTATAATGGTCGGTCATGCAGCCACCGTGGCCGATATCACAGCCACGCTGCCTTCTGGTGTATATATCGTCAAGCAGGGCACTGCTGTCCGTAAACTGTTGGTGAAATAAAAACTTTTTAGGATTGTCAAAGAGGAGGCGCGACGAACACGTCTCCTCTTTTTTCGTTTCACCGTATATCGATTATGTCGCTCATGCGGGTGGTGTAGTGGGGTGAGCTGTGCTCGCAGCGCGTGACGCTGTCGAGGGGCATATACGATGCCACGTGTATGCGGTCGTGGCTTGTCGACGACGAGTTTATAGTGTCGAGTGCGGCCATGAGGCGGCGCCGGCGCTCTATGTCGCCCGGGTCGCCGAAGAGCGAACGCTGTATGTGCCTGTCGTCGCATAGCTCGGGCACTATGATGCCGGCGCGTTTATATCCGAAGCCTCGCCTGTATATAGCCTTCATGGCCTCGGTGGCGGCGGCAGATATTGTCATGTCGTCGTTGGCGGCCTCGGGCAGGGGGTGGTACGAGCTGTTGCAATACTGGGGAAGGTCTTCGCGGTGAGAGTTGGTGTGGAGAAATACCGTCACGGCCTTTGCCGCCAGGTGGTGTTTGCGCATACGGCGGCATATTATCGTGGCGAAGAGGGCCATAGCCTCGGCCAGGTCGCTATAGCGCGTCAGGTTGGTGGCGAACGTGCGTGTGCAGCACATCTGCTGCTGCGGTGCCGAGTCGTCGCTGTCGATGTCTATGGCCGTGATGCCATTGAGTTCGCGCCAGGTGTTTACGCCTGTGATGTTGACGATTTTTTCGATGTCGGCTTGCTGCATGGTTGCAAGGTCGGCGGCCGTGTTGATGCCGTATGCCGCCAAGCGCCTCACCAGTCGGCGCCCTATGCCCCACACATCGCCGATTGGTGTCAGTTCGAGGGCCCGCCGCCGGCGGTATTCGTTGTCGATAATGCATACGCCGCGATAGGCGCGGTATTTTTTTGCAAATTTCGAAGCGACTTTTGCGAGGGTCTTGGTCGGGGCTATGCCGAGCGACGTGGGTATGCCTACGTCGCGTCGCACACGTCTCACAATCTCGCGTCCGAGGGTCTGCAGGGTCTCGGGGCCGAAAGCACCCATGTCGATAAATGCCTCGTCAATCGAATATACGCGCACGTCGCCCGTCACCGACGCTATAGTGGTCATCACCCGGCTCGAAATGTCGCCATAGAGCCTGTGATTGCCCGATAATACCTGCACACCGCCCCGGTCAATCGTACCCCTGACCTTGAAGTAAGGGTCTCCGCGCCTGAGCCCAAGGGCTTTGGCTTCGTTCGACAGGGCCACAATGCACCCGTCGTTGTTGCTCAGTACGACCACGGGGCGGTCTTGAAGACGCGGATTGAACACACGCTCACACGACACGAAAAAATTGTTACAGTCGATTAGGCCAATCACGATTTTACTTTCGTTTGCGTCGCGGACGGCGGTTGTGCTTGATTGTATATGTCACCACGCCCCAGATTTGGAATTCCCGGTCGGGGGTGACGAGGATGGGGTCGAACGATTCGTTCGACGGCACCAGCCACACGGCGCCGGGGGCGAGTCGTATGCGTTTGAGTGTAAATTCGCCCTCGAGGCAGCACACGGCAAGGTCGCCGTCCTCGGGTTCGAGCGAACGGTCTATGACAAGTATGTCGCCAGGCTCGATGCCTTCGTCTATCATCGAGTCACCGCTGACGCGCCCGTAGAATGTCGCTGCCGGGTGCCGGACAATCTCGCGATTGAGGTCGATATATTCGTTGATATAGTCCTGTGCCGGCGAGGGGAAACCGGCCTGTATACCTTGGTCGGCATAGGGGAGAGGGAGATGGCTGGCTGTGTCGGCGTGATATATTTCGAGGTCGCTATGGCGTTGCATTATAGTGGCGTGATAAACTTAGAGTCAAATAAACTCATAAACTTTAGGGTCTGCAAATTTAAGCATTGCAATCCAAACAGGCAAATGCCAATCGTCATTTTCAGTTTTCATTTGTTATATATTTAAAGTTGGGCAAGTAGATATAATTTGCACAATTAGAATATAAAAATTATTAATTATGAAGACTCTCCTCGCAATAGCGGCCTTAGGCATAGGCATGGTGGGCATCGCATCGTGCGCCGACCTCGGCTTCGGGGTAGACGTAGATTCGAGCCCTTATGATAATTACTGGTATCCCAACGGCTATCTTGGCGATTACTATTGGAATACGCCGGTGTGGAATTATGGCCCGATTTATAACCCGACACCCCCTGCTCCCCCTCTGATTGGCAACGGCCCCGGCTCGGTGGTAAGGCCCAATAATCGCCCGTCGCGTCCGCCACAAGTAAGCAGACCGCCGACAGTCAATCCTATAGGCCCCAACGGTATAGGCTGGAATCCCGGACCGGTCAACAGGCCTGGCAACAACGGTCTGCCCACAGGCAAGCCTATCAGGTAGGCGCGTGGTCAGAATGCGTTCTTGACCATCTCGCTTATCGAGTCGGCTGCGATGGTGTCGGGCCGGCTGATTTCGATAAGACGGTCGAGGGTGATTTCGAGTGTGTCGGCCGGTTTGGTGATATCGGGGAACTCGGTTCTTTCCGGTACCACTAACTGCGTCGGCTTGTCCTTTGGCTTTACCTCTTTTATGCCCGGCACGCGCCCTGCCGAGTGAAAATGGTTGGTATAATATCGCTCGTCGAGGCTGCTGATGATTACCCCTCGCGAACTCGATGCGTGTATAAATTCGCCACCGCCTATATATATGCCCACATGGCCTACTCGCGAACCTCCGGCCTTCGAGGCGAAAAACACGAGGTCGCCCGGCGTGAGGTCGTTGCGCTTGATGCGTTTGGTAAAAGACTGTTGCGAACGGCTGTCGCGCGGCAACTTTATGCCGGTTACCTTTTTGTAGACCTGCATAGTCATACCCGAGCAATCAGTACCTTTGCGCGAATCGCCGCCATAGCGGTATCTTGTGCCGAGCCATTTACGGGCCTCGTCGACAAGGTGGTGGCCCGTCGACGGCTCTACGCCTTTGAGCCCGGGACGGTCGTATTCTACCGTCTTTACAGCGGCTTCGCGACGCGAGGAGTGGCATCCTGTGGCAAGGAGGCACAGGGCGACGCTCAGCGACAGCATTATGCGTAAGACGGGCTTATTCATAGTGCAAATTTAATTATTTTTTGTAACTTCGCGGCATCAATGGATAAAATGTCCTCAAAATCCTACTGAAATGATACTTTTTCCTAATGCCAAAATCAATATAGGACTGCGTGTACTCCGCCGCAGGCCCGATGCTTATCACGATATCGAGTCGTTGTTTGTGCCTCTGCCTTGGTGCGACATTCTCGAAATAGTGCCGGCCGCCGGTGGTGAAGGTTCGTTTAATATCGTGGGCGAAGACATATTGAAACTTGATAATGAAGCCGACAACCTTGTCGTCAAGGCCCTCCGCGCCCTCGAGTCATACCTCGGGCGTCAGCTGCCGCCGCTCGACATATATCTGAACAAGCGCATACCTACTGGTGCCGGGCTCGGCGGCGGTTCGGCAGATGCTTCGTTTGCCCTGCGCGGGGTCAACGAATTGCTCGGCCTCGGCCTTGACAATGAACAACTGGCCGCTGTAGCTGCGAAAGTGGGGGCCGACTGCCCGTTCTTTATCTACAACCGCCTTATGCTCGTAGAGGGGATTGGCGATGTCATGACCCCTGTCGAGGCTCCGGGTCTTGATGATTTATGGGTGCTGGCCGCGAAAATTCCCGGCACCGAGGTGTCGACACGCCAGGCGTATGCCGGGGTCTCCCCGGCCGAGCTGCCCGACGATATAGATATGGGCGCAGCTTTGCAGTGCGACCCGGCGGAGTGGGTTGGAAAAGGACTGACGAACGATTTCGAACCGTCGGTATTTGCCGCTCAGCCAGGGGTTGCCGCCCTTAAAGACTGGTTTAATGCCGACGGAGGCCGGTGTGCCTATTGTTCGATGAGCGGTTCGGGGTCGACCGTATATGGTGTTTACCACTCTCACGAAGACGTCTGCATATATGAGGAAAAACTGCGACACGCATATCCCGGGGCTGACATTTTTGTCGGAAGGCTGTCATCTCGGCCTGTCGGTTGAACGTTAAGCCATATTTTATTGTTATATTTTCATAGCAGGCCGGATTTTAACACATTTTGGCCGAGTTTTTGCATACACCTTAAAAAGTACAATAGAATTATGAGCAACAAAAATCACGATAAGAAACAGCAGGAGCAGGCTGCCGCACAAGAGGCTGCAGAAGCTCCTGAAATTATGGATGTGACCGATACCGAAGAAAACGAGACCGAGGTAGAGGCCGCAGAACTCGGCGAAAACGCACGCTTGCAGAACGAACTCGACGCTGCACGCGCCGAAATAGAGAAAGAAAAGAAAGAATACCTCTTCCTGATGGCCGACTTCGACAACTTCCGCAAACGTGTGATGCGCGAAAAAGCCGACTTGCTTAAAAACGCCGGCGAGCGCGTCATTTCGGGCTTGCTGCCGATTGTCGACGACTTCGAACGCGGCCTTGCAGCCGCAGCCGAGGCCAAGGATGCCGAGGCTGTGCGTCAGGGCATGGAGATGATTTATCAGAAGTTGGTACGCTATCTCGAAAGCCAGGGCGTAAAGGCCATGGATAGCAATGGTACCGATTTCGACCCCGACCTGCACGAGGCGATTGCTACCGTGCCGGCCCCGACACCCGAGCAGAAAGGAAAGGTACTCGACACAACTCAAAAAGGCTATATGCTCAACGACAAGGTGCTTCGTCACGCCAAGGTAGCCGTCGGTGAATAACGCACATTTATTATGGAAAACAAACGAGACTACTATGAAGTGCTCGGCGTTGACAAAAATGCCACTCCGGAGCAGATAAAGAAGGCTTACCGTAAGAAAGCCATACAATATCACCCTGACAAAAATCCGGGTGACAAAGAGGCCGAAGAAAAATTTAAAGAGGCCGCCGAGGCTTACGACGTGCTTTCCGACGAAAAGAAACGCCAGCTCTACGACCAGTATGGTCATGCCATGGGCCAGCAGGGATTCCCCGGCGGCGGTGGCGGCGGGTTCTATTCGCAAGGCTTCGATATGAACGACTTCTTCAGCCGTCACGGAGACCTCAACGATTTCTTCGCAAGTTTCTTTGGTGGCGGTTTCGGTGGTGCTACCGGTGGTCGCCGCGCCCCGCGCAAGCGTCGCGGCGGCGACGTCCGTATCCGCGTGAAACTGACCCTCGAAGATATCGCCAAGGGCGTGACAAAGACCCTGCGTGTGCCCACATTCCTCGAGTGCCAGCATTGCCACGGCACAGGTGCCAAGGACGGCGTCGCCAAGGCTACATGCCCCGTATGCCACGGACAGGGACGTGTGGTCGTGCCGCAGCAGACTCCATTCGGCGTGATGCAGTCCGAGGCCGTGTGTGAGCGTTGCGACGGCACGGGCCAGATTATTACCGAGCCTTGCCAGTACTGCCACGGCCAGGGCGTGGAGCGCCGCGAACAAGAGGTGACATTCTCTATCCCTGCCGGTGCTGTCGAGGGGCAGACCTTCGCCCTGCGCGGCAAGGGTAATTACCCCAAGGGCGGCGGCGTGCCGGGCGACCTGCTTGTCGTGATTGAAGAAATCAAGCATCCCGAACTCATACGCGATGGAGCTGATGTAATCTACAACCTGATGCTCGATATACCGACTGCCACACTTGGCGGCGCGGTAGAAATACCTACCATCACTGGCCGCGCACGTATCAACGTGCCTGCCGGCACACAGCCCGGCAAGGTGCTGCGTCTGCGTGGCAAGGGTCTGCCCGACCAGGAGAACGGCGGAACTGGCGACGAGCTTATCAACATCATGGTCTACATCCCCGAAAACCTCACCGACACCCAGAAGGCTACAATCGAGGCCCTTAAAGGCCAGCCCAACATCACCCCGACCCCGGCCGACAGCACCCGCATCTTCTCGAAGCTGAAACATATATTTGACTGATTTACCTATAGGTAGAAAGTTTATAAGTTTATGTGTTTATAAGTTTATTATAAATGTTACGCTGATATAAACTGCATAATAGTCAAATAAATCAGAAACTATATTTACCACACATAACAAAGCCCGACCACTTGGCCGGGCTTTGTTGTATTTGGAGAATTGGGGCTAAGGTTGAGTGCGAATGCTCATTAACCTTTAACCCTTAACCTTTAACCTTATCAGGGTCGCAGGTATTTGACCGATTTGGTTGTGCCGTCGGCCTGGGTGACGCGGAGAACGTAAACGCCTTTGTCGAGGGTGCGCAGGGTGGTGTTATCGACGAAGTCGCTTGCGCTGCAAGAGGTAGTAATCCGCAACGTCATATAAGTTATAATTAAAAATGCCGTTTAATATATTCGGATGTATTTTCTTCTCGTTCTGATATTTCTTCATCAATTCCAATACCCTTAGATTTTATATCATTTATGATTTTTTGATATGCTTTTTCATCGTTTTGGTATCGCGACTTAAAATATAAAATCAGGTCTTGATAGTTAGAAATTTCATATGCTTTGTCTAAATCAGAAGAAATCGCGTTTGTCAAAGCGGTTGATTCTCTATTTTTGTAAATGGCGCATCTTCCATTGTAAATATATTTCGATTCGTAAATATATAAGAATATATCCTCATCAGTAAGATTGTCCAAATACATTGCCACCGAATGTTTATAATCCTCACAATTTACTGAGAAAAATACGACTTTAGATTCCTCTCGGAGATTATTTGAGATTACAATATTCATATGGAATTTCAGATTCTAAAGTGTTAAGCAGATGTTAGGTAACCCTTGCTATAAAGTCAAAGAGTAGATGCGAGAATAGGTATATATAGAACGACGGTAATCGCCAGTATGATTCAAGGATTTCTTGTAATCCAATGTGAACTCATTATCAGAGACAAACGATAAACTGCCCATATTCAGAGAGCCGATAATAAGGTCGCCATCCTTGATGCTGTATTTGCCGACAGGACAATCTAATTGGTCGGTCATTTGGCCGATTGAATTGCGCCAGCTCTCCAATGATTCAATATACTCAATCTGGCCATAGGTAGTGTCTAAGTTAAAATCAGAGCCTTTCGGCATATTGGGCATATCCCCTCTGACTGTAACAAAATTTTCATCGAAGATTACTACGTCATAGCGATAATTCTCATTATTAGGAGAACCTTCTAACGCATGAGGAGGCACATCTTTGTCAGTTGTGTTGTGACTTCCGCCAATATGCTCTATAGTCTTAATATGAGTTATTGCCCAATAACCAATGAACTTGTTTTTATCGGATTTAGGCTCATCGTTATTGTCGGAACAACCGGCAATAATGAGGGCTAGTAGGAAAAAGAGTATATGGGTATATTTCATTTTTGTAAGAATGTGTTAGCGATTGAAGCCTTACGGTCGAGACCTTTGGCTTGATTCTTTGCCGAGCGAAGCGTCGAAAGCGATGACACGAAAGCGCGGCGACGGTGTCGCAACGCCATATCAATCTTGATAGCGTTCGGGATAAAGAGTGCGTGAAATTGCCTCTTTATAGACATTACCCTCCGGGAGATTTAATGAGGAAAATGCTTCCTGCACTTTATAGACTGTTGTACAGTGTTCTTCCACGATGCCTAAAGGCGTGATTTCTCCGTCTGACTGTTCGGCGTTGGTATCGTATGCAATGAAGTTGATAGAAGCAGGTTGGCTTGGAAATTTCGGTAGTTTCTCGGTGCCCCCGAGCCTGTCAAGGATGCGTTGATATACGGGTTTCGGGCAGACAAGGAACAGACCGCTACGGCACAAATCCTCTCTTTGAAGAACCTGACCCTTGTATATAATCTGAGGAATAATACGTTTGGATACGTTCTCCCAATTAAGTCCCGCAGTGTCGCTTATTACCTCTCTGCTCTCGGAGAGTGCTTTCTGAGCGATTCCGTAACTACCTGTTGTGTCGATTGTCTGCACTTCTATAGCAGTAAGCTCAGCAAGTTCACCTTGACTGTCCAGGCGCGCAAGTACCCAATCAACGAAATAAGACCCCATTCCTTTTCTCTGCGGTAATCTTAATTCGCCGCCCCAACCTTTGC
>VSPF01000048.1 GCA_009775195.1 Muribaculaceae bacterium
GTGTAATTGGTCTTTCAGCCCATGAATCTGATTCCAAAGAATCTGACTAATTTCGTCTGAAGAATCCGGCATTAGACATTCTGCTGTCTTGATAAGATATTCACATCGACTAAAATCGGACTCTCTTACAGCAGTATATGCTTGCTCCAATAGATAAATTATATATACGTTTGTGGCTTTGTGTTTTGAAGTTTTCTTTTGAGTTGTAGTCTCTTGTGGAATTTTACAGCGCAGTCCGTTTAATTTTTCTTGAAGTGCCTGTTTAACGGCAGATAGACCTTTGCCTTTATATGAATTTATAGCGGACGCAATAACTGCGAATCTTTGCTTATACTCTTCTGAACTAATGTCGGTTCGGCCATTTTCTAAATCGCTAATTTTATGTTTTATATCCTCGACAAATTCCTTGTTTTGAAAGTAATTTCGGGCAAGTTCATTAGTAGATTCTAAATCTCTACCCAGATAATCCTGTCTTGTTTCACTATCAATATCATATTCATCAACGATGTCAAAAACAGCCTGGAGAGCTTTAATCTTTACTCTTTGTTTGTCAATTCTTGCAGAGTCAATCTTTTGACGCCGTGCCCTATCTTCAATAATTGAAAATTCGAGGACAAGGTCTTTCATTAATTCCAAAGCTTCTCCAAGATTTGTCAAAAGCAGTTGACGCTGACATTTCTGTATTAAGCTTTGAGTCGATACAAGCATTTCAGAAAGTTTCTGACCTTCTTCTGTCAGAGGTAGTTTCTTCCGTCGAAGAGACATGATTTGACGCCATGTATTTTCATCACGCCTATCATTAGCCTCGGCCTTACCCTCATCTTCTACACTTGTAACGTGCCAACCACAACAAAAAGAACAATAATAGCTTCTTGTTGGAACTTTCTCCGATGATGAAGCGATTGCATCACGATTGAACTTGATGAAATTGTCAGCTTTAGTTTGAGTTTCAAAAAGCATTTTAGGGTGCTTGCATCCTATGCAATATACCCGGTTGTTCGTTGGCTTCATTATTTTAGGATTGATTTCCAAAGATTTATCTTAGCTTTCATGTTTAGATGTGTGTTTGATGCACTGGTACTTGGAAGCGTAATTACCTGTATTCTTGTTGGAAGTCTATGTGAATCAACATAGGTCTTAAAATAATCTGACGCTTTCCCTCCATTCAATCCTATTATACGGAGTTTTGGATGCTCCAATACGAAATCTAAAATATCATTTGCGATCGGATTCTCTATCTCCGAATCAAGACTGCTGTCTCTCTTTGCTGAGTTGAGCACATCCCATAATGCTATGCGATGTTTTTTCAGTAAGAAAAGTCTATCTTCATACGAGGCAGGCAGAACGTCGTTAAAAAGACTGGCTATGATAGACCAAAATTGATTGCCTCGATTGGCATAATACTGTTGAGTCTGCAAAGATACCTTTCCCGGGAGTGTCCCTAAGATAAGAATTTCGGATTCGGAGTCAGAGACCGGTGTCAATCCGGCTGTTTGGTTAGCCAATGAATAAACTTCCGGTGCAACTGTTTGAGCCTTCCTTGTAGCAAGCGATACCATCGGTTTACTACTGCTACCTGAGTGTCGGATATACCATGAAGTACCCTTGCCAGCGGGTTGCTCAGCATTGGGAATCTTGCCAGCCCTTAGTAGTTTCCGAAATGGCAGTCCATTACCGGCATGTCTTAAAGCCCCATTCTTATCCAGATACATGGAAATCTCGTTAGCTTCCGCATAGTCCTGTCTCGTAGATTCGAGATATTCATCTATCAGTGCGATAATTCTATTTATATCAGCCATAGTTATTTTATTCCAAAGAAATCTTTCATAACGTCATCCTCATCATCGACGATTAAGTCGAGAATGTCTTTAGTGTCTTCAATTTCATCTTCACAAAAAATAGTCTCATTTATTTCATCAGACGATGACAAAGAGTAATCTCCGGTGCCAATCGGAGATGAAAGTACATTGTTCAGCTGAGTTTCACGAGCTTCGAGATACTCTTCAAGTCCTGCTCGTTCCATATCTTTCTTTTCCATACCTTAATCGATATTCCAATACGCATCAGAATCTCCATCGAAAGCATCGCTTATATCATCTATACGATAATCCTCTCTAAGTTGGTCATAATATTCAGCGTCCATAATGCGTCCCTGAGCATCGGTTCGGATGTTATAGGGGTATGGCGCAATATCATGGAGGTCAAGCCACTGATATTCCGCGTCTTTAGCTATTCTTATTTTTGTTTTTTGCTTTAGGTGGAATTGCCATAACTCTGTATATTCTACAGGAATAACTTCCTCTCCGGAAAGATTTATGATGCCCCAACGATACTTACCGAAATTCTCACTTTTACCTACGGGGACATTCCCAATCTTGACTCTTGCAAGTCCCATAAAGAATGGCTCTATAAGGTCGTACTTCCCAAAGGGAACTATTTCATCTCCCTGATTATTCATGACTCCCCACTTTCCATCTTTATTTTCTATGACTACTACATTGTCGAATTCATAGACATGAGTTGCGTATTTCTTAATAGAGGCAAGATTAGCGAACTTTATGAGATTTGTAAAAATTGGATTTCCCATAGCTTAATACATTATTTCACGGTTGATTGGGTTGTTGATAGAGTATGTACAATCCTTGATAATCGCAGCCTTTGCTATTTCACATCAAAAACTCTCATAGTTTATAGACATTATATTTTACTATGGATAGTTATTTTGTGAGTGTAATCTTAAAGAAAAGACCGCCGGTGCTTTGGTTTTGAGCCACGATGTTCCCTCCATGTATCAGTACGGCGTTTTTGACTATTGACAGGCCGAGCCCGGTGCCGCCGGCAGCGCGGCTGCGTCCTTTGTCAATGCGGTAGAAACGCTCGAATATTCTGGTCAGATGTTCTTCGGGTACGCCGCTGCCGTTGTCTGAAAACGACAATATGATTTTATCTTTGTCTTCATGGGTTAGACCTATGGTTATTGTGCTACCTCCACTATAGGCTATCGCATTGTCGATTAGGTTGTTGAATATCGCTTCGAGCAACGATGCGTTGCCGTTCATTGTCACCTGTCGCACGATATTGTTTTCAATGATTATTCCTTTGGCGTTGGCAATTAGCTGCCTTTCTGAAACCACATTGTCTATTATGTCGGTAAGGCTAACTCGTTCCTTTGTTATAGATGCGCAACCGTCGTCCATGCGTGTGATTAGCGACACGTCTGTAAGCAGGCGCTGGAGCCGGTCGGTATTCGACAGGCATCGTTGCAAGAAAAGTTCTTGTTTTTCCTCGCCCAGATTTTTTTGAGCCAGAAGCGTTTCGATACAGATGCGTATCGATGCGACCGGCGTTTTGAGCTCGTGGTTTATATTGTTGGTGAGCTGTTTTTTAATCCGTTCTTTTTCAAACTGTTCGTGAAGGGCCGCCCGATGCTCCGTGTCCCTGTCCGAGTATGCTTGTTGTAACTTGGCATATAGGCGCACTATGTGGTTCGAAATAGCGCCGAGTTCGTCATTCGGGAAAGGCTCTGTATCTGAGATTTTTGTCCCGTTTTCTACATTCTCGGCAAATTTATTAAGACGCATTATATGCACGCCAACACGCCTGGTGGCGAAATAGCCCAATATGCACATGACAATAGAGATAGACCCCATAATCCATAAAAAATGGAAGTCGGCCTGTAGCAGCGTGCTCAATGATGTAGAGTAGGGCACGGCTGTACGCACTATATAGCCCCCGTTTCCACGGGTGGCCGAGTAGAAGTAATAATCGCCGGTGCTTTCACTGTGTCGGCGCACGGTATAGCCGCTACCACGACTCAGGGCCTCGCGTATTTCTTTCCTGTTCAAATGGTTAGTATTAGGCAACGAGTCAATCGAGTTGTCATAAACGACCGAGCCTTCGTCTGATATGACACTTACCCTGATGTCTTCGAATGGATGAAAATATGCAAGATTAATTTTTGAAACGTCTTGATTTTCATCTAATTCAGTAAGTATATATGTATTGATTAGCTGTAGCCTGGTGTTGAGGCTCTCGGCCTGGAATTCTTTTTCTCGTTGGTACTGGAATACTACAAAGCAGCCAACGAGTAATATCGAATAGCCCAAGAGCCAAAGGAAAAGCCGTTGAGGATAAGTCAGCCTATTCGATGAAGCCGTAGCCATAGCCGGTGCGGGTAACTATGTTCTTTCCGTATTCGCCGATTTTTTGGCGTATCCTCGTCACATTTACATCCACGACGCGGTCGAGTACCACCACTTCGTCGGGCCAGATTTCTTTCAGTAGTTCTGCTCTCGAGTATATGCGTCCTCGATTTGACAGCAATGTCATTAAAATCTCAAACTCCTTCTTGGGCATTTTTACTTCGTTGCCGTCTACAGTGCAAGTCCTGTTCCGGGTAGATAATACAAGTCCTTTATATGAGATTTTATCTATGTCTGCCGACGGGTCTTGAGTTGGCGATGTGCGGCGTAGCACAGTCCTTATCCTGGCCATGACGGTGCGCAGCGAATAGGGCTTGGTGATATAGTCGTCGGCACCGAGGTCGAGACCCTTTATCATATCTTCTTCAGTATCTTTTGCCGTGCAGAATATGATAGGAATATGTGCCGTTGCCTGGTTGGCTTTCATTATTCTTGCGAGCTGGGTGCCAGATATCTCGCCCATCATTATGTCGAGCAGCACAAGGTCAAATTTGGCCAAGACGAGTGTAAGTGCTTCTTCTGCACTGTATGCAGTCTCTACTTCGTAGCCTTCGGCTTCGAGGTTGAAGGCGAGGGCGTCGCAGAGGGTTTCTTCGTCGTCAACGATAAGAATTCGTTTAGTGGTTTCCATGCTGCAAAATTATACATTATGGCTTTATTACATGCCTGCCAATCACAAGTTTAATAAAACTTTAATAATCATGCTACATTTCCGTGGCGGTTGGCTATCTTGCTTTGGCACACCGGGTGATAAATACTGTGATATCGTCGAGCACTTCGGGCGATATTGTTTCTTCTATCTCGCCATATTCGTTAGTTTCGCCGGTGGTGCAATGTTGGAAGAGGTGATTGAGCGATGGGTAGATTTTCGTCTCGGCATCCGGTCTGGCATTTTTCAGGGCTTCGAGATTTTTGGCGGCATTGACCTGGGTGTCGCGCTCACCACCTATCGCAAAGACAGGGCATGTCGTTTTAGCAACGTAGTCGAGAGGCCGTAGCCCGAGGAAATAGCAGAACCATGGCGAGGTGGATTTCGTGTTTTGGGCAAGATTGGCTATGAGGGCTTGAGGAAGATTGATATTGAGTTTGGTGGCGAGGGCGTTTATCTCGGGCTTGTTGCCCTTGGCCATTTCGTCGAAGGCAGCGTCGAGAAGTCGCAGGGTCTCGTTGGTCTGCGCCACGCCAAGGTGGGCTTTTGCGAGGGCTTGGCGGTTTTGCTCCAGCAGTATATCCTTGCAGGGTATGATGGCTCCGGCGAGGCTTACGATGTATGGTAAATTATATTGCGAGGCAGCCATGAACGCGATTGTGCCGCCCTCGCTGTGCCCGAGTATTCCGACCTTGCTTATGGCATCGAAGTTTTCAAGAAATTTCACTGCGGCCAGCGCGTCTTCGGCAAAATCGGCTGTTGTTCCCGTTGTCAGGTCGCCCCCCGACTGCCCGAAACCACGGTCGTCGTAGCGCAACGAAGCTATGCCATGCCGTGCAAGGTAGTCGGCAATGACGAGAAACGGCTTGTGCTCGAACAGTTCTTCGTCGCGGTTTTGCGCACCACTGCCGCTGACAAATACAATGGCTGGCACGGGTGTATCCTTACTTGCGCCCTGTGGTATTACCACGGTACCGGCAAGGGTTATGCCGGCCTTCTGGTTGCTAAACACCGTGTCTGTCGAGGTATAAGGGTAGGGCGCTTGAGGGGTTTGCGGCCGACATATCGCTTGCTCTTGTTTTATCAGGGTAAGGGGGAAACTGAAGCCGCGTTGTGAAAATTTGCCCTTTAGCGTGTCACCGTTTATTGTGGCGTTATACTTTGCTCCGAGTGCCTTGCTGCTTACTGCTATCGAGTCTGCTCCTAAATAGTCAGTTTCGAGTGGTAAGCCTGTCGCTCCCTGGTCGGGGCTGTCGAGGCTGCATCCATCAGCCCCGATATTGAGACGAAGGCGCATCTTGGCGAGTCCGGCCCTTAGTACGCCGGAATATTTACCTTGTGGCATCTCTTGTGCCGTAAGGCCGAGACAGATACTTGTGAATAGTATAACTGCTAATTTTTTCATGACTCTTTATTTTTAATACAAAAGTAGAATAAATTCTTGAAAAATATGTAACTTTGGATATGGAAATTATAACAGCGGAAATTTCGGCCCATTATTACATTTCGGGGTATCGTGATGTCGAAAAATTTATAGGCTTTTGTCGTGAATGTCCTAATTATGGCCGTTCGTGGCTGTGTCCTCCGTTCGATTACGATTTAGATGCGCGACTCAGTCCGTGGAGCAGGGTACACATCGCCGGTATTAGCGTAGAAGTCGATGGTCAGAGGCCAGTCGCTGATGCCATGATGGTTTTACATCCGGCCCGGGTGGAGTTGTCGGCTTACTTGCTCGATTATGAGCGGTCGCATGGAGGCCTAGCTTTCGGCTTTTCAGGCAAGTGCCTCTACTGCGATAGTTGCTCCCGGCTTGCTTGTAGTGCCTGCGTTCATCCCGACAAGGCCAGGCCGTCGCTCGAGGCATACGGTTTCGATGTAGGCGCTACTGCCGAGAAATTGCTGGGTATCAAACTCGAATGGGCATGCGACGGCCTCCTGCCACGTCGATTGTCGCTTGTCGGTGCTGTGTTTTTGCCTTAGATGCCGTGTGATTTTTTTTGCTGTTTCATGGATAATGCGTAATTTTGTGGAGTCAAACCAAGAGTCGTTTCCGATGAACTCACACAGTCTGGTCGCCATTGACGACCTCAGCCGCCAGGATATCCTCGCTATGCTCGAGCGAGCGCGGTATTTCGAGCAGCACCCCAACAGCCACTTGCTCGACGGGCGCGTTGTCGCCACCCTCTTTTTCGAACCGTCAACACGTACACGTCTCAGCTTTGAGACGGCTGTCAACCGTCTCGGAGGCCGCGTAATCGGTTTCTCTGATGCGTCGACCTCGAGCACGTCGAAAGGCGAGACGCTAAAGGACACTATCAAGATGGTGTCGAACTATGCCGACCTCATCGTCATGCGTCACCACCTCGAAGGGGCCGCCCAATATGCAACCGAGGTTACCGATATACCTATTGTCAACGCCGGCGATGGTGCCAACCAGCACCCCTCGCAGACGCTCCTCGACCTCTATTCGCTCCTCAAGACGCAGGGCACTCTCGACGGACTTACCATCACCATGGTCGGCGACCTCAAATATGGCCGTACTGTCCACTCGCTTCTGATGGCACTCCGGTTCTTCTCGCCGAAGTTCAACTTCGTGTCGTGCCCCGAGTTGCGTATGCCGCGTGAATATATCGATTTGTGCGACAAGCTCGGCATCGAGTATCACGAATATACCGACTTCTCGCCCGAGGTAATCAACGAGAGCGACATATTATATATGACCCGTGTGCAGCGCGAACGTTTCTCTGACATCATGGAGTATGAGCGTGTCAAGAATTTGTATACGCTTCGCAGGTCGATGCTTGCCGATGCAAAGCCCACGATGAAGATATTGCATCCACTGCCGCGTGTCAACGAGATTTCTCAAGATGTCGACGACGACCCGCGTGCCTATTACTTCCAGCAGGCCGGCAACGGACTTTTTGCCCGTCAGGCTATCATTACAAACGCCTTAGGCATAGACCCCTTAAAGTCATGAGCGAAAAGAAAACAAGTCTTGCTGTAGCCGCCCTGCAGGCCGGCACGGTAATTGACCATATACCATCTGATGCACTGTTTCGTGTTGCCCATATCCTTGGTATCGAGAATATGGCAAACGGCGTAACCATAGGTAATAATCTTCCCAGCAGCCGTGGCGGTAAAAAGGGTATAATCAAGGTCGAGGGGATAGAGTTCGACCGCGAGGTGCTCAACAGGATAGCCGTCATTGCCCCTACGGCGACGGTAAATATCATCCGCGACTACGACGTGGTGAGCAAACATACCGTCGAACTGCCGCAGACACTGATTGGCACCATGCGCTGCCCAAATCCCAAGTGCATCACCAACAATGAGCCCATGGCTACGCGCTTCGATGTCGCAAATCCCGACACCCCGTCGTTCCGTTGCCATTACTGCAACCACACCGTTGCCGGGGCCGATGCCGAAATAATATGAAGCAATCCTGGAAACCGGGTACCCTTGTTTATCCTGTCCCGGCGGCACTTGTGACTTGTGGCGACAGTGTGCGCGACAACCTACTCACAGTCGCCTGGACAGGTACCATCTGCACAAACCCGGCAATGCTGTCGGTGTCGATACGCCCCGAGCGATATAGCTACGGCATCATAAAGGAACACATGCAGTTTACCCTCAATCTCACCACTGCGGCCATGACTCGCGCCACCGATTTGTGCGGGGTGAAGAGTGGTGCCGAATGTGACAAGTGGGAGCTGTCGGGTCTTCATCGCTACCCGGGTGTCGCTGTTGCCTGCCCGGCGGTAGCCGAGTCGCCGATTTCAATCGAGTGCCGGGTAAAGAGTATCATGCCGCTCGGAAGTCACGATATGTTTATCGCCGAAGTGGTAAATGTGCTTGCCGACGAGGCTTATCTCGACCCCGTTACCGGGCGTTTTGACCTCGAAAGTGCAGGGTTGGTAAGTTACAGCCATGGTGCCTACTATGCCCAGGGACCGAAAATCGGTACTTTCGGTTTTTCAGTAAAAAAGAAAAAATAAAGAAATTATTCGCAAACATATATAGCTATGCAAAAAGACACAGCCATTTTTGACCTTATCGCAGCCGAGCACCGTCGTCAGGTCGACGGTATCGAACTGATTGCATCCGAAAACTACGTCAGCGACGAAGTGATGCGCGCCATGGGTTCATGCCTTACAAACAAATATGCCGAGGGCTACCCCGGCAAACGCTACTACGGCGGTTGCCAGGTGGTCGACCAGGTAGAAGAGCTTGCCCGTGAACGTGTGAAACGTCTTTTCGGTGCAGAATATGCCAATGTGCAGCCCCATAGTGGCGCGCAGGCCAACATGGCAGTCTTCATGGCATGCCTGCAGCCGGGCGATAAATTTATCGGCCTCAACCTCAGCCACGGCGGCCACCTCAGCCACGGTAGCCCTGTAAACTTCTCGGGCCTTGTTTTCCACGCCCTTGAGTATAACGTGGATAAAGAAACAGGCCGTATCGACTACGATGCCTTTGAGGAAACATGTCTCCGCGAACGTCCCAAGCTGATTATCGGTGGGGCAAGTGCATACTCGCGTGAGTGGGATTATGCCCGTATGCGTCGTGTCGCTGACGAGATTGGCGCTATCTTTATGGTCGACATGGCTCACCCTGCCGGTCTTATCGCTGCCGGCTTGCTCGAAAATCCATTACCCTATGCCCATATCGTGACCTCGACTACTCACAAGACCCTTCGCGGTCCTCGTGGCGGTATCATCCTCATGGGTAAGGACTTCGTCAACCCCTGGGGTAAAAAGACTCCCAAGGGTGAAGACAAGATGATGTCGGCACTGCTCGACTCGGCTGTGTTCCCCGGTGTGCAGGGTGGTCCTCTCGAACACGTTATCGCCGGCAAGGCTGTCGCATTCCATGAGGCACTCCAACCCGAGTTCCGCACATATCAGCAGCAGGTGAAAGACAACGCCGCAGCTCTCGCAAAAGCTATGGTTGACCTTGGTTACAACATCGTATCGGGCGGTACCGACAATCACTGCATACTCGTCGACCTCCGTACGAAATACCCCGAGCTCACGGGCAAGGTGGCAGAGCGTGTCCTCGTCGAGGCTCATATCACGGCCAATAAGAACATGGTGCCCTTCGACAGCCGTTCGCCCTTCCAGACCTCGGGCATACGTCTCGGCACCCCTGCCATTACCACTCGCGGCCTTACTCCCGACCTGATGGGCGATATTGCCACGATGATTGACACCGTGCTTGCCGCGCCCGAAGACCAGGCCGGTATCGCCGCCGTTGGCGAGGCAGTCGTCAAGATGATGTCCGACCGTCCCATCTTCGCATGGTAAAAAAAAGTATATTCCCGGCCGGCGAGCATCTTACGGTTATCGTAGTTGCCGCCGGCCGTGGTACACGTTTCGGTACCGATGTACCCAAGCAGTTCTTGCCCCTTAAGGGCAAGCCTGTTGTCGTGCATGCCCTCGAGGCTTTCTCTGCCGAATTTCCAAAAGCTGCCATAATACTCGTCCTGAGTGCCGATGGCGGACTCGAGCACTGGCAACGGGCCTCGGCTATGTATCATGGCACGCAGCCATATATAGTTTATGGAGGCGATACCCGTACTCAGTCGGTTCGCAACGCCCTCGATGCCGCCAGGAAGCTCGGCATACACAACGAAAGCATAGTAATGATACACGACGGCGCACGCCCAATTGTCAACCGTGGTATGATACGTAACCTCTACAATATGCTTGCCAAGGTCGACCGTATCCACGCCGCCGTGCCGTGCTACACTCCCACCGAGGCTATGGCACGGGTCGAAATGTTGACGGTGGCACCTACGAGTCGCGATAATTATTGCTCCGTGCAGACTCCGCAAACTTTCGATGCCTCGATGCTTATCGATAGCTATCGTCGGCTTGATGCCGCCGGGGGTGGGGCATACGACGATGATGCCGCTGTGTTTGCCGCATTTTCCGGCGAGCCTGTGTATGGCTATCAGGGCGACCGCAACAATATCAAGATTACAAGGCCGGCTGATATCAGGATTGCAGAAATATTGATGGAGATGCCGGTTCCCTACGAGCCGCTTACGATTACCGAGCAATATCTATGCTTGCCACCCGGCGTTTCGATATAAAATATGTCAAGGGCATAGGGCCGGCCCGGGCGAAGCTCCTTGCCTCGGAACTCGGCATTGAGTCGGTCTACGACCTCTTGCATCATTATCCCACGTCGTATATCGACAGGTCTACAATCCGGCCGGTCAGGAGTCTCTTCGACGCAGTGGCGGCCGAAGTTGCCTATGTGCTCGTCCGTGGCCGTTTCGTCAGCTTCAACACACTTGGCGAAGGTGCCAAAATGAGGCTTATCGGGCTTTTCTCTGACGGTACTTCGACCCTCGAGGTCGTTTGGTTCCAAGGATGGCGCGAGGTGCGCAAACGCCTGCGTACCGGCGAGGAGTATTTATTGTTCGGTAAGCCCGGTATCTTCAATAATACGCTCCAGATGGTTCACCCCGAGGTCGAATCACCCGACAGTGCCGGGGCTGCCGAAACTGTAAGGGCTGTCTATCCGCTGACCGAGAAACTGCGTCAGCGCAATATTACCAGCCGTACCCTGCATGCCGCCGTGATGCAGGTGCTCGGTAATTTGAAAGCCCCGCTAAAAGAAACCTTGCCGCTTTCGACATTGGCCGCCAATGGATTGATGGGTATAGATGCCGCCATTCGAACAATTCACAATCCCACCGATGCCGACAGTCTGTCGCGGGCACGTCTGCGGCTGAAATTCGAAGAATTGTTCTATATCCAGACCGACATGCTGCGCCGTTCGCGCAAGCGTAAAGCCGATACCCAGGGCTATATCATGCCGCATATCGGTCGTTGGTTCAATGATTTTTACAGCCAGTGCCTGCCCTTCGAGCTTACGGGGGCGCAGAAAAGGGTCATCAAGGAAATACGGGCCGACATGGCCGGTGGGCGACAGATGAACCGTCTCGTGCAGGGTGATGTCGGCTCAGGCAAGACACTGGTGGCCTTGATGGCTATGCTGCTTGCCCTCGACAACGGTTATCAGGCATGTCTGATGGCCCCTACCGAAATTTTGGCCGGTCAGCACTACGAGACCATTCGCTCGATAGTGGCCAAAATCGGCCTGAATGTGAAACTATTGACGGGTTCTACAAAGGTAGCCGAACGACGTGTGATTGACAGTCAGTTGCGCGACGGTACACTTCATATCCTTGTCGGTACCCACGCCGTGCTCGAAGACAAGGTCGAGTTTGCCCATTTGGGCCTTGCCGTGATTGACGAGCAGCATCGTTTCGGCGTGGCGCAGAGGGCACGCTTATGGGCCAAGAGCGCGGTGCCACCGCATGTACTGGTGATGACAGCCACCCCAATCCCGCGAACGCTGGCCATGACTGTTTATGGCGACCTCGATGTGTCGGTTATTGACGAGCTGCCCCCTGGACGCAAGCCTGTGGCAACAGTGCTGCGATATGACGACCAACGAGCCAAGGTGCGTGCCGCCGTGCGCCGCCAACTCGATGCCGGACACCAGGTATATATCGTATATCCGCTTGTAAAGGAAAACGAAAAGCTCGATTTGCGCAGTGTCGAAGAAGGCTTTGCCCAGGCCGAGCAGACATACGCGCCATATAAGGTAGCCTTGGTGCACGGACAACTGAAGCCGGCCATAAAGGATGAGCAGATGGAGCGCTTCGTTTCGGGCGAGGCGGCAATACTCGTTGCCACGACGGTAATCGAGGTAGGTGTGAATGTGCCCAACGCCACGACTATGATTATCGAAAATGCCGAGCGTTTCGGCCTCTCGCAGCTCCACCAGCTCAGGGGGCGTGTCGGCCGTGGTGCCGACAGGAGTTATTGCGTCCTTATGAGCAAGCACCAGATAGGTGCCGATACCCGCAAACGCCTCGAAATCATGACTTCGACGACCGATGGCTTTGTAATCGCCGAGGCCGATATGCAGATGCGCGGCCCGGGGGATATCGAGGGGACGGCGCAGAGTGGCTTGCCTTTCGACCTGAAGATAGCCAATCTTGCCCACGACGGCCAAATCATACAGCTTGCGCGTCGTGCGGCCGAGGTTTTGCTTGATGACGACCCCGACCTCTCTCTCCCTGCGAACCATGGGTTTGCTAATGCCCTTGCCGATATGCTTAGTCGCACTACCGACTGGTCCCGTATAAGCTGATATGTCATGCCGAGGTTTCTCTCTGCCTTATTTTTGTTGACCTTGTCTTTTACCTTGTGGGGCCAATCGAGGTGCGTCGTACTCGACTCTCTCTCACGTGCGCCACTTCCCAAGGCAACAATATTTGACAATGAGGGCAGGGTAGTGGCGCTGACTTCTGACAAAGGCGTCATCCCGTACGTATCGGCGTCTGCATATCCGATTACAATACGCTATATCGGTTACGAACCAGTCACGGTGGCCGCGCCTGGCGCATATACCGTGCTGATGAATACGGCCATATCCGATTTGCCCGAAATGGTGGTCACATCGCGCAAGAATCAGATATTGCACATGCTGGCCTATGTCAGGGAATTTTCTACACTTACTACATATTCTGACACAGTATTTCTCTTTAGGGAAAAAGTAGTTGACTATATGCTACCCGACCGTGCGGTGCGGCGTTTCAGTGGATGGTCTACACCGCGCGTGATTGCTTCTAAATCATATTATCATTTTACCAATTCCGAGGGCCTCGATAGTGTGAGCGACGCATTCCCCGAGCATTTCTCGTGGTGCGACTGGATTGGAGTTATAAAGAGTGCCGACCTACCTCTTACCCTGCGCGATACTACCTGCGCTACTGATACTACTATGGCAAAATATACCCCGGCAATAGTATGGCGACGCTATGAGGATAAGGCAGAGCTTGATATTGATGTCTTGGCCGACAGGGAAAACTATAAGTGGGTGCCGGCTATTAGGACTTATCTTGATACTGATATGGATTTCCGCCGGCTTGATTTGAAATATGCCTTTCACAATGTCAGCGATACTGTTGTTACGGCAAAAAATATCTCGGCTTATTCGTTCCATATCGAGTCTAACGGCAGGGGGCGTAACCTGAAACGGTTGTTCGATTCCCCAGGACCGGCGTATGTTGATACGTATGCCGAGGTCTATGTCGTGGATTCAGAGTATATCTCGGTCCGTGAGGCGCGCAAGTGGGAAGGCAAGCATATGGCGTCAAACCAGATTGACATAGAGCTGCCGCCCTACGTCCCAGACCTCGACGTGTCGGTGCACCGGCTGATAGACCGGGTCGAAAAGGTAAACCACGGCGATGCGCGTTTGTTTGTCAAACCGGACCACCGGCTGGGCCGGGAACAAAAACGTCGTGGATTTCTCAAATATCTCAAGGCCATGCTCGGCATATATTCGAGCAAGGTCAACTATCAGATGCCCTCACGAACCGGCAACAAGAAGTCCGAGGCTGAGAAGTAACACGCCCAAGTCGATTAGCTTCTCTCGTACATGCCGTTCGTGGAGCACTATCACACCGTAGGCAAATGATACAAGCACACTGCCACGGCGTATCATCGAAACTACCGAAATCATAGAATCGGGCATCGACAAAGAGTAAAAATATGCAAGGTCGGCCGCAGTGAGGAATATACTGATTCCGAGTATAGACCAGCGCCACTGCAAAGGTGTGGCGCCAGCGGTGTGCCAACGTCCGAGGGCAAAAACGAGTAAGCCCATCAGGCATGCCTGGTAAAGTGAGTACCAGGCCTGCACTTCGAGCGGCTTGTAAAATCCGAGAAGGTATTTGTCATATAATGCGCTGATTGCGCCCAGTGTGGTCGCTCCTATCGACATCCACAGCCATTTGCTGCTGCGGAGCGAGAACCCTTCCTTAGAGCCTATGCGGCTGATAAAGAAGAGTGATGCAAAGCCGAGCAAAATGCCGGCCCATTGCAGCAGGTTGAGTCGTTCGCCAAATATTATCAATGCACCGACCAGCACCATCACCGGCCTGGTCGCATTAATCGGGCCTTGTATGGTAAGGGGTAGATGCTTTATTGCAAAATAGCCCAAAATCCACGAACTAAGCACAATCACAGCCTTTAGCCCGATAAGCAGGTGCCCTGTCACGGTGTTGCCGAGTCCGTAATATCCATGCATCAGACCGCCTATTATGACTGGCGACATAAGCAGGGTGCCGAAAATAGTATTGAGCAGGAGCACTCCCGGCACGTTGTTGTCACGCACCGACAGCTTCTTCATTATATCATAGAAGCCCAGACCTAAAGCCGAGCATAAAGCTAATATCAACCACATATTGGCTGCAAAATTACATATTTTAGACAAGCCGTGCAAACGAAGGTCGGACGTCGTGCCTGCGAAGGCAGCCGACATCCGACCTTGATATTCGATAACTTAATCTATCGGGTTATTCAAAATTGAACATTCAACATTCAAAATTGATTAATAGATTCCCTGCGCAATCATGGCCTTGGCGACTTTCATGAAGCCGGCCGTGTTGGCACCTCGTACATAATTTATATAGCCGTCGTCTTCGCGGCCATACTTCTCGCACTGCTCGTGTATGTCGGCCATAATTTGGCGTAGCTTGTTGTCGACTTCCTCGGCAGTCCAGTGCATCTTTTGCGAGTTTTGGGCCATTTCGAGACCGGAAACTGATACTCCGCCTGCATTGGCAGCCTTGCCTGGAGCGTATAGGATACGTGCCTTTATGAACTCTGCGACGGCTTCGGGTGTCGACGGCATGTTGGCACCTTCGCTCACAGCAATTACACCCTGCCCAAGAAGCGCACGGGCGTCGTCGCCGTCAATTTCGTTCTGGGTGGCAGAAGGCATGGCGATATCGCATTTTACATGTTTCCACGGACGCTCTTTGGCGAAATACTGACAACCGCTTTCCTGTGCGAACTCGCTGATGCGGCCGCGATATGCCATTTTGAGTTCGAAGATGCGCTCGAATTCTTCGTCAGTCATGCCTTCGGGAAGGTAGATTGAACCATCAGAGTCGCTCATCGACACGACCTTTGCCCCTAAGCTGAGTAGTTGCTTTGCCGTATACAGGGCCACGTTGCCCGAGCCGGATATGGCTACGCGCTTACCTTTGATGTCGATGCCGCGTGTTGCAAGCATATTGAGCAGGAAGTACACGTTGCCGTAGCCGGTGGCCTCCGGGCGTATGAGCGACCCTCCGAACTCCATGCACTTTCCGGTAAATGTGCCGGTGAACTCGCGTGTCATCTTCTTATACCAGCCGAACATATAGCCGACCTCGCGAGCGCCCACGCCTATATCGCCGGCGGGCACGTCGGTGTCAGGGCCGAGGTTGCGCCAAAGTTCGGTGATAAACGCCTGGCAGAAACGCATCACCTCGGTATCACTCTTGCCGCGTGGTGAGAAATCGCTACCGCCCTTTGCTCCGCCCATGGCAAGTGTGGTCAGGGAGTTTTTGAAGGTTTGTTCGAACGCGAGGAATTTGAGGATAGACAAGTTGACCGACGAGTGGAAGCGGATACCTCCTTTATAAGGGCCTATGGCGTTATTGTGCTGCACGCGGTAGCCCATGTTGTTGCGAACGCGGCCCTTGTCGTCAATCCACGACACGCGGAATGTGATGATGCGGTCGGGGATGCACAATCGTTCGAGCAGATTGTAGCGCTCGAACGAGGGATATTTGTTGTAGGTGTCTTCAATAGAGCTTACTACCTCTTCTACGGCCTGCAAGTACTCGGGCTCGTTTGGAAAGCGCCGACTCAGGTCAGCCATAAAATCTTTTACCTTCATTGGAAATGTGTATTAGTTAAAATCTGGAGCAAAATGATAGAACTTTTGCCTTTGCGGCTGCAAAGTTACAAAAAATATCATTGGCATCAAAACTTTTGCAAAGGTAAAATCACTTATGTGGCATTATAAAAAATGATATTTTTTTTGACAATATTGAACTTTGCCAAAACAATGTCACTATATGCATTGTTATGATG
>VSPF01000049.1 GCA_009775195.1 Muribaculaceae bacterium
GTTGAGGAGTTTCTTCAGGTAGTAGCCCGTAGTGGTGGCGTCGGCTGTGGGCTGGCCGTTGGCACCGTTGTAGAATGTCTCGAGTTTGAAGGTCGAGGGCTTGTAGCTCGGCCACTTATCGCCATTGACAGCCACGGTGAAGCCCAGGCGCGGGTCGCGGTTCTTGTAGGGGTTCTTGGGGTCGTAGCCCGAGCCGGGTTCGTCGATGGCCTTGCCGTTCTTCATCTCGTAGGCGTCTACGAGGTTCTGGGTCGGGCAGGCACCGCCTTTACCGTTCTCTATACCGGGGCCGACGGGGTAGTTGTTGGTCTCTACCAGGTTGTCGCCATCGCTGCTTTTTGCATAATAGCGGTAGCAGAAGAGAAGCTCACGCCTGAGGGGCGCCTTGGTGTAGTTGTCGGCTGCCCAGAGGCCGCTGTAGCTGTTGGCAAGCGACTTCTTCTGTGCGGCGCACTGCTCCATAAGTTCCTTATGGTAGTCGGCAGCGATTTTGTAGCGCTCCGTGTCATTGCTCGGGTTGAAGAGCGGGCTGGCCCAGTAGAGGGCGGCGTGGGCACGCAGTGCCAGCACGGCAATCTTGTCGGCACGGCCTGTCTCGGCATCGCCCGTCGAGAACTCGCCCAGGTCGGAGTAGTCTACGATAATCTCGTCCTTGATGGCGGTAAGCTCCTTGAAGATGAAGTCGTAGATTTCGTCCGAGGTGTTGCGCTTGAGGCTGTTGGCCTCGGCGGCGGGAATCTCGTGGTCAATCAGAGGCACGCCGCCATACTGGCGTACGAGCACGAAGTAGTAGTATGCGCGCAGGAAGCGGGCCTCGTACACATAGTTGTGATACTGGTGCATCAACGCTGCATAAATCGGGTCGAGTACCTGGTTGGGGAAGTCAAGCTCCTGGAAGTTGTCGATGAAGTTGTTGGCCGCTACGATGGCGGTGTACATGTTCGACCAGTTGCTGCTCTTGGGGTTTGCTGCCGACCAGCCGCCGTTGTAGAAGTCCTCGATTGAGTTGCCCAGGCGGCTGTACTCGGCCTCGTCGGTGGCGCAGGCCGACATGGCACCGGCGTTGAAGTTGCCGAAGTCATAGGGCACCGCACGGTAGAGCTGCACCATGAAACCGCCTACTCGGCCGGTCTCGGCGATGATGTAGTCACGGTCTATGACGTTGTATTCTTTATAGTCCATCTCGTCCTTGCACGATGTGGCGGCCACGCCGAGCAATGCAAGAGATGCGATTATATATTTAGTTTTCATATCTGTGTTGCTTGAGAAAGGTTAGAAAGTAACGCTCAGACCGAAAGCGAAGGTCTTGCTGACGGGATTGATGCCGTAACATTCGGGGTCGTTTTCGGGCACCTTGCTGGTGGCGAAGAGGTCCGTACCACGGAAGTAAACCTTGGCACCGTTGACTACGCGGAGCTTCGACAGCACTGTCTGAGGCAGGTTGTAGTAAACCTCGAGGTTGCGCAGCTTCAGGAACGAGCGGTCACGAAGCCAAAGGGTCGACGTGCGGTAGTTGTTGCTGTTGCTCGAGTAGCTCAGTGCGGGATAGAGGGCGTCCTGGTGGTCAGGAGTCCAACGGTTGTCGTAGGCGTACTGCGAGATGTTGGTGTTGTTTATCAGGGGCCAGTACATTGCCTTGGTGTTGAGGATGGCGGTGTACTTGCCTGTGCCCTGGAAGTAGGCGTAGATGCCAAGGCCTTTCCACTCGGCGCCCAGGCGGAAGTTGTAGTAGATGTCGGGGCAGGTGGTGGTGTGGCCGATGGCGGTCACGTCGTTGCCGTCGATTATATTGTCGCCGTTGATATCCTTATATTTGATATCGCCGGGACGCACGGTCGAGAATGTCTGTGCCGGGCTGGCGGCGATGTCGGCGGCATCTTTGAAGAAGCCGTCGGCTACGAGTCCGTAAATCTGGTCGACGGGCTTGCCGGTCTGAACGAGGTTGGGGTACAGGCGCGGTTCCTCGAGCATGTCCACAATCTTGTTGCTGTTCCAATTGAAGTTGCCGCCCACGCTGAATGTCCAGTCGCCGAAGGTCTTGGCATAGTCGAGGCTCAGTTCGATGCCCTTGCTGTCGACCACGCCGCCGTTCTCATACGGTGCTTCAAGGCCAATCAGGGCCGAGTATTTACCTGCCGACGATACCCAGATGCCGTTGCGGCGCTCTTTGTAGAGGTCCACGCTGAAGTTCAGACCCTCGGTCCAGCCGAAGTCGATACCCACGTTGTATTTGTAGGCTTTTTCACGGCCGGGGTTGGCTGTGGCCATCTGGCCGAGAGAGGTCTGGCCAAAGTTGGTGAACCATGCGTTGGTGAAGGGATAGAGGAGACCCGACTGCTGGTACGACTGTACATAGTAGGCCCATACCCAGTTGCCGTTGCTGTCCTTGGGCAGGAAGTCGGAGTTAATCAGGCCGGCCGACGCGCGCACCTTGAGGTAGAGCGCGGGGTTGGTCCAGAAAGACTCGTTCGACGGCACCCACGACAGGCCGAGGGTCGGGGCGAAGGCCCACTTCGAACCCGGGGCGAGACGGCTCGAGCCTGTCTCGACAAGGCTCAGGTCGGCCATATAGCGGTTAGCGTAGTTGAGATGCGTCCACCACGAGATTTGCTGACGATAAACGGTGTTGTTGATACCGTTGGGGTCGGTGAACTCATAGTCATACTTCAGCTGGCTGTAAAGATTGAAGAGCCCGAAGGTGTTCTTGTAGTTGAAGCCGGCATCGATGTGCATGAAGCGGTGGTAGGTGTTGGTTGCCGAGCCGCTGCCCATCTGGGTGTCCTGGCCTTCGATAGCGGTGGTGAAGGTGGGCTGGTCCTGTGCTGCATGCCAAGACGGGGTAACTACAGCATAGCGGTAGGTCTTCGAGTGGTCTTCCCACATGTTGGCAGTGTTGTCATATGAAATCCGAACCTGTGCGCCGAGGCCCTTGAGTATCATGCCGAGGTCCTGTTTGATGGTCATGTCGGCGAAGAGCGAACGGCTGTGGTTCTTATAGTACGCAGCCGATGTCGACTGGGCCACGGGGTTGACGGTGCCCGACCATGTTGCCGAGCCGCCCCAAAGGCCGTTTTCGGCCCTGACGGGGAAGGCTGCCGACGGCACGGTGTAGACCATGTCCCACAGGTTGGCCTGGCTGCCGGGCTGCTGGTCCTCGGTCAGTACGCCGAGCACGTTGACGGCGAGTTGTGTCGTCGGGGTCAACTGTATGTCGAGATTCATACGCACGTTGCCACGGCTGAACTTGTCCTGTGTCGAATAGCCTTCGTTGGTGTTGGGGTTCTTGATGAAGCCGTTGTGAGTAATCAGGTTGGCCATGGCATAATATTGGAATTTCTCCGAACCGCCACGGAACTCGATTGTGTACTTGTTGGCACCGCCTTTGTCGCGGAAGGTTTCGTCGACCCAGTTAACGTTGGGATAGAGGTAGGGGTATGTACCGTCGGCGAAAGCTTTCACTTCCCACGGCTGGTAGCGGGCGGCAAGACCGTCGTTACCACGAGCCTCGTTGATGGCATTGGCATAAGTAACACCATCGACAAATTTGGGCTTGTGGGCCATGTAGTCAATCATGTGGTCGTAGGTGATTTTGATTGACTTGCTATTCTTGACACCGCGCTTGGTGTTGACAACAATCACACCGTTGATACCCTTGTTGCCGTAGAGGGCTGTGGCTGTGGCATCTTTGAGGATGTAGACATTCTCTACTTCCTCGGCCGAGATGGTGTTGATGTCACGCTCTATGCCGTCGACGATGAAGAGGGGGGTGTTGTTATCGTTGAGGGTCTGCAGGCCGCGAACATAGAATGTCGGGTTGGTCACGGCATAGCGGCCGGCATTTTGCAGCGATTGCATACCGCTGCCCTGGCCTAAGATGTCGTTGCTTATGTTCTTGGCCGAGCGGCGGTTGATTTGGCTGTTGCCAATCACCGACACGGCACCCGTGCTTTCGCCAAGGGTGATATCCATGTCGCCGCCGTAAGATACAACCTGGTCGGGTGACAGGCTGCTCTGTATCGAGTCGGTCTGTGCTGTGGCGCTTACTGACATTGCAGCCATTACCGTCAGCACGGATATATATCTTTTATACATAAAGTCGGATTAATCTTGTTGTATTTGTAAATTGATTACCAGCCCGCGTTCTGGTCGAGACCATAACCCTTGTTGACCTCGGTGATGGGGAAGGCTTGGAAGTAATACTTGGGGTCAAAGCCCTGGGTCCACCATATACGGGCACCGGTTGTGATTTCGAAACGTTCGAACTCAAAGTTGTCTGGCTCGTAATAACGGGGGTTGCCTTGTTTGATACTGGTATTCTTGCGGTCGCTATCCCACCACATTGTCTCGTCACGCTTACCGTCGACCATGCGGTAAATGCGCAGGCCGTGGAGTTTGCGTTCGAACAAGTCGGCACGTTTGTAGCGAATCAGGTCGAAATAGCGCGACATCTGCAGGGCGAGTTCGCAGGCACGCTCACGGAGGATTTCCTGAAGGAGAGCGTCGCGGTCTGAGGTCAGGTTCTTACCGGGGTTGCATTCGGCAAGGCCCTTCATGCCTACGCGGGCACGCACGGCATCAATATATTTCAGAGCCTCGGTCATCGAACCTCCCGACTGCACCAGTGCTTCGGCGTAGGTCAGATACATATCGCTAAGCAAGAGCGGGCACCACTGGGGATACTGGCGGTCGAAGGCACTGCCGGCGAGGTAACGGAGGTTGCGGTAGCCGGTTGCCCATACACCGGTATTGGTCTTCGGGCCCTCGGTTGCGGATGTGCCGCCTACGTATGCCTCGAAAGGCTGGCCGCTGCGTAGACCATTGGCCCAGTCAATACCGCTGCGCTGGCCGTTGACGCCCACTGTCTCGTAGAGGCGCGGGTCGCGAGTGTATTTAACGTTCTGCAAATCTTGCTTTGCAGGGTCAACAGTACCTGAGATAAACATCTTGTTGAGACTCTTCTCAGCAGTAGCATCCTGCTCCTGAATTTTTGCAGACTCTTCCCAGTTAAACGGTGTACCGTCAGCCCAGGGGAACATCTCTACGAATTCCTGTGTCGGGCTATAGGACAGACGGTCGTTTGTGCCAGAACCGTTCGCAGCCTCGCCGTAACCGAGGTTGAACCAGTTATAGTTGTTGGCATGTGCGTTGTTAGAGATACGCACGCTGTGGAGGATTTCGGGGCTGTCCTGTAGCATGTAAGACGAGCGGAATGCGAAGGCATAGTCCTCCTGGGTCTTGCCGGCTGGCTCTACCAAGTGATAGCCGCCACGCGAACCCAGCTCTTGGAAGAACTTGGCGCATGCATCGCGCAGGTCGTCCCAGCGTTTTGCATCATAGCCGCCGAGCCATACAAATTCAGGCTTCTCCATCGTGTACTTGCCGTCGAAGTATGGTCTGTCTGAGTTGAGCAGGGGCGACGCTGCGAACTGGAGTATCTGGATTTTAAGTGCATGTGCGCCGGCAAGAGTCCAGTGGCCCGTCTCCGACAGGGCTTCTGTCGCATCGTAAGACCAGGGCAGGTGGTTGCCGTTGATTACAGTATCGAGCAGTCCGACCATATAATCTATGGTTTCCTGGGCTGTGCTGCGGGGCACGTACTCGGTCTCCGCGCCGGTATATGCCTTATCGACAATAGGCAGGCCACCGTACCAGCGGAAAGTCATGAAGTAAGTATAGGCCGCAAGGCAGCGGGCCTGGTCGGCTATACGGGCCTTTTCCTCATCATCCATGCCGGGAACCTCGTTAATCCGCTCGAGAAGCACGTTGCAGGCGCGGATGTTCTGCCATATATGCATATTATTATATGGGAACACGTTGTAGTTTCCGTAGTTGTCGGCATTAGAACTTACCATGCCGCTGTAATACCACGAGAAAATGCCGGCACCGGTAAAGAACAGGTGATGGGTATCGGCCAGCGCGTCAGGCATGCCTTTGAAGTAGTTGTAGTACTGGGGGGCATCGTTCGACGCACCTGTGGGGAGGTTGTAGTACTGGAAGGCATAAATCTGGTTTAGGAAGTAGCGTGTATACTCCGCGTTGCTGAAAACCGAGTCGGCAGTTGTGGTTCCGCCTGGGGCCTTCTCCAGAAATGCGTTGCCGAAAGCTATCTTGTCGGTACACGAACCGGCTCCGACAGCCGCAAGGGCAAGCACACCTATAACCGGGAGATGCTTTATATTGAGTTTCATGTTTATTAGAAGTTAATTTTGAGACTTGCTGTGTATGTACGCTGTAGCGGATATGAGGGTGAATCACTCGCGCGGGTCTCGGGGTCACCGAAGAGGTAGGGGGTAAAGGTGAGCAGGTTGTAACCGCTGACTGCAATCTGCACGCTGTTCATACCGGCTTTCTTGAGCCACGAGGTGCGAAGGTTATAGGCCAGTTGGATAGTCTTGAGACGCAGGTATTTCGAATCCTTCTCATAGAGGGTCGAAGTAGCGTAGTTGTTGTCGTATGCGTTCCACGACGGACGGGGATAGTCATAGTCCTGGCCCGGGGCCTCGGCATTCCAAGAATGTTCGAGATGATATACGAGCAGACCACCGTCGCTACGGCCGGTACGCGACAGGAAGGGGTTACGGAATACGTCGCTAATCATACGGCTCACGCCCCATGCGCCTGTCCACTGCATCGACAGTTCGAGGTCTTTCCATGCCACGCCGATGTTGAGGCCGGCTACCCACTGGGGGTCGTCGGTCCAGCCGAGGTCGCGGGTCATATCGTTGGGGGTAATCTTGCCGTCGCCGTCGAGGTCGACATAGCAGGCATCACCATCCTTCATTTCAATCATCTGGGTCGGGAAGGGTTTGCCGTAGGTCTTTTCATAGATTGCCGGGGTTTCGGCATCATAGAAACGGAAGAACTGATACATCGAGCGCGCACCGATGCGGTGGTTGGCCGAGTACTGGTAGGCATTGTTCTGGGGTGCCTCTTTCATTTCCTTTACAACGTTGAAGTTGTGCGAGATGTTGAAGTTGGCCCAGTAGCGCCAGTTGTCGTTGACACGATGGTTCCAGTTCAGGCTGATTTCGAAACCGTGGCTGTCTACGACACCGAGGTTGGCGTATGGCACTGCATAACCGATAAACGAGGGTGCGGTCATATCGCGCAGGAGGATGCCGGTACGATGCTCTTTATAGTAGTCGAAGGTCGTGCGGAGTTTGCTGTTGAGGAAGTAGAGGTCGAAACCATAGTCCTGCTTGAAAGCTTTCTCCCATGTCACTTCGGGGTTGTTCTTGCTGCTCTCGGCATAACCGCCAAGAACGGTACCGTTGTTGATACCGAAGTTATAACCATATTTGGGACCGGCAGGACTCACACCCCAGCGAGAGAACATACCGTCATTATAGGTATAGGGGTCGGCCATATACATGAAGCGGTCACCGCCGACCTTGTCGTTACCTACAAGGCCCCATGATGCGCGGAGCTTGAAGAAGTTTACAACGCGGCTGAGGGGTTCCCAGAATTTTTCGTTACTCAATACCCAGCCAATCGAGCCGGCGGGGAACGTACCGAAGCGGCGGTCGGGGTGGAAGTTCTCCGAACCGTTGTAACCGATGTTGAACTCGGCCATGTAGCGGTTGTCATAGTCGTATGTCACACGACCTACGAGGCCGACATAGCCCGAGGGGATATCTGAATAGGTAGAGGGATAATACACCTTGCTCTGGTTGTAGAGAAGGAGCGCGCCTACTGTATTGAGGCCGAAGCGGCGGTTATAATTAAAGGCTGCCTCGAAGTACCAGTCGCGGCCGCGAGAGTTTCGCTCGGCATAGCTGGGGAGCGTGGCGGCTGAAAGCTGGCGGTATAATATGGTATTGTCCTCCTGAAGCACGGGTGAATAAGACGCACGTGCCAGGGTTACATCTTTCGACGAGTTGAACCAACTGTTATACGAACCTTTGAGGCGGAACGACAGGCCGGGGGTCACGAAATCGAGTTTCTGAGTCACCTGGAGGTCGCTCTGAAGCTTGTTCAGGTTGGTGTTCGACGAACCTTGACGCAGATACTCCATCGGGTCTTGCGGGCTGCGGAAAGGCAGCGTAAGGTCGGTGTAGTCGAGCGCGGTGTAGACCATGCGGTCGTCTATGATGCCGGCGGCGTTGAACGGGGTCGACTGCATCATATTGCGAATCATACCCGACGCGCCCTGGCCGGTACGAGGCTTGTTATCGTTCGAAACGATACCTGATACATTAAATGTAACAGTTGTAGTAGGCGTTACATCGATGTCGAGGTTGGCACGATAGTTGAAACGCTTGTAGCTGTAGTCGAAGTTCTCGTCGTAATTGAACTCTTTGAAGAGACCGCCCTGGGTCATAAGGCCGAGCGACACGAAGTAGCGTACCGACTTGGTACCGCCACTGATATTGAGGTTACTCTTGGTCTGGAGAGTAGAGTTTTTCATCAGGTAGTCGGTCCAGCGGATGCTCGGGAAGCGGATGGGGTCGCTGCCGGTACGGAACTTTTCAAGGATATCCTCGCCAAACTGTGGGGCCGTTTCGTCGTTCTTCCTCATCTGGTTGTGGAAGGTGGCATACTGGTACGAGTCAGCCATTTCTACAATCTTGGTCGGGGTAAGGGCCGAGAACGAGGTGCTGACATCGATTTTGGGTTTACCTTCCTCGCCACGCTTGGTTGTAATGAGCACTACGCCGTTGGCACCACGCACACCGAATACTGCGGTTGCCGAGGCATCCTTGAGGACGGTAATCGACTCGATTTCCTCGGGGTCGATATCGCTCATCGAACGCTCTACACCGTCGACCTGGATAAGGGGGGCCGAGTTGTTCCATGTGCCCTGGCCGCGCACGAATACCGTGGCGGCATCGCTACCGGGCTCGCCCGAGTACTGCACGGTGGTCACACCTGACAACTGGCCGGCAAGCACGTTGTTGACCGAGCTGACGGGGGTCTTGACGAGTTCGTCGCCTTTGACACTCGAAATCGCGCCTGTTACTGTTACTTTTTTCTGTACACCGTAAGCGACGACTTCGACGCCCTGAAGGGCTACTGAGCTCGAGGTGAGCACTACGTTCATGCCGTCCTTGGCCGGTTCTTCTTTGGTTTCATAACCTACATACGAGAAGCTCAGCTTCTCACCGGGGGTTACGCGGATGGTAAAATTGCCATCAATATCGGTTACGACGGCGGCTTTGGTCTTGCCGAGGCTCGATACTGAAGCTCCGATTAAGGGTTCGCCTGTGTCATCGACCACCGTACCTTTTATCAGAGCTGTCTGCGCAGGGGCGCAGAGGACTCCCAAAAGGACAAGCAATCCTGACAAGAGCATTCTTCGTGCATGCCGAACTCCGTTCTGCAATGACGAATAGAGACTTGGTCTGTCTTTCATGATTGGGTTATTAAAAGGGTATTAAATCTTTTTTGTGCAAATTTGTGTAAATTTTACCTACAATTATAGAAATTTCATACCCATTTAGGCTTGTAAACATGTCGAACAAGCCCTAAAGTTCATTTTTATCCCTTTTTGACTAAAAATATCACTTAACAACCAACTTTTACCTATTTGTGTATCTCGAATATTCACTACCTTTGCATCAGTTGTTAGAAAACCTTAATCCATGAACAATATTCTGTCTATACTGTTTGTTCTGCTTGTTTCAATACCCTGCATCGCCAGCGACATGAAAGCGCGTTATCTGCCGACGCTGAGCCAGATTCCGGAACACAACATAACATACATTTTCCGCGACCGAGACGGCTACATGTGGTATGGCGCGGTAAACACGCTATACCGCGACGACGGCTACAACATCGAGACTATCAAGATTGGCGCCGACTGCATGATTCGCGACGTATCGCAAGACCTCGACGGCAACCTATGGGTCTCGACCGACAAGGGCGCGTATGTAATCGACGGCAAAAACTATCAGATAAACGTGTTCGACGCCGGTAGGCTCAAAGGCCACCCGGTCAATAATACTTTCTTTACCTCTGACGGCTCCGCCTGGGTCAACCAGTACGGCGTACTGCACCGCTACGACAGCGACCGCAAGTGGGTAAAAGACTATCCCATAGCCGGTAAGGGCAACAAGGGATATGTAACCGGGTTTAGCGAACGCGCCCCCGGCGACATTTTCATGACATGCTATTCCAACGGTGTGTACCGCTACAACAGGGCACGTGACATTTTCGAAATGTTTGCGCCGACCGACAGCGACATCAAACTCGGATACTTGCTCTACGACGAAAAAAACGACTGCTTCTGGACCAACGACCACGAGGGCACGATGTACCGCTTCGACCCCTACCCGGCCCCGACAGAGCCTATCTTCGTGCCATCAGACATAACCCACCACAAGACTCCCAATGTCAAAGAGCGCGTACACGACTTCACTCTCGACCAAGACCTCGGATACCTGTGGTGCATAACACGCAACCATCTGCTTGCCTTCGAACCGACACCCGACGGCCATCTCAAGCCGCTCGAACTCGATATATGCAACGACTTCGAGGGCGTATCAGTCCATGACGTAGTCGCATCACCCGGTCTGCTATGGGTCGCTTCATTCGACCAGCCGTGCACCGTGGTTTCACTACATAATAATAATGTAAGCTTCGACCCGCTCAACCTGCTGCAGCAAAGGTCGGGCAACCGCCCCCTCATCACACACCTGACGCAAGACAGCGACAGCGACCTGATATGGATGTTGCAATTGCGCACCGGCCTGGTTCTCTACGACCGCAAGCACAACAAGCTGGTTTACAACGACGAAACACCGACAACGAAGAAAATGCGCCTCAATGTGGCCAACAACATGGCGCCTTCGCCACACTACGACGGCATCTGGGTCGCACAAGAACGCCGAGGCATGCTGAGAGCAATCGCTCAAAAAAATCTCAACATGATTTCGGAAGACTCCATAATACTTACCAGCGCGGTCGACCACTCGATGAGGGTCAACGCCATCCACGAAGACTCCCGTGGGCGCGTATGGGCGGCAACGTCGAGGGGGCTTTTCGTCTACAACCTTGGCAACAAAGGTTTCGACCTGCGCATGCCGTCGCTTCGCACAGGCTCGTCAATCGTTGAGGATGACAACCATAATATATGGCTTGCTGCAAGAGACAGTTGCATATATAAATTCCCGGCCGCCGACATACACAGCCGGGTACGCTACGAAATACCCGGATTTTTCTCGGCAATAACCACGGCCGACAACAACAAACTATGGATTGGCACCGACGACGGCAGCCTGTTCCTCTTCGACCCGGAAGCCAACACATATTCCGAGCACACTGCCCTCTGCGGCCTGCTCCAGGCCCCAATCATCAACATTCTGCCAGGGCCCGACAATAAGGTCTGGGTGCTGTCGGAGCAACGCCTCGTGGAATATCACCCTGACACTCAGACATTCAACCTATATAAAGGCGGCATCGACATCGAGGCCGAACGTTTCCTGGCCGCGTCGTCGACAAGCAACGGCAACCTGCTACTCGGCACAATAGGCGGCCTTGACTATATCTCGCCCGACAACATTCCCGACACCGTGGCAACGTCGATGAAACCGCACGTGACAGACGTGACCGTAGAAGGCAAATCGAGGCTATTTACCGACATCGACACCGCCTACGACCCCAAGGAGCTGAATATCAGCTCCGAAGACCGCAACATCGTCTTTCACCTCAGCAATCACGACAACATCAACGCCGACAAAGTGCGATATGCTTACCGCATGAAGGGCTTCGACAAGCAATGGTCATACACCAAGCGCGGAAGCAACAAGGCCACCTACAGCTATCTGCCCAAGGGCAAATACACGCTCGAAGTGAAGGTCTGCGACTCGCATAATCGGTGGTCTGACCCGGTCAACGTCATGACCGTCAACCGCAAGCCGGCACTCTACGAAACCTGGTGGGCATACTGCATTTTCATCCTCATAGCCATCGGCATCATCACCTACGCCGTACTCCGCTACCGCACACATCTATATAATGAAAACCAGGGAATGTGGTCTGACAGCACCGAGATGATAAAGATGCGTCAATATCTCGAAAGCCCGGTATCGCTCCCCGACGAGGAGTTCCGACACCTCGACAGCCTGCTTGTCAGCAAAGCCACCGAAGTGGTCGAGGCGCACCTCGCCGAACCCGAGTTCGACGTCAACGACCTCGCTTCAGGGTGCAACATGTCGCGCTCGTCGTTCACGCGCAAGATTAAGGCCATCACCAACCTGACACCGCTCGAATTTATCAAAGATATCAAGATGAAGCATGCACGCCACATGCTCGAGAGCCAGAACTACACTGTGAGCGAAGTCGCCGAAAAACTCGGATTTGCCAACCGCCGCTACTTCACCGCATCGTTCAGAAAAGCCACAGGACTCAACCCGTCGGAGTATCTGCGCGACAAACACGAAGATACCAAAGATGACGAAAACAAGCCAGAAGAGGGCTAATTTTCGCTCAAATTACCCGATAAGTCCGTTTTTAACCTTTTACGATTTGGTTTAAAACGGATTTTTTCTTTAATATTTGCAACTTTGCAGTGTTACCACCTTACATCTGACAAGCATGAAACAAATAAAACAAAAAGTCAGTTTCAATATAGGCAAAATCGGTCTGGGCACAGCCCTTGTGGCCATGCTTGCCTCGACCTCGTTCGAGGCCGTCGCCGCCGTCGCCGACAGTCCGCGAACCGTCGTGCCTGCCAACAACGATTGGCGATTCCATGCCGGCGTCCTTGCCGGGGCAGAAGCCGTCGGTCTCGACGACAGCTCGTGGCAGCCGGTGCGCCTACCTCATGATTTCCAAATCCACCAGCCGTGGGTAGAACCCTCGCCCGACGAAAAACCCGACGAGGACAACCCTATGGCCAACATCCGCAGCCGCTTAAGTGCCCGAGCCTTCAAGGAAATGGGCCAAGGCTGGTACCGCAAGACTTTCGTAGCACCCAAAGACTGGGAAGGAAAGCGCGTAATAATCGATTTCGAGGGGCTGCTGCTCGTAGGCGATGTCTATCTCAATGGCGAACGCATCGGCGGCACCGACTACGGCTATCTCGGATTTGATGCCGACATAAGCAAAAAACTCAAATACGGCCAGGAAAACGTACTTGCCGTCAAGGCCGACACCGGCAAGCCCGAAAATTCGCGTTGGTACACCGGTGCCGGTCTCTACCGCGACGTCAACTTCATCATCACCGACCCGGCCCAGTATTTCGTCCGTAATCCATTCGCCATCACCACACCGGTCGTCTCTCCCGAAAAATCGACAGTCGTAATCGACGCCGAATTAGCCAACTACGTAAAAGACGACAGCGTGCGTGTAGGCATCGAAATACTCGCTCCCGACGGTGGCAAGGTCTACTCGAAAACCACTCCACACTGGCTCAACCGCAAGCAGGCAGTCCGCGAGTTCCGTCTCGACAGCCTCGAACTCAACGACGTGAAACTATGGGATACCGAGTCGCCAAACCTCTACACCATGGTCGCCACAATCTACCGCCCCGACGGCAGCGTGGCCGACCAACTGAGTGAGCGTTTCGGCGTACGCAAAATCGAATTCTCGCCCGAATACGGCTTCAAACTCAACGGCAAGAAAGTGCTCCTCAAGGGCATAGCCAACCACCACACACTCGGCGCACTCGGCGCGGCAGCCTACCCCCGTGCAATCGAGAAGCGTATCGACATGCTCAAAGACTTTGGCTTCAACCACATACGCACGTCTCACAACCCATATAGCAAATCATTCCTCGACCTCTGCGACGAAAAAGGCATACTCGTCGTCGACGAGCTTTACGACAAATGGACAACCCAGTTTGCCGGCGGACGCAAAGACTGGACCGAGCTGTGGCAGCACGACGTGCCCGAATGGGTGCGCCGCGACCGCAACCATCCCTCGGTTGTTTTCTGGAGCCTCGGCAACGAGCTGCAGCTCATACCCGACCTGCCCTTCAACGACTGGGGCGTGACTCCTTACAAGCTTCAGAAAGAGTTGCTTAACCGCTACGACAAGACTCGCCCTGTAACCGTGGCAATGCATCCGCGAGGCCGCAACGAGCACACCGACAGCCTGCCGGCACCGTTGGTGATGGAAACCGACATCGCAGCATACAACTACCGCTACATGTACTTCCCCGGCGACAGTCGCCGCTTCCCATGGATGATGTTCTACCAGAGCGAGGCCAACACATCGAACATGGGCCCCAACTACTTCGACATGGACCTCGACAAAGTCCTCGGCCTTGCATACTGGGGCATGATTGACTACTTCGGCGAGTCGCTTGGATGGCCCGCAAAAGGCTGGGTTAATGGCGTTTTCGATATTTCCCTCGAGCCAAAGCCTCAAGCATATTTTCTGCGTAGCTTCTTCAAACCCGACGAACCAATTGTACGAATTGCCGTCGTTGACGACGCTGCAAGCGTGATTTGGAACGACGTTCAGGTCGGCACCAAGACCCAGTCGTCGCACTGGAACCGCAAAGAAGGCTCGAAAGTCAACCTCTACACCTACACCAACGGCGACGAAGTCGAACTTTTTATCAACGGTAAAAGCCTTGGTCGTCGCACCAACAACGTTGCAAATTCGAAAGAACACAACCGCATTTATTGGAAGGATATCCCCTATCAGAAAGGCAATATCGAGGCCCGCGCTTATCGTAAAGGCGAGAGCAAACCTATAGCTGTTCACCGCGTAGAAACCTCTAACCCCGCCGTAAAACTCGCTGCCAACGCCGACAACGCCGACTGGAAGGCTGACGGCCAAGACCTGCAGCACATACGCATACACGCCGTCGACAGCAAGAACCGTCGCGACTACGGCGCATCGCAACGCCTCAAATTCGCCGTCGAGGGGCCCGCCGAAATCATCGGTGTAATCAACGGCGACCTCAGCAGCAATGAGCTTACCGTCGGCGACAACCGCAGCCTCGCTGCAGGCAGTTGCGCCGTCATTCTGCGCTCGACGGGCCAACCCGGCGAAGTCATCTTCACCGCCACCGCCGAAGATGCAAAACTCAAACCCGCAAAACTTAAATTTTACACCAAATAAAACCATTCGTCATCAACACAATGCGAAAAATCCAATACCTATTGCCCCTACTGGCCCTCGGCACCTTGCAGGCCGAGGCACAGGCAAAATATGACTTCACCAAACTACAGCGCGAAAAGCTCGGACGTGGCGTTGTGGCTGTGCGCGAAAATCCGTCGCGTGTAGCTGTATCGTGGCGTTACCTCGAGTCCGACCCCGAGAACCAGGCATTCGACGTATATCGTAACGGCAAGAAAGTCAACGCCAAGCCCATCACCGATGCCACATTCTTTACCGACAACTACACGGGTAACGGCGAGGCAAAATACGAAATTCGCGCTCTCAAGGGCGACAAAACCGTCGCAAGCTACACCCTGCCTGCCGACGCGCCCACGGGCTATATAAACATCCCGCTCCAGCGCCCCGAACTCGGCGTCGACCCCTTCGGCAAAGAATATTTCTATAATGCCAACGACGCCTCTATCGGCGACGTCGATGGCGACGGAGAGTACGAAATCATACTCAAATGGGACCCCACCAACTCGCACGACAACGCCCACAACGGCTTTACAGGCCCAACATATTTTGACTGCTACGAACTCGACGGCACACTCAAATGGCGCATCGACCTTGGCGAGAACATCCGCTCTGGCGCGCACTACACACAGTTCCTCGTTGCCGATTTCGACGGCGACGGCAAGGCCGAACTGATTTGCCGCACTGCCGACGGCACCCAGGACGGCCAGGGCAAAGTCATTGGCGACCGCCGTGCCGACTGGCGCAACCTCAACGGCCGCATCGTCTCAGGCCCCGAATACCTCTCGGTATTCAATGGCGAGACCGGTGCCGAAATGGCCACAGTCGACTACATACCACCTCGCGGCAACATCAAGGACTGGGGCGACGGCTATGCCAACCGCTCCGACCGCTTCCTGGCAGCAGTGGCTTACGTCGACGGCGTGCGCCCCTCCGCAGTCATGGCTCGCGGCTACTACACCCGCAGCGTTCTCGCAGCCTACGACTGGGACGGTAAGGACCTCAAAGTAAAATGGGTATTCGACTCCAATACTCCCGGCAACGAGGCTTACGCCGGACAGGGCAACCACAACCTGCGCGTTGCCGATGTCGACGGCGACGGGTGCGACGAAATCATCTACGGCCAGATGGCTGTCGACAACGACGGCAACGGCCTCTACTCTACCGGCATGTACCACGGCGACGCTATCCACCTGCTATCCGACATAAACGACGAGAAATACTACGTGTGGGGCTGCCACGAGAACAAAAAAGACGGCACGACCCTGCGCGAAGCCGCTACCGGAAAGGTCATCCTGCAATACCCCAGCGACAAGGACATAGGCCGCTGCATGGCTGCCGACATCGACCCCAACTATCCCGGTGTCGAGCTATGGTCGCCAAACAGTGGCGGCGTGCGCTCGTTCGACGGGAAAGTAATCAGCAAGCAGGGCGACTTCAAAAACGAAATTTCGGCCAAAGTCCCTGTCAACATGGCTGTCTGGTGGGACGGCGACCTGCTCCGCGAAATGCTCGACAAAAACGTCATAAGCAAATACAACTGGAAAACCGGCGAAATGGAGAACATGCTCGTCATGGAAGACTGCATGTGGAACAACGACACCAAGGGCAACCCGGCCATCCAGGGCGACATACTCGGCGACTGGCGCGAGGAAGTGCTCATCCGCACCGCCGACAACCAGAACCTGCGTCTCTACGTCACCACAATACCCACCGACTACCGCTTCCATACCTTCCTCGGCGACCCCGCCC
>VSPF01000005.1 GCA_009775195.1 Muribaculaceae bacterium
GTGGTCGGGGCTGCGGTAGGCTGGGTGCGGAGCTGGGTGCCATTGCTCATCTTGGGCATGGTGAATGCCGAGAGGATAGAGAGGACTACAAGGCAGCCTACGAGGGTCCAGGTCGATTTCTCGAGGAAGCTATTGGTCTGGCGTACGCCCATCACTGCGCCGGCACCGCCGAACTGCGAGGAAAGGCCGCCGCCTTTAGACTTCTGAATCAGTACGATGCCGATGAGTAAGATGGCAACGATTACGGTCAATACAATTATGACAACGTGCATAGTTATTTTAATTTCTATTGCCGTCGGGCGTGGCATTTTGCCCGGCCAGACGGCGCTGGTTTATTATCAATTTCTTGAGGAAACGCAATTGGTCTGCAAAGTAAGCACTTTTTTTTGGAAATTTCAAATTTAAACCCGATATAATTTCGTATGCACGTTCATATCGGCCCTGTTTTATGAAAATTTTAGCCAAACTCTCGCTCAGTAGGCTGTCGTCGGTGTGTTCGGGGCGTGAAATGGGTGTCTTGTCCTCGTCGTCTTCGTCCTCGCTGCCGATGTCTTCGGTCGTTGCTGCTGCCGATGCCGATTTGGGGTGCTGGCTGCGGATAAAGGCGTTGATTAGAGCGTCCTGCGACCCCGGGTCGCCGTCGTCGCCCTCGGCCGGCAGCTCTTCCTGTTCCTGACGGGCAAGCAGCTCGGCATAGTCGGGGGTGGGGTTGAAAATAAGTCTTTCGAGCTGTGCCTCTTCTTCGGGGCTGCACGAGCCGTAAGTACGCAGGAAAGTATCGATGACGTCGACGGTCTCTTGCGGCACTTCCTCGGGGGCCTCGGGATAGAATTTTACCCATTCGTCGCCATATTTCGCCGTCAGTACGGTGCGGCGGTCTGCGGCGGCGAGGGCGAGGTTATGGCGCAGGGTGGCTATGCGACCTTCGTCGAGGTTTGCGCCACAATGCCGCAGCAGGGAGATGGCGGCTGCGGTAAAATACGGATACTTGTCGGCAACCGCAATCAGGGCCTCGGCATCGTCAGGCGCCGGGGCCTGTCCGTCGGGCAGTGCCGCCACGCGGCTCAATATTTTATCGAGGTCCTCCATTACCAGTTGCCTAAGGTGGCGTTGAAAATAAGTTCGACAAGTTCCTTGCATATTTCCTCGCACAATTGGTCTTGCACGTCGGTAAGCATCTCCGACGAGGTGAAGTCGCGATACGCGCTGAAGGTCTGGTCAATGTCCTTGCCCTCGGCCTTGTTGTCGGTATATTTGACCCTGACGGTGATGGTGAGCCTCGTCATAGATGCGTAGGCATTTTCGGTGACGGCCTGGGGGCTGAGCGCGTAGCCGGTGATTTCGCCCTCGATTTGCAGGTCGGAGGGGCCGTCGGTGGTCTGCAGGCGCGTGTTCTTGTCGATATAGTCGAGCAGCGTGGTCTCGAACAGTGGCTGTAGCGGAGGGTAGACAAGTGCGGCGCGGATGGGGAACTCTGATACGTGCACGGTGTGGTATACCGTATAGTCGAGGGCCGAGCCGTTCATGCCTATGCTTATGCGGCAGCTAAGCGGCAGCAGCGCAAAGACGACCAGCAGTACGGGGGCGAGAAATGTGCGTAGTTTATTCGAGGCCATATTCCTTGATTTTGCGGTAAAGTGTTCGCTCCGATATTTGCAGTTCGTCGGCAGCGGCCTTTCGTCGCCCGTCGTTTCTCATAAGTGCGCGGCGTATGGTCTCGCGCTCGTTGTCTTCGAGGGTTTCGGGTTCCTTGACAACTTCCGAGTATGCCACGTCGGAGCATGGTGGTGCCGTGGTGCCGCTGTCGGGGCGGTGTACTACGAGCGAGGTAGGGAATGTCTCGGCCTTGGATGTATGCTCCTGCTCGATGAGCGGATTTTTACCTATGTGTACGCCCGTGTTGTCGAGGCGGCTCTGAAGTTCGTCGAGGCGGCTCTGAAGGTTGAAAATCATGCCGAAGAGCATCTCGCGTTCGCGTTGGTACGAATGGCTTTCGACACCTACCGTGGGCATATACGAGGTCGCGATTGACGGCAGGTATTGCTCGAGCAGCGAGGGTGTGATTTCGTTGCCGGCCTCGAAGAGGGCCAGTTGCTCGACCACGTTTTTGAGCTGTCGCACATTTCCGGGCCAGCGGTAGTGGCGCATGGTGTCGTCGGCCTCAGTGCTGAAACTTATTGGAGGCATACGGTAGCGCTCGGCAAAGTCGGAGGCGAATTTGCGTGTGAGCAGGCGTATGTCGACCCCTCGGTCGCGCAGCGGCGGTATGTGGATTTGCACCGTCGAGAGGCGGTAGTAGAGGTCCTCGCGGAATTTCCCCTGGGCCACGGCACCCTGGAGGTCGACATTCGTGGCAGCGACGATGCGCACGCTGGTGCGCTGCACCGTCGATGAGCCCACTTTCAAGAACTCGCCGCTCTCGAGCACGCGCAGCAGGCGCGCCTGGGTGGTGAGGGGCAGCTCGGCGACCTCGTCAAGGAAGATGGTGCCGCCGTTTGCCTCCTCGAAATATCCTTTTCGCGAGTCTACGGCACCGGTAAAGGCTCCTTTCTCGTGGCCGAACAGCTCGGAGTCGATGGTGCCCTCGGGTATGGCGCCGCAGTTTACGGCAATATATTTGGCATGTTTGCGCGCGCTGTAGGCATGTATGATTTGAGGGAAGAACTCCTTGCCGGCACCGCTTTCGCCGGTGACGAGTACCGACAGGTCGATGGGCGCCACACGTATGGCGCGCTCTACGGCAGCGGTAAGCGCGGGGGCGTTACCGATGATGCCGAAGCGTTGTTTGGCTTGTAGTACCTGCGGAGTCGCTTGTGTGTTATTATTTTTGGCTTGCATAGCAGATACAAAGTTACAAATTTTTTTTGAAACTATTGTTGGCCGCTTTTTTCAATCTGCTGTCGCACCGACTCCTCGTGTATTGCCGACAGTACCGTGCGCATAAAATCGGGCGACATGCCCATCTCAGCGGCTGCCGCGAGGCGTTTCTGCATTATTTCGTCGTGGCGCCCGATTTGCACTACCGGCATACGGTGCTCGCGTTTGTATATGCCTATTTGTCGCGACACGGCCATGCGGCGGTTGAGCACGTCGAGCAGTTCGTCGTCGAGCTCGTCAATCTGGCGGCGGAGCAGTGCGAGGCTTTCGGTAGCCACATCCGAGTCGCGGAGCACGAGCGACGACAATATCTGACCGAGCTGTACCGGCGTCACCTGCTGCTCCTTGTCGCTCCATGCACATTCGGGGTGGCAATGGCTCTCGATGATGAGCCCGTCGAAACCCATGTCGAGAGCCTGTTGCGACAGAGGTGCTATAAACTCGCGCTTGCCGCCGATGTGGCTGGGGTCGCAGAGCATGGTCATGTCGGGGAAGCGTCGGCGCAGCTCGATGGGTATATGCCACTGCGGCATGTTGCGGTAGATGTGCCTGCCATAGACACTGAAGCCACGGTGTATGGCCCCGAGGCGGTGTATGCCGGCATTGTAGAGCCGTTCGAACGCGCCTATCCATAGCTCGAGGTCGGGGCTGACGGGGTTTTTGACAAAGACGGGTATGTCGGCCCCGTAATCGGCTATGGCGTCGGCGATTTCCTGCACGGCAAAGGGATTTGCAGTGGTGCGTGTGCCGAGCCACAATATGTCGGTGCCGGCATCGAGGGCCTCAGTCACATGGGCGCGGTTTGCCACCTCGGTCGCTGTCAACATGCCTGTTTCTTCCTTTACCCTTGCCAGCCATGGGAAGCCGGCGGCGCCCACGCCTTCGAAGCCGCCGGGTTTTGTGCGAGGTTTCCATATACCGGCGCGGAAAATCCTGACCCCGGCGGCGGCAAGCTGGTGGGCCGTGTCGAGAACTCGGTCTTCTGTCTCGGCACTGCAGGGCCCCGCAATGATGAGGGGGCGCGCGGGGGTGATGCCTTCGAGTTGGATTGGTCTTATATCTGTCATATGAGGGTAAAGTTAGCCCAATATTTTGTGATATACAATTATAAAAAACAAAAAAACGCTCCTTGATAAAGGAACGTGTCGCGTAATAAGACAGGCTCGTTTACTTGTTGTTTTGTGCCTCGTACATGTATACTTCGGCTCGAGCCATGCAGTAACTTGCTGAAATGTAAGCGTGTACTGCTTTTTTAAATAATCTGGACATACCTAAAATTGTTGGTTACCTATTAAAAACGCTGCAAAATTACGAAAAAATATTTAAATATGAAAAAATTTTTGTTTCTGCTTTTTTATTTGCCCCGTGTTTGGAATTTTAACGGATGTGAGAAGTTTTAATTTTGATTTTGAGTTAATGTGTGTTAAATAGAATTTTTATGGTATGTTCATCCTTGAGATAACTCGTCAAAATGTTTTGAAAAATGCAAAATTAGTCGTAATTTTGTGGCTGAAATATAAGGTCTATCCTTAGATTTGTTGATTGTTTATTATTCACATTTAATATAATTGTCTTGAAACATTTTACTTCTTCATCGGCAGTTGCTGCTTTTTTGCTATATAGTGCCGCAGCAAGTGCCACTACTGTTCCAGAGAAGGATATAACCCGTTTCCTTTACCGTGGACATCACACGACCACTATTTTCGGTGGTGAGCGCCAACAGCTTGTCGAATCTGCCGTGGCACGTATGGAGCGCAACTGCGCACCGCGTTTTACCGGCGAATTGCAGGCCGTCAACCCCGACGGCTCTTACGCTCCCGACCTCGTGCTCGAGAGCCGCGACCTCTATGGCGACATCGACGGCCCCGACGGTGATTTGTGGTACTACCACGGTGCCGTCGAATATGATTATGTGGTGCATAACGAGTATTGGACAGAGGCGCTGCCCAAATCGTTCGAGGTGCAGATTTACGACGGCAAAATGCAGTTGCGCGGCACTGTCAAAGATACCTTCGTGCTCAAAGACGACGAGGCCCGTGTACGCCAGGTCGAACTGCTGCCTATCATAACCCAGAAATACTTCAACCAGGATGCCGCCTACGAGATTGCGGTGTCGGTGATTGTCAACCCCAAGCCCTATGGCGTGCGCCCGTATACATATGTATATTCACTGGGTAATGCCAAAGGCGACGACGGCGACGACGTGCCTGTAAGGGTGGTCAACGGCATGGTCAGCGACGTGCTCGATGCTTCTGACGAGAATGGCGAGAACGTGATTATGACCTTCATGCACGAGTATAACGATTCGGGCCTTACGGATGAAGATATCTACGACATGGATAATCCCGACGACCCGGCCAAACGCGAAAACTACTGGAAATATAACCTCGGCAACAAGATTGGCATGACTTCTTATGCCCGTGTAGATGACAAAGGCAATTTTACCGAGGTTTTTTCTAAAACGACTACCAGCTATCAGGCGCAGGGCAACCAGCAGGACGACCCCCTGTCGATAACGATGGTGCACAATGGCAAGCCCGTCATTGTATATCCCTATTACGAAGACCTGGTCTACAATCCGTTCTATTCGCCTATGGAAGACATGACGCAGCGCCAGCCCAACAACCTCGTTGTCGAGATTTACGAGCAGCCTGCCGTGGGTGAGAAATTCGTCCTCAAGCAGACCACGAAAATACCTGTGGTAAAGTCTGCCGAGTCTGATGTGCTCTATTCATATTATGCCATTGGCTCGTTCCGCTACCGCGAGGACATAGCCTTTACCGGCGACCAGGCCGACTTCTTTGTCACCCGCCGCGACTACCTCACGGGCGATAGCGAACGTCACAGCTTCTTTGCCTATAATGCCGACGGCACGCTCAAACGCGAGATTTTCTCTAATTCAGACAGCCATACGCCATTGTCGAATCTCGATGGTTTCGACCCGATGGAGTTGTTTATAGTATATAATGACTCTAAGTATTTCTTCAATTTCGTAAATATGCGCACCTTCGAGACCGAGCTGACTCTCGACTACGGTCTGATGCTCGACGGCGAGGATGGCGAACCCGACTATATCATGGCCAACCTCGACCGCACGCTTACCGCCGACGGCAAATCGTTCTACTACGTAGCCGAGATGCGCGCCCCGGGCTACGACGATATCAACGATATCAACTACATGCGTATCGTATGGCTCAACCGCGACGGCTCGTTCAACCACATGGACCAGGTAAACATGGGTAATAATGTAAATTATGCCACCCTTTATCTCAACGGCGCCGTGCTGCAGCCCGATTTCTTCCACAGTGATGCCAAGCAGGAGTATATGATGCTGATTAAGCGTGCCCATGCCGGTGAAAGCGATGTAACCGAAGAACAACTGCTTGTAGCACAAGTTGCCGATAAGCAAAATCCTGCGGGTAAAGACCTTTTGCTTCTTGGCAATAGCGATGCCGGAGTGTTGAAGTATATCGTGCCGATGCTCGGAGAGCAAAACCGCCTTGCCGTGACCTATGCCGGCAGTGGCAAGTCTACCACATATTATTATAACCTTCCCCTCGACGGTGTGTCGGGAATCGAAGACATAGTGAGTGGCGGCGATAGTGAAATCAAGGTCTCGGGCAATACGGTGATTGCTGACGGAGCTATCGAGATATTTAATACTTGCGGAGTGCGTGTGGCTGCCGGCGTTGGTAGTCTCGACCTCGACGCCCTCGCCCCGGGCATATATGTTGCCCGTACAGCCTCGGCTGCCGTGAAGATTGCCGTAAAATAATATATCGTACCAATTATCATCCCTTTGCCGGAAACGGTGGCGACGTGCCACATGTTCCGGCATCGGGCCTATATTTTTGTCTATCCAAAAATTACACACAATTCTCAATATTTTTTATTATGAAAAAGCTTTTACTATCATTTCTGCCGCTGTTGCTGGTGGTCCTGGGAGGGTTTAGTGCCTCTGCCCAGGATTTCTCAACAACAGTGACGTGGGCTACTCCAGGCTCTATCGAAGTTATAAAGGGCGGTAATCCGACCCTTTCGACAGCCGAGAAGATGACTCTCGGCCCGGACCAGACATCTTTTACCGTAACTTCAGATGAATCAGCATACTGGTTCAAGGCTGCCGAAGGTTATACTCTTGAAGGAGCAACGCCTGTTGTAAACGGCAAAGCCTATATTATGAATTTGTACGGAATTGTTTACTTCAAACTTGACCCTACCTTTAATAAATGGAAAGACCTGGACGGTAAAACCTTTACCATTACCACCGGGCTTGTCGAGTATGAAGGCGAGTTTACCCTCGACATCAACAACGGTGCCGACATGGTAACACTGACCATGTATGATAGCAAGGGTGATGCAACACGTACACTGACTCCGAAAGATGGCAAAACGACTGTGCCTCTTATCAAAGGGGAGACTACGATGTGGATAAAGACCCAGAGCTACACTGCCCTCTATGAGGTGAAGGTTGGGGACCAGGTCGTAGAATGGAAGTCGTTAAGGTACACCGTTCCCATCACCAACGGCTGCACAGTATATATCGCCGGTGTCGACCCTGCCACTGCCGCGCAGAAATACAGCGTGACATTCAAGTTTACAAACAACAACCCCGGCTGTGTGTCGAGTGTGCGCAACTGGTCGACCAACAGCTTTGTAGAGAATTTTGCCAATGGTTTCGAGGTTACACCCGGTACTATAATCCAGGTTAACCGCGACGAGAGCGGCGACTATACCTACAACTCGATTACTGCAAACGGCCAGGCATCGGAATTCAATAAAAAATTGACTATCAACGAGAACACCGAGTTTGTAATCGATGCCACAACCAAGGTCTACCCCGCACAGACGGCTACCGTATATGTCAACGATATTGATGGCCTGACATTCAACAATAGTATATATGATGCCAATGCCAAGGAAATCTCGGTGACAAAAGTTGCCGACAAGGCAGCCAATACTGTGACATTGGGCAGCTATACAGTCAAAGTCCCCACCACCGAGTACACCCTGGGCAATATCTCGGGTAAGACTAAAAACGTGTTCTTTGATGTCAAAGACGGTTACTGGCTTAAAGAAGGCGTAATCGCTCATCCCGAAGACCCCCAGGACTACTACCATGCCGGAGCATCTGCCTTCAAGGTAGAAGAGGCACCAGTATATTTCAATGTAGGTAAGATTGACTTCAACGCGCCTGTCAAGATTTACTACCAGGGCCCTGAAAACGTTGCCCATCTTCGTGCCAAATATAACAGTGCCAGCGGCGAAGTGACAACCGTTACCTACGGTGGTGCCCGTCCCAACGAGACAATAGCCCAGGGGTGGTCTGAAATCATGATAGACCCCGAGTACGACAGCTACTTCGAAATCTCGATGCAGAAAGAGGGTGCTTCTGCCAACTTTGAGCGTTTCGTATGTCTCGACGGCCAGGTGCTTACCCCCAATAGCGACGAGGGCGAGGCTCCCGGCGTATACCAGGGCGTAGTGCTCAAGAAGAACTCTGTAATCTATATCTTCTTCCAGGAAAAAGCCCCCGAGGCCCACACTATTTCGTTCCTCACAGCCGGCGATGCCAAGGCCACACTGACTAACGGCGGGATTACCGTTACCGACTTCTCGGCTCCTGTCACCGGTTATGGTGATATGAAATACACACTTACCCCCGAGGCTGGTACGAAGGTGATAGTCAACGGTCAGGAAGTTGCTGCCGGTAAGTATGAATTTACCGCAGTCGGCGGCACCACCACCAAAATCCAGCTTGTAAAGGAAGGCTTCACCACACTTGCATGCTCTACCGACCCCGCCGAGGGTGCGACTGTCAAGTCTCTTGCATCGGCTACGCTGACGCTTGCCATGTCGAACTTCGAGAACGGCAGCAGCCCCAACATTGTAGAGGATGCCGCAAGCTGGATTACCGTCACCACTCCGAACGGCGAGGTGGCAGTTGCCTCGATTGAACCCGGCGAGTCTGAGGCCGGCATGTCGCTCAACATCAACTTCCTCACGCCTGTCACCGCTGCCGGCACTTGCACCGTCACAATTCCCGCAGGTGTAGCTTACGAAACATTCTGGGACGATGCTACCGAGACATTTGTCCGCACAGCCCAGTCGCGTGTCAACCCCGAAATTAAGCTGACTGTCACCGTAGACCCGAACATGGTTTACAAATGGTCGTTCACTCCCGAGTCGGGCAGCGAAAACGAGATGCCCGAAGACGACGTAATCATTGTCCTCAGCCTTTCCGATGCCAAGACTCTCGACACCGAGGCGTTTGAGGCCGGCACAGGCCCCTGGCTCACATATAACGGCCAGGCAATCTACCGCAGCGATGACATCTATGAAACACCGGGTTGGGACTTCACCCAGACCATGGCTACTTATGGCAAGCCTGCCGTGGCAATCGCTATCAGCAAGGATATCTTCAAGACTGCTGGCGAACTCGTCATAAATGCAGATGCCGGCGCGTTTACCGTCAATGGCAGCGAGGCATCGCCCGAACTGAGCTACACTGCTAAGTTTGGCAAGGCTATTAACTATACCTACGAGTTTACACCGGCCGCCAACACCGAAATCACCGACTGGTCAGAGTTTACACTTACTTTCCCCGAGGCTACGACTGTGGCTGTAGACGAGGAGAACTGCTATATGGTGTTTATGCAGGGCTATTCATGGGGTACCTCGGATATCGATGTCAGTGTAAGCGGCAACAAGGTTACACTCAAGCCTATCAGCGAATCTTCGCCCAAGGGCGGCACTGTTTCATTCAGGATTGGTGAAGGTGCCTTTATCCTCGACGGCCAATACCCGTCGCCTGAGATTGGAACTTCGTGGACATTCAAACGCACCACGCCTATCAACTTCGAATGGCAGCCTGACCCCCATGGAAATATTGTAAACGACGGCTACGGTCTCTACGCAGCTATTGCTTACGACGAGGCTGAGACTGTAGACCTGGGTGAAAACTTCAGCGGTATAGTAGTCAAGTTCAACGGCGAGGCCCTGCCTGCCTACGACTGGGAGAATGAGGACGTAATGGGTAAGGAAGTAGTGGCCGAAGGTGGCAATGTGTTGCTTGTCAATATCTATGGCGCAGCCGCCGACGTAGAGGGTGAGATGTCGGTATCAATACCTGCCGGTGCCCTTCTGATTTCAGGCGAACCCAACCCTGCCGCTATCGAATACACCTGGAAGGTCGTTGCCAAGAAGGAATATACCTATGTCATCACCCCGACTCCCGAATCGACTGTCAGTCAACTGTCAGAACTCACCATCGAGTTTACCAATGCCGAGACTGCAGTTCTCCACGACAGCTTTGTAAATGCATGGATTGGTGTTTGGAAAGGCTATAGCATGATTGCAAGCGCGACAAGTGTCGAGGCTGTGGCCGGTGCCGGGCATCCTACCTTCAAGGTTACTTTTGCCCCGCTTACCGAGGCCGGAAGGTACCGCATCACTTTCTCTGACCAGACCTTCTATTTTGACAATGCCCAGGGTTCTGACTTTATCCAGGCTTGGTACGAGGTCGACCCGACTTACACGGGTATCGAGGGCGTCGGTGCCGAAAGCGGTCTCTTTACTGTCTACAATCTCCAGGGCATCCTCGTGCTTAGTGATGCCACTGCCGACGATGTCAAGGTTCTGCCTGCCGGCATCTATATTGTAAACGGCAAGAAAGTAGCGCTGAAGTAAGTGTAACTGGTCGGAAGAAACATAAAGACATAAAATCAAAAGGAACATAAAAATTTATGCTATTTTTGGATTTCTGTTCTTTTGTTTCTTCTCACCGGCGACGAAATAATTGCTATTAAAACACAAGGCAGCGGGGGTGTCTCCGCATCCCCGCTGCTTTTTTAACTTTCTATCATGACTATCTTCTCCGATTTTTTTAGGAGAAAAACCTGTTTTTTTTTGACACAATATTTTAACGGTCTATCATAATTATATTAATGACGAAACATTACCTTACACTCGCACTTGCCTGTGCTCTTGCGTTCGGGTCGTGGGCAAAGACGCTCACACCGGCCGAAGCACTTGCCCGTGCGGCTTCTGACAATGGCACGCGGCGTGTAGCGGCCAAGGTCAAGGCCGACCCTCAGCTCGTCTATACGGCATCTACCACTGTCGGTGAGCCGGCTGTATATGTGTTTGCTAAAAAAGGTGACGGCTACATGGTGCTGTCGGCCGACGATGTGGCATATCCGGTGCTCGGCTTTGCCGACAGCGGCACTCTCGATGTAAATAATATGGCCCCGGCCATGCGTTGGTGGCTCGATGAATATGCGCGCCAGATTGCGTGGGCGCGCGAGCGCGGCATAAAGGCCCAGGCTGCCCCGGCACCCAAGGCCGGGCGCCGCGACGTGCCGACGATGCTTAAGACCTCATGGGACCAGGGCGAACCTTACAACGGTCTCTGCCCCGTGTTGAACGGAGGCAGGACATACACCGGTTGCGTGGCGACTGCCATGTCGCAAATCATGTATTATTTCAAATACCCCGAGGTAGGTGTGGGTAAAATCAGCTATAATGACGACCAGGGCTGTGGCAAACGCCTTACCTGGGACCTCGCCGACCATCCTTTTGCATGGGACGACATGCTGCCCGCCTACCGCACGGGGGCATACGACGAAGACCAGGCTTATGCCGTGGCCGAGCTGATGAAGTCGGTAGGCGCCGCTGTGCGCATGAGCTACGGTGCCGATGCCTCGGGCGCCCTGTCGATACTTACAGGGGATGCCTTGGTCAAACATTTCAACTACGACCCCAATATCGACTATGTTGTGCGCAGCTATGTGTCGGCCTCGCGCTGGGACGAGATGGTGTATAACAATCTCGCCAACGTCGGCCCCGTGCTCTATGGCGGCGCGTCGATGATTGGCGGCGGTCACTCGTTTGTAGTCGACGGCTACCAGGCCGAGACCGGCCTCTATCATTTCAACTGGGGATGGAGCGAACTCAGCGACGGATATTATGCCCTCGACGCCCTCAACCCCACATCCTTAGGTGCCGGCGGCGGCGATGGCGGTGGCTACAACTTCACGCAGGACGGCGTCTTCGGCATTCAGCCTCCCACCGGCGCCCCTGCCGTGGCCAAGCCCCTCAAAATGACCCAGCAGGGTTCGCTCGGCGGTACGGTAACGGATGGCAAACTTAAAATCGAGCTCGTAGAAGACGGCGAACCGATGTGGGTCAACTATACCCCGAGCGACCTAAAAGTGATATTCGGTGTAAGCGTCGAGAAATTCGAGCCGGGCAAACTGGCCGCCGACACGACGATGGTGCCGCTTTCGTCGCCTATCTCGGTGCCTGCCGGCTATGGTGCTTCTTACGAGGTATGTTCGCCCCTCGACCTGTCGGCCCTGGCTCTCGACGACGGTACATATAAACTCACCATGTCGACATTGGTGACAAGCATAAACAACAAGCCCGTCACCGGGCAGGAATGGCAATCCGTACAGGAAAACCATGGATATTCAAACTCTTGCAAACTTGTCAAGTCGGGGAGCGAATATACGGTCGAGGCTGCCTCGGGCAAGTTCTACACCGTCGACGAAATCGCACTTGAATATGAACTCTACTACGGCTGCCTGGCCAAGTTCCACTACAAGGTGACTAATAATACCGACATAGAAATCAGCCGTGGCATCGCGCCGATACTTTATTCTACCGACGGCCAACCTACATTCTTAGGCAACAGCAAAATGCTGTCGCTCATGCCGGGAGAGACCTTAGAGGGCGATATCGTGACCGAATTTGTAGCTATGAGCCAGTCGGCGGGCATGATTTACAATGATACCAAATTTTATCTCACGCTTCTCGACGAAACCTCTAACCGCGTGATGTTAGACCAGATACTCGGCGAGGTGACCATGCACGCTAATCCGGGTATGCCCAGCATCGATATGCTGCAGCGGCTCAATATCGAAAATGCCGATTACAACGTAGGCGAAAAATGCTACGAGGTCACCGACCCGGCCAACATGCAGCTCTATGCTGCCCTGAGTCTCAAAGGCGGATATGTGGCATATCCGATTTATGCCGTTATCCTTGGTGAGCCCGACGCAACGGGGTCGGCACCGGTGATTGACTATGTGGGCGAAAACCTCTTCCTCGAAGACCCCGAGGAAATCTTCGAGTTCGAACACACCTATAACTTCAAGTCTGCCGAGCTGGGCCATACATACTATATGTCGCTTGCCCTCGGTGTCGGCAGTCAGCTTGCACCAATAGAGGCCGGCCGCGAAATCAAGTTCAAGATTATGAGCTACAGCGGCGTGGAGGATGTCGGGGCTGCTGTCGACGCCCCGGCCGAGTACTACAACCTCCAGGGCCTCCGAGTTGACTACGGCACCGCCCCAGCCGGCATCTACATCCGCCGCCAGGGCAACACCGCCACCAAGGTGATGAAGTATTGAAATAGAATAGGAGGATAAGCCCTCGGAGAGGAAACAATCGACTGAAGATGCGTCGTTTGGGGCCTTTTTGAGGGCTTTTTGTCTAATTTTGCCCCTGCGGTGTTTGAGATTGCTGCGGGGGCAGTTTTTTTGCCCCTGTGCGCGTGGAGGCGGGGCTGTCGGGCGACGCCGGGTCCTGGAAGAAGGGGTAGGGCACTCCGAACACGTCGTCGATGTCTCCGCCGGGGCTCAGGTAGCCGTCGACAACGGTGTCGCGGCCCGAGGGGTTCTCGAAGGTGTAGAGCTGGAACGCCGACAGCATCGCGGCAAGGTGCTCGAATACGAGGTCCTGTATGCCCTCGTAGGGGAACCACTTCGACGTGGCTGTAAAACAGTAAACCTGGAATGGAATGCCCGTCGCTGTCTGGGCCAGTGTAGACACGAAGCAGTCGCTGTCGTGGCTGATATAGCGGCTGTTGTCGAGCCACATCTTGAAGTAGGCCCTGAACATGCCCAGGTTTGTGGCGAGTGTGCCGTCGGCGAGACCGTCGGGGTTGGCCACGTCGGCCTCGCGCCCGGCAGCAGCCTGTGCCTGTTTTTTCGTTATCCACTCGTCCATATAGGGCAGCTTGCGTATGTTTTCTATCATTTCGGGTGTGGCGGGCAATACGCTGTCGGCATCTATCATATAGCAGCGGCAGATGCGCCTGGTGTTGCTGGCCTGCATACTTCGGTAGCTCGTAAAGCCATTGGTTATAAGGCTGTAGGGTGGCACGGTGGTGGTAGTCTTGTCCCAGTTGGTCACTTTTACGGCGGTCAGGCCGACCTCTGTCACGGTGCCGTTGGCATTGGTGCCCGGCACGGCTATCCAGTCGCCCACGTGCAGGCTGTCGTTCTCCGACAACTGTACGCCGGCCACGATGCCGAGTATGCTGTCTTTGAAAACCAGCATCAGCACAGCGGCGAATGCGCCAAGGCCGGCAAGCAGTTTGGCCGGTGACTGGTCGATAATGACGCAGACTATGATGATGGCGGCTAAAATCCATATTATGCCCTTGACAAGTTGCGCCAGGCCCGTGAGGGGGAGCTTGCGTTTGTTGGCGCGTTTGTCGATTTGCTTCCATATCGCTACCACAAGCGCGGTGAAAGCTACGGCGGTGATAAAGGTTACGTAGACCAGGGTGAGCTTGGTGAGTATGCCCGATAGCGACGTGTGGTTCGACAGGGTGAACTGTATGAGTATCAGATAGACAAGCCCCGGTATGATGCGGCAAATCTTATGGAAGAACTTTACATCTTTTAGTGTTTCGTATATGTCGGAACTCCAATGCTTGGTCACGACCCTTACAAGCGACAAAACTACCCGCTGGGTAATCCAGCCTACTATAAGGGCGACCCCGAACACGACGGCGGCGTAGAGGAAGGTCACGATGTTTTGGTCGTGCTCGAGTCCGAAGATGCCCAGGAGCCAGTTGACGACCTTCATGATTTGTTCGGCGATGGCGTATGACGCGCCATCGTTGTTGCCGATGAAATGACGTATGTCGTCGACCGACGGCCCGATGACCGAGAGTGATATGTATTGCAGGTTTGGCAGCATGATGCGAGAGATTTGTTTGATGTAGGACGGTGACGTTTTGTCGGTCCGCTACCTTTATTACACCTTATTATGCGATATTGTTCAAATGAGAGGCGAAGAAATGGGATAATTAATAAAATTACATAAATTAACGTTAATTTAAATAATATTAACTGAAAATTTGGTAATATATTAACTGGTGTATGTTACCTTTGCACCGTCAATCATTTCAAAAATTTACAAAAACAAACAATTCTTTTTTTTTTGCTCTCTAAACGGGCTTAAAGCTAACAAATGTCTATCCAGTGTGGGTGCTGTCCGGTGAGTCGGCATTTGTAATAATTTATTTAAATTAACAAGCATCAATAAGAAAACAGCTTTTATTAGGTCTAATTAATTCCAGAGTATGAAAAAGCTATTTCTGTTACTCGTGATGATTCTTGGTATCGCCGTCGGGGCTGTGGCCCAGGCGCACGATATCCATGGTATTGTCATGTCGGGCGAAGACAACGAGCCTGTTGTCGGTGCCTCTGTGAAGGTGACAGGCACTCAGCTCGCTACCGTGACTGATGTCGACGGTCGGTTTGCAATATCGGGCGTGCCTGCATCTGCAAAAACCCTTACGGTTTCCTATGTCGGTATGACGGGGCAGGAAGTGCCCATCACCAAGGGTGAAATCAAGATTGTGCTGGGTCTTAGTTCGGAACTGCTCGACGAGGTCGTGGTTACGGCCCTCGGTATCACGCGCAGTGAGAAGAGCCTCGGTTTCGCGGCGACACAGGTAAGTGCTGCCGAAATCGAACAGGCGCGCACCACCAACGTCATGCAGGCCCTGCAGGGCAAGGTGGCCGGTCTTACAGTGCAGACCACGGCCTCTGACCCGGGCGCGGCTAACCATGTCGTGATTCGCGGTCTCGGCTCAATCAATGGTTCTAACCAGCCTCTCTATGTGGTCGACGGCGTGCCTGTCGAGTCGTCGTCGCGCGGCGTGCAGGGTCATGATGTCGCTGCCGGCGGTGTGAGCAACATCGCTCCCGACGACATCGCCTCGCTCACCGTCCTCAAGGGTGCTGCCGCTACCGCCCTCTACGGCAGCCGCGCAAGCAATGGCGTAATCATCATTACCACAAAGTCGGGTAATAAAAACGGCGGCAAGAACTATAGCATCACCTATAGCGGCGGCCTCGAGTGGAACCGCCTGAGCCTCCTGCCCGAGATGCAGAACAAGTGGGGCCAGGGCTGGAACGGCGGCCAGACATTTATCGAAAACGGCTCGTGGGGCCCAGCCCTCGACGGCAGCATACAGGTCTACGGCCCGATTTGGAACAACTCGCAGCGCATACACACCTATGACGCAAAGAAGAACAACGTGCGCGACTTCTACGACACCGGCTTCTCGCAGAACCACAACGTATCAATCAGCGGCGTTAGCAAAGACGAGCGTATGACTTTCTATGCTTCCTACTCATATACCGACAACGACGGTATTATCCCGACCGATGCCGACAGCTACCACCGCAACACGATTGCAGCCCGTGCAAGTTACCAGCCCGAGAAATGGCTCAAGGTCTCGGCCAATATGAACTTTGCCAACTGGGAGACCCGCACCGTGGCTTCTGACCAGGGCGCATTTGTGATTGACGGCGTGCTCGAGATGCCGCGCGACATATCGATTGTCGACATGAAGGACTTGTCGAACCCCTTCAACACCCCCGAGGCTTACCTTACGCCTTACGGCATCACAAACCCCTACTGGGCACTGGCCAACAACTACAACAAACTGACCGGCAAGCAGACATTCGGCAAGATGCAGCTCGACCTCTTCCCCGTCGACGGCCTCACGCTGACCTACCGCTTCGGTTTCGATTATTCGGACTATGACCTCAAAATCGGTACGCCCGAAATCGCCCTCGACGACGCCCTTATTAACAACGACTATGGCTATGCGCCGTCGTCGATGAACCAGGCCGGCAGTGTCTACGCACAGTATCGTCGCCAGCACGAGCTCAACCATGACTTTCTGGCCAACTATAACCGCTCTTTCTTCGACAAACGCCTCGACCTTGGCGCTACCGTCGGCATGAACATCAACGAGCGTGCCTACAACTGGCTGCAGGGTCAGACCGACAACCTGGCAATCTACAGCGACTTCTGGATGCTCAGCAACGGTTCGTCGCGCTCGGTGCTCGGCGAGTCGGCAAGCAAGCGCCGTATGGTCGGTGTATTCGGCGACGTGACCCTTGGCTGGGACGGCTGGGTTTACCTCGACGTGACCGCCCGTAACGACTGGTCGTCGACACTGCCCAAGGGCAACAATTCGTTCTTCTATCCCGGTGTGACTCTCAGCGGTATTTTCACCAAGTGGATACCGGCCAACCCCGTGCTGACATTCGGCAAGGTGCGCCTGGCCTACGGTAAGACCGGTAACGATGCCAGCCCCTACTATACTGCCACAAACTACCGTCAGGCATATTTCCCCGGATACTATGCCTTGGATATCATATCGTTCCCGATGAACTCTAAGAACGCCTTCATCGCCTCGACGACCGCCGGTTCGTCGACACTGCGCCCCGAAATGACATCGGAGTTCGAGGTCGGCACAAACCTTAAGTTCTTCAACGGCCGCATCGATATCGATGCCAGCTACTACAACCGCGTGACCGACGACCAGATTTTCACACTTCCGGTCGACCCCTCGACAGGTTTCTCGTACCAGGTGACCAATTTCGGCAAGGTTCGCAACCGTGGTGTGGAACTCATGGTCAACGTGCGCCCCATTGAAACAGCAAACTTCAGTTGGGACTTCGGCTTTAACTTCACCAAGAACTACAATAAGGTAGTATCAATACCCGAGAGCGTGGAGGGTGGCAAGGTGAATATCTATAGCTTCTCGGCCGGTAACGACGCCGTGTATATGTATGCCGAGCAGGGCGAAGCCATTGGCCAGTATTACACTTACCTGCCCAAATTTGTCACCGACAAGGACAGCCCCTACTATGGTGCACCCATCGTAGATAGCGCTGGCCAGCCAGTGCTGGGTACATCATTGGAGAAAACCGGTTTCTCGATGAACCACGACTGGACCGGCGGCGTAACCACCGCCATCCGCGTGTTCGACTTAACCCTCAGCGCGGCCTTCGATATCCGCTACGGCGGCAAGATGTTCTCGCGCACCAAGAACCTGATGCAGTTTACCGGTAACGGCAAGGTGACCGAGCAGAACGAACGCCGGCCCTTCATCATCCCCGGCTCGGTAGTCGCTAACGGCGACGGCACCTACAGCCCCAACAACACGCCGATTTTTGTTGCCGACGGCAGCTATCAGAAATATTTCAACGACTATGGCTGGGGCCAGGGTGGTCTTGCCTACCTTACCGACCGCACATATTGCAAGCTGCGCAATATATCGCTCACCTGGAACCTGCCGCGCAAGTGGCTCAAAGCCGTCTACCTCAACGAGGTGGTGCTGACAGCATATTGCAACAACGCCTTTATATGGACGAGCAAGGACAACCGCTATGTCGACCCCGAGACAACGACAGTTACCCAGTATGGCGACCTCGCCTACGGTTTCGGCGAACTGTATTCAAACCCCTCATGCCGCAGCTTCGGCGTAAACCTCAAAGTTAACTTCTAAAAGCAAATCCAGCAATGAAAAAGATATTGATTTCGGGCCTCGTGGCCATGTCGCTCTCGCTTGCCTCGTGCGGCGACTACCTCGACATAAACGAGAGCCCCAACTCGCCCAGCGCTGGCGCTATTTCCGAAGACCTCATCTTCCCTGCCACCGAGATGGCTTTCGCCACGTGCTACAGCGATTTCCTGCGCATACCCTCGGGATATTTGGCCCAGCATTACGCCCAAATGTTCGGTACGAGCAACTACCTCGACTATAGTCAGTTTACAATGAGTGGCGCACGCTCGAGCCGCATGTTTACCGTCCTGTCGACAGGTACGCTCCAGAACCTCTCGACCGTGATTGCCAAGTCGAAAGAAAGCGGCAGCAACGGCAACATACTTGCCGCTACCGTGCTCCGTGCCGCAAGCTATCAGGCACTGATTGACTGCTACGGCGAAATTCCCTACAGTGAAGCCCTCGACCCGTCGAACCTGTCGCCCAAATACGACGAAGGCAAAGACGTGTATGCCGGCATAGTGAAGGAACTCGACGATGCCCTGGCAAATTGCGTGGGCACAGAAAGTGTTTGCACCAACTTCCTGATGCCCGGTGCACGTGCCTCGGAGTGGGTTAAGCTTGCCAACGCCCTCAAACTGCGCATCCTTATGCGCGAGAGCTTTGCCGTAGATGTAAAGGCCCAGCTCGACGCACTCGTTGCCGAGAACAACTTCCCCACAGTCGACGTGCAGTGGGAAGGATGCTGGGCAAACGAAAGCGGCCATGCCAACCCCTATTATCAGGAAGAGTTTGCCACATATTTCGGCTCTACCCAGCAGAACGTTGTGCTCAACCTCGCCCTGCTTGCAGCAATGAACGTTGCCGACGACGGCCGTCTGACAGTGTGGTTCAACCCCAATACCGACAAGAAGGAATATACCGGCGGCATCTCGGGCACACAGTACCCCGGCACTGCCAGCCTCAAGGCCGGTTACTGGTGCCGCCCCAATATCAAATACGATACTCCTGTGACCCTGATTACCGTTGCCGAGACCGAGTTCTTCCTTGCCGAATACGAGGCCCGCTATGGCAGTGCCGACAAGGCCAAGGCCCACTACGAGGCCGCGATTGAGGCTTCGTTTGCCCAGGCCGGTGCCACCGGCGTAGAAAAGGTCCTCGAGGCTTATCCCTACGACAACGCCCGCTGGGCCGAGTGCATCGGTATCCAGAAATGGATTGCCCTTGCCGGCATCAACAACTTCGAGGCATACTGCGAGATGCGCCGCCTCGGCTATCCTGCCTTCGGCAGCGTGACCGGCGCCCAGCTCTACGACAAACTTACCGATGCTTATAATCCCGGTCTGCTCGTTCCAGGCACGCTCTATACGCCGATTGATTTCAATACCAAGGTTGGGGAGAACAAGCTGCTTATGCGCTGGCCCTACCCCGTGTCGTCGGCAAGTGCCAACTCTAACACTCCCGAATTTAAGGGTGAACAAACCCCGATTTTTTGGGCTGCGAAATAACACATAACAAGCAAGGAAATGAAAAAATATATATTGATTTCAGCCATGGCCCTCGGGCTGCTTGCCACTGCCTGCAGCGAGGATACCGAGGGACTTACCGGCGTGACATATTATGCCGTCATCGAACTCGACGGGCCGGAATATATGATGGCCCCTGCGGGCACGCCCTTTGTCGACCCGGGCTATTCTGCCACCATGCAGGGCGAGGATATCACCTCGCAGGTCAAGGTCACGACCAATATGGACCTCCAGGACCCCAAGCCCGGTTACTACTCGATAGCCTACTCGGCGGTCAACCCCGACGGTTTCTCGGCTGCCAAACAGCGCTATGTGCTCGTTGCCGATGCCGACGACAAGGCTTCGGGCTACTATACCACAACCGAGGCAACGAACCTCAACGGCAGCAACTTCTTCGGCGTAAATGCCTGCTCAATACTCGTATATGGCACGGGTAAGGGCACATATATCATCTCTGACCTTCTCGGCGGCTTCTACGCCCAGGTGCGCGGTTATGGCGACGCATATGCCCTCAAGGGCGAGGTCGAGATTGCTGCTGACGGTACGATAACGCTGGTCGACAGCTATCTGCAAGGATGGGGTGACTCGGCAAACGCCCTCACCGACGGCAAGTTCGATGCTGCAACCGAGACCATGTCGTGGACCTGTGACTATACAGAGTACAACTACCTCTTCAATGTTACCATCACAAAATAATTGAAAATGAAGAAATATATCACATACATCCTGGCCCTCCTTCTCGGCATGGCTGCTACATCGTGTAGCAAAGATGAAATACCGATGACCTCTACCGTCGCCCTCGCAGGCGAGTGGATGGTCGAGGGCTACTTCGGCGACGAGCAGCTCACCGACCCGTTTATGATATTGACATACAATACTAATGACGACGATGGCACGCGCATGTGGATTATGGACACGTCGCCGGCAAACAATCCGGCGTGGTGGTCTCCCATCACCCAGGTCGAGGTCGACTGCAACGTGTCGACGCTGGCTTTCGGCTCGACCAAGACCGAGGTCAATATCAACCCCATCGACGAGGCTACACCGCTCTATGTCACTGTGACCGAGGGTAAAATCCTCCCCGGCGGTGCGGTCAGCCCTTCGGGAATGCCCGTCGACGGTATAGAGTTCAAAATCGAGTATAGCGACGACCCCGGTACTGTATACACCATAAAAGGCTACCGCCGCACAGGCTTCGTGGCCGATGAGGGATAATATATCGAAATGCATTTATTGTTGGTTATTTTTATCAGTCCCCACAAAGGTGCAATCTAAGGCTTGATTCACTTTTAATTGATAGATCTTAAGCCTTCGGCGGGCATGCCTTGATGGCACGCCCGCCGTGTTTTTAGCCAAATTGCGGAATGAAACTCGGCCAAACAACCGAACGAAAACGCGCCAAATCACGGAATGAAACTCGGCCAAATTACCGAATGAAAACGCGCCAAATTACCGAACTGTCAATTTTTTTGTTTATATTTGCAGCAAATTATGATATTGAATTATGGAAGATAAAGCAAAATATAGACCTCGAATAGCTGATAATTTGTTGAAACGCAAGTTGAAAGGTAAAGGCGCAGTTTTGATTGAAGGCGCTAAATGGTGCGGTAAGACCAGAACTGCGGAGCAGATAGCTAAAAGTACTTTATATATGACTGCTCCGGGGATGGCCGACCAAAATATTCGGCTTGCCCTTATAAATCCTGAGTTGTTGTTGCGTGGCGATAATCCTCGTTTGATTGACGAATGGCAGGTAGCTCCACAGCTTTGGGATGCTGTCAGATTTGAAGCTGACCATCGTGGAGCTTTGGGCCTGTTTATTCTTACAGGGTCGAGTGTTCCTGCTGATATGAGCCATGTGATACATACAGGCACTGGCCGTATTGGGTGGTTGAAGATGAGACCTATGTCATTGTGGGAATCTGGCGAATCTTCGGGTGATGTTTCTCTTAATGCCCTATTTGATGGTGCTCAAAATATTTCGGGTATATCTCAGCTTGATTTAGAGAAAGTTGCTTTTTTAGCATGTCGAGGCGGTTGGCCTCTGGCTGTTGATATGGATGAGGAAACGGCTCTTGACCAAGCATTCGACTATGTAGATGCAGTCACAAAACGCGATATACAAGCGTCAGATGGTGTCGAACGTGACCCCGAAAGGGTACATAGACTTTTGCGTTCGTATGCGCGGCATCAGGGTTCGCAAGTCTCAAATGCTTGCATTAGAGATGATTTGCAAGAAAATGAAGGTGATGCTCTCGATGTTGATACCATTGCCTCATATATAAAGGCCCTTAAGCGTATTTTCGTTATCGAAGATGTTGAGGCATGGAATCCAAACTTACGTTCGAAAACGGCAATCAGAACTTCTGATACTCGTTATTTTACCGACCCCTCGATTGCAACAGCTGCATTAGGCATCGGTCCGCAAGACCTGGTTGCCGACCTCAGAACCTTTGGGTTCGTTTTTGAGGCTTTGTGTGTGAGAGATTTAAGGGTTTATGCCGAGTCAATCAATGGCAAAGTCTATCATTATAGAGATAAAAATGGTCTTGAGTGTGATGCTGTAGTGCATCTTCGTGATGGTCGTTACGGTCTTGTGGAAATTAAATTAGGTGGTGAAAAACTGATTGAAGAAGGCGTGGTAACTCTCAAATCGCTTGCCGATAAAATTGATTCAGACAAGATGAAAAGACCGTCGTTCCTCATGGTTCTTACAGCTACAGGAAACTATGCATATCAAAGAGAAGACGGTGTGTATGTGGTGCCTATTGGCACTCTCAAAGACTAAAAACAAATGTTATTTAGCCAAATCTCGGAACGAAACTCGGCCAAACAACCGAATGAAAACGCGCCAAATCACGGAATTAAACACGGCCAAATTACCGAATGGTGCGTTAAGTGCTTTAAAATGAATGGCATTATAGGCGTGTGTCAAAAAGGGTAATTTATAAGAGTCCTCGGAGGACGATGACATGGTTCCCCACGATTATTCGTGGGGCAGTCGTGGAAGCAATACAATAATAATCCTCGGAGAGGATGCAATTGGCTTGGAACATGCCGTTTGCGACCTCTCCGAGGTCTTTTGTCTTAGAGACTTTAGTCAGTCCCCGCCAATGATGGCGGGGTTAACCACAAAAGCGTCGTCTCCGACGACTTCTTATTTTGCCACACCATCATTGATACTGGTTAGTAACGTGTGTTTTGGTTGAAGAATATGTCTTTAGGAATTGCACGTCCGGTCGTGTGAATCTTACTCGCTAATAAGCTTGCCGGCAACAACCTCTCCGTCACCAAAATATACCGTATAGATATAAGCACCTCTCGACAAGCTGCGAGGGGTAACGGTAAATATTGTCTCTCCGTGCCCGATTGCAATTCTATCGACAAGGCGACCGCGCATGTCGCTAAAGGTTACGAATGTGCCATGCGATGCCTCACGGCCAAGTTCGATAGTAAGAGGAGAGCCTTGCGGAAGGGGATTTGGCCATGCTGCTGCGGTCTTAGCTAAGACAGTGGGTGTAAGAAGCCCATTTTGGCCGGTGAATGAATAGACGGTCATTTTTTTATATTCGTCATATTCAGCAACATATACTTTTCCACTTAATGGTTTGCCAAAAACAAAATGTGGTGAAAGCATCTCCTTATTTCCATACTTTTCCACAATAGAAAGAGTAAACTCGCCTACCTTGGAGTTGTCCTGTTTATACACGGTAAAACACTTGGTTTCTCTGTTGCCGCTGTATTCTTGTATTATTGCGCACCATTTGCCGTCAGTTGTAAAGACTCCTTTAGTAAGTATAATATAAGGGATGTCGTATCCGAGAGGGTACTCCTGATAAGGTATTGATACATTATACTTGTATTCGTGACCGTTTTCTTCTTTTATTGCATTGATATATAAGCCTTTAAGTGTGAAATGGTCTGTGATTGAAAAGTTTTCATCATAGACTGTATACTCTATGTCGCCAACTTCGGTTCCGTCAGCGTTTTTATTGATATTTATGATGTTGTAGGTTGCGTTGTAGAGATTGGTGCCATCGGCTGCAAGATTAAAGCCGTAAGAGTTGAATGTGTTGGAGTCAAACAGCATAGTTGCTGGAAGCGTCTGGGCAAGCAGGGGGATGGTCAGCACCACTGCCGCAAACATTAAGGCAAGTAATTTTTTCATCAGATTGCATTATGCCGACAGGTTCCCCAAGGTCGGTTGAGTTTAATAATTAAAAGAAGCGTAGGAATCTGTACTCGTTGCCGTTCCTACTTATCGAGGCTTCTCGCATTGCCCTTCACCGTCAAACGGCAACGCAGAAGCCCACGCTTATATATGCTATTATTGCAGTCAGCATAAAACAATCTATATAGATTGTTCTTGCTGACTACGATAATACATAGCATCGGGCGACTACATTGCTTAATCCCTGACGGTGAAAGAAATTTTGCGAGAATTTCGATAAATCAGGAATAAGCGTTAAGTCACGCTCTTGTTGAATATGTCACAATGTCGATGTTGCCTACCGGACGACTACATTGGCATTGCAGTGCAAAGGTACGAAATTTTTTAAAGATGACAACATAATGAGTAATTTTTGCAGGGCAGGCGCATGGATATCTAATGAGAGTGTATCAGAGGGTCTGGGTGTTGTAGAAGTCGAGGATGCGGGCGCGGAGGATGCGCTCGTATTTGGCCTGTACGGCCTGGGCCTGTGAGTTGATATAGTTGCTCTGGGCCTTTTGGAACTCGGTGGCGTTGGCGCGGCCGTTGTCATATTTCACCTTCATGGCCTCGAACGCGGCCTCGCTGCTCTCTACGGCAATGCGTGCCGACTCCTGCTTCTTGATGGCCCCTACAGCCTGTGTGTGGGCCTGCACTATTGCTTTGTAGAGACGGTTGCGGGCATCGTCGAGCTGTAGGCGTATGCTCTCCTGCTGGGCGCGGGCGCGGCGCACGTTGTTGCGCGTCGAGAAGGCGTCGAAGATGGGTATGCTTAGCGAGAAGCCGATGCTCTTGGCAAAGTTGTGGCGCATCTGGGCCCCGAAACCCTCGTTGTCAAAGCCTGAGGTCTTGTAGTAGTTAGTACCTAAGCCTGCGCTGAACGACAGTGTGGGTATGTAGCCCGTCTTGGCGAGGGCAACGTTTTTCTCGGCGGCTTCTTCTTGCAGGCGTCCGGCGCGCATGGTGTGGTTGTATTGCAGGGCGTTGGCAAACACGTCGTCGGGCGAGGGGAGCAGTCGCTCGTCGTCGCCGAGCGGAGCTATATCGAAACCTTCGGCATCGGGCAGGTTGAGCAGCTGCGCCAGGTCGAGCCGGGCTATGATGCTGTCGTTGACGGCATTTGTTACCGACAGTTCGTCCTGTGCCACCTGCGCACGGGCCTCGTGTATGTCGAGGCCGGGCAGACGGCCGGCATCGAGCAGTGCCTGGCGGCGGTCGAGTTCCGATTGTGATATGCCGAGGTTGACACGTGCGACCTGTAGCATCTCAGAGGCGTAGAGTGCCTGGAGATACTGGCTGATGACGTTGAGCGTAACGTCGTCTTTCGCCGCCTCGACCTGCTCGAGCGTCGCCTTGAGGGCTGTGCGCGAATATGACAATTGGCGCACGGCGCGGAGGCCCTGGAAGATTGGCAGGCTCAGGTTGGCACCGACCGAGAACGACGAGGTGTTGCGGTTGGCATAAGTATTGTCGGCAGTAAGGCCGCGACCGAAGTTGAAACTCTGCGAGCCGTATGCCTGCACCTGGGGCAGGAAGCGGTCTTTAGCCTCGGTGACGGCAAGCTCGCCCTCGAGCGCGCTGACCTTGCGGCTCTGCACGTCGATATTGTGGTCAATTGCATACGTCACGCACTCGTCGAGCGTCCAGGTCTTGGCTCCTGCACTAAGCGAAGCCAGGGCCACGAGCATAAATAGTGTCTTTTTCATTACTGTTCGATTTTAGAGGCGCGGAGCACTGCGGTTGAGTCAATGCCTTCTTTTATTTCGATGTTTATGCCATCGCTGAGGCCGGTCTTTACCGGGGTGCGTTTATACTCGGGCTTGGGCAGGCTGTCGGTCATGACGAATACGAAGGTACTGTCGCCCTCGAAGGTCACTACCGATTCGGGCACGGTCATCACATCTTGAGCGCGTTCGAGCGCGACCTTTGCATTGGCCGAGTATCCCGAGCGCAGGCCGGTCACGTCGTCGAGCACGAGGGCGGCCTTGATTTCGAAGGTGTTAGCACCGCCGCTGTCGTCGCCCTTGGGCGAGATATACTCGATAGTGGCGAGTGGGTGCAGGTCGGGCATGGCGCCGATGGTGATGTCCATGGGCATGCCAACGCGCAGCTTGCCAACCTCGGTCTCGTCGACCTTGCCTTTGAAAATCAGCTTGTTCATATCGGCGATTTTTGCCACGGTAGTACCGTCGTTCATCGTGTTTGCCTGGATTACCGAGCTACCGACCTTGACAGGCACGTCGAGAATAAGGCCGGTTATGGTTGCCCTGACGAGGGTGTTGCTTTCCTTGGCATTGAGTCGGCTCACGCCCTCGCGCACGATGTTGTAGGCATCGCGTGCGGCCTCGACTTCTTCCTGTGCCTTGTTATAGTTCTTTTGCGAGGTCTCGTATTCTTCGCGTGATATTACGTCCTTGGCAAAAAGCTCCTTGTCGCGTTTAAATTTAGCAGTGGCGTCGGTAAGTTCGATTTCGGCCGTGCTTACGCGGCTCTGCGCGCTCGATAGTTGCGAAGCCTCGGGTATGACCTTGATTTTTGCAATAACGTCGCCTTCTTTGACCAGGTCGCCGGCCTCGACATTTATTTCGCTGATGATACCCGAGATTTGGGGTTTGATTTCGATTTCGTCGCGAGGCTCGATTTTGCCGGTGAGCACGGTGTTGCGCTCGATGGTCAGACGCTGGGGTTGGGCGGTAGAATAGACTTCTTCCTTTTCCTTGCCGTTGTTATATAGGAATACGAAGGTGCCTACAAAGACAGCAGCCACAAGCACCCACAAAAAGATTTTAAAAAATTTCTTCATTATGTTAATGGATTATAGATTTTTAATTTGTAATAGGGGGTTATTTGTCCCTGAGGGCCTCGATGGGCTTAATCCGCATGGCCTTGATGGCCGGTAGTGTGCCGGCCGCGCTGCCGAGGACGAAGAACGTAGCCACTATGGCAAGGGCGAGGCCGAAAGAGATTTCGAAGCCGGCCTTGCCGAGCATGGGGTCGGTAGTGAAGTAATCGACAATACCGAGCACTATGGTGGCGAAGCATACGCCGGCAGTGCCGGCTACGAGGGTCAGCAACACGCTCTCGCTCAACACCTGCACGGTGATGTCGGCAGGGGTGGCCCCGATTGCGCGGCGTATGCCGAACTCGTGAGTGCGCTCCTTTACGACTATCCACATGATGTTGCCCACGCCGATTACGCCGGCTAAGAGCGACCCGGCACCGACGAAGCCCGCAAGTATGGCTATGCCCATGAAGATGCTGTTGATTTGGTCGAACATTTCCGAGAGGTCCATAAACCAGAATGCCTGGCTGTCGGCGGGGTGGATTGCGTGGCGCCCCGAGAGGAAGCGGCGGATTGCCGCCTCGTTCTCGTCGGGCTTGTGGCCTGCCGGGGCGGTGTAGATGAAGAACCCTACCGAGTTGCCCTGGTTAAACGCCTGGCGCAGGGTAGAGCCGGGTATTATGTAGTTGTCGTCGATACGGCCCATTATGCTTGCCTCGCCTACCTGGCCGGCAACGCCGATACAGGTAAAGTAGACACCGTTGAGACTGAGGCGTTTGCCTATGGGCGACTCGTTGCCGAAGAGCTCGCTGGCGATATTTCGGCCCAGGACAACCACTTTGCGTGTCTCGCTGTAGTCGCGAGCGTTGATAAAGCGGCCTTCATAAATGACGGGCAGCATGATTTTGCCATACTCCGGCTCTATGCCCATGGCCTGTGCGGCCTTCGACCTCACGGAGTAGACGCCGGTCACGCTGCGGCCGTTGATTGCCGACGAGTACTCTATTGCCGGGGCTATGCGGCGTATATCGTCTACGTCCTCGGTGGTCAGCGTCCAGTAGCTGCCTTTGTTGAAGCCCATATATGAAATCGAGCGTGGGTTCGAGCCCATGCCGCCCATGTTGGTGGCCAGGCCGGCGAAGTTGCGGCTCATGATACCCTTGAAACCCTCGGCGCCGCCGAGCAGCATGGCAAGCATGGCTGTGCCCCAGAAGATACCGAAGGCCGTGAGGAATGTGCGCGTCTTATTGCGTGCAAGCGTGGCGCCGATTTCGCGCCAGTTCTCGAGTTGGAAGATTGTAAGTCGCATGGTTATTCGTCGCGCAGGGCTTCTACGGGTTTGACTTTGGTTGCCTTTATGGCCGGGAAGAGACCGGCGATGGCTCCGGCTATAATCAGGGCGATAGTTACCTCGACGGCGATTGACAGGTCGACCGTGGGATTCTTGAAGCCCTCGGTGTTGTCGCCTACAAAATAGTTGATGAGCTGTAGCACCACGAAGCCCATAAAGACGCCGATATAGCCGAATATGGCCGTCATGGCCACGCTCTCGGTAATGACCTGGGTGACTATCGAGCGCGGCTTGGCACCTATGGCGCGGCGTATGCCGATTTCGTGGGTGCGCTCGCGAACGGATACAAACATGATGTTGCTCACGCCCACTATGCCGGTCAGCAATGTGAGCAGGCCGAGCACCCACACGGCTATTTGCAATATGTTGCCCGCTGTCTGGCCGCGCAGATAGTCGTTGAAGCGGTTCCAAGTCCATATTGCGTTGGCATCGTCGGGCGCAAACTCGTGCTGACGGGCCAGACTGGCACGTATGTCGTCTTCGGCGGCTTCGCCCGATGCCTCGTCGGTAAGGCCCTGCACCGTCACATTGAGCTGGTAGGCGTCGTCGTTGTTGCCCGTCACGGCCTTATAGGCTGTGTAGGGGGCATAGGTGGTGCGGTTCCAGCGGTGTGTGTATATGCCGACTACAGTCCACGCAAGGCCCATCGAGCTTACGGTTTTGCCAAGGGCTGTAGAGTCGTTGCCAAAGAGCAGCGCGGCCTGGGTGTCGCGGAGCACCATCACACGGCGCGCGCCGCTGATGTCGAGGTCGTTGATGAAACGGCCATATTTTATGGTCATGCGCTCGGTGCGGGCCGCGTCGGGAAAGACGGCGTCGAAGCCCTGGATAACGTCGAGCGACGTAGAGATTTTGGCCGTATCGGCCGAGGCAAATGGCACGACGTCGCTGACGGTCGACTCGTTGTCGTTTTTTATCGCCTTGGCGTCCTCGCCCTTAAGCTCTATCCAGCGCCCGTCCTTATACCCCTTGTAGGGCTTCGAGGTGCGGCCCCCCCAGATTGATATGACGTTGGTTGCGCGGCTGCCCATGTTTTCCTCGAAGGAGTTGTTGACGCCCCTGGCCGCGCCGAGCAGGATGATGAGCATGAAGATGCCCCAGGCAACGGCGATGCCGGTCAGCACGGTGCGCAGCTTGTTGTTGCGCAGGGTCTGGCTTATTTCTCTGAGCAGGTCAAGCATCTTGGTTCACAATTTCGCCGTCGACGATGCGGATAATGCGGTTGGTGGCCGCGCCTACGCCGGGGTCATGGGTTACAATCACTATTGTCATGCCCTCGGCATTGAGCTGGCGGAAGATTTCCATCACTTCTTTCGACGTGTGCGAGTCGAGGGCACCGGTGGGTTCGTCGGCAAGTATGATTGACGGCTTGGTGACGATGGCGCGGGCTATGGCCACGCGCTGTTTCTGACCGCCCGACAACTCGCCCGGCAGGTGTGTGGCGCGGTCGGCCAGGCCGAGGCGTTCGAGCTGCTCCATGGCCAAGGCGTTGCGCTTGCGGCGGCTCATGCCCTGATAGTAGAGCGGCAGGGCCACGTTCTCGAGCGCGTTTTTGTAGCCGATAAGGTTGAACGACTGAAATACGAAGCCTATCATGCGGTTTCGCAGTTCGGCGGCGCGGTTCTCGCTGAGGTTGCGGATTTCTACACCGTCGAGGCGGTATTCGCCGCTGTCGTAATTGTCGAGGATGCCCAGGATGTTGAGCAGGGTTGACTTGCCCGAACCCGACGCGCCCATGATTGATACCAGTTCGCCACGGGCTATCTCGAGGTTGATGTCCTTGAGAACGTGTAGCGGTACCACGCCGGGGTATGTCTTATTGACGTTGCGTAATGTGATAATCATTTTTATAGAATGTTAGATTATATGTCTTAAGTTCTTATGTGGTTTTTGCCTTGATTGTTTTCTTATATTCAGTCGCCCTTTATGCCGAGGCGGGCCTTCATCGCGTCCCAGGGAAATTCATGTCCCATGCCTTTAAGCAATAGGCGGTGCCCGCTGTCAAAGAAATAATATGTAGGCATGCCCTGGCAACCGTATATTATTTTCATAGGGGTGGCATCTCTGAGAAAATCGCTTACTATTGGGAATTTAAATCCGATTTTTCTGGCCTCGCTCTGCAGGGCCTCCAAATTGTTGGGCTCTACCCAGTAGTGGACGATTTCGAATGTGTCTCGTGATGTGGCCTCGTAGAGGTCTTTGAGTGCTTCTCGACCTTCTTTGCCCATGCAGCGATAGCCGCTGTAGATAACCAGCACATTCTTGCCATCGAGCGACTTCCAGTCGAATTGAGTCCCGTCGGCAAGTTGGCATGGGAAACTTGCAAGGCTGTCGCCTATTGCGAGCTGTCGCGTGTTGATGTGTCGGTCTACAAGTTTTCCGTAATACGAATTACGGATAGAGTCGGGCAGTGTGGGCAATAATGCCGCGAGGGTGTCTTTTGCGATTAAGTCTCTCACCATATATACACGCTGTATGCCGCTCGGCACGGATGCATATCTGAGTGCCATAGACCGGTTCTCTTCCCGGGATTTCTGATAGGCTTTGCGGTAGATGCCCATGAGGCTGTCTTCCCGGGTAGGATTATTGTCGATTTCTTTCCAGATGCGGTCGCCGATACTGTCGAGCCGGAGCCAAATCAGGCTGTCTTCGTGCAGGTAGTTGCCTTCGGTAACAGGTAGCGAGGCAAAGGCCGTGAGGCCGAGAACAAGCATGAGTATGAAAGAAATGGGTCGTCGCATATTAAATATGTGAAAATTGAGTAATATACCCATATGACGCACGTATCATGTAAAAGTTACACTCCTTAGAAGAAATTTTTAAGTATATGAATGTTCTAACAGGTTAATTAATGTTAAAACTGAATTGTTCCTTTATACTGAATTGTTATTCATTGTTCACAAATTTGTGAACAATGAAAACTTTTAATAACTTTGTGGCATTATTATTAGTGGTATATGATAGTTACCTTTGCCCAAAATTATCTAAAAGAGTTATACGAACAAGGTACTACAAAAGATAAGAATCATCGTTTTCAGCCCGATATCATAAAGCGCTATAAACGTTGTATCCATTATCTTATGTCAGCGTCGTCTAAGGAATCTCTCTTCCCAATCAACTCATTACGATTTGAGGCACTTTCAGGTGACAAGGCAGGACTTTTCTCGGTGAGGGTCAATGATAAATACCGTATCGAGTTTACACTTGAAGAGTCTGCCGACAAGCCCTTACTAACGATTTGTAATATTGTTGAACTCTCAAACCATTATGATTGATATGATTGCCCTTCCCAACATCGACCCGGCTATGATAGCCAATAATCTTACCGCGTTTGAACCCACACATCCCGGCGAGCTCATCCGCGACGAATTGGAGACGCGCAATCTTTCGCAGGCAAAACTTGCGCATCAGATTGGGGTCTCACCTTCGCTCCTCAATGAAGTTATCAATGGTAAACGGGCCGTCAATACCGAGATGGCTTTATTGTTGGAGGCAGCTTTAGGCATTGAAGCCGAGTTATTTTTAAGGCTGCAAAGTGATTATAATATGTATGTGGCAAAATCTGATAACTCATTTATGACAAGGTTGGCCAATATACGCAAAATCGCCGCGATGCTTTAACGACTTGCCATACGATTTGGCATGTCGGGGAATTTTGCTAACTTTGCCGACATGATGAGTCAAGAAGAGTACAATTTCGACTGCGTGGTAGACCGCCACGATACATACGCGACCAAATTCGAGGAAATGGACCGTAAATTTGGCCGTCACGACCTGTTGCCGTTCTGGATTGCCGACATGGATTTCCAGGCATGTCCGGCTATTATCGATGCCTTGCGTAACCGCCTCAACCATGCCGTGTTGGGCTATACGACCCCGCCGGCAGAGTTTTGGCAGAGCATAACGTCGTGGTTGGCGACACGCCATAAATGGCATGTCGAGGCTGACGAAATCACCTTTATGCCCGGCTTGAAAAAAGGCCTCAGCCTGTGTATCAATTATTTCACCCGTCCCGGCGACGGCGTGCTCATCCAGCCGCCGGTATATCATTCGTTCCGTTCGCTCATCGAGGGCAACGGCCGCCGCGTTGTCAACAACCCCTTGCGCCGAGACGAGTCGGGCCGCTATGTGATGGACTTCGACGGGCTGCTCAAGGCTATACATACCGAGCATCCGGCGATGATGATAGTCTGCAACCCTCACAACCCGATTGGCCTGCAATGGGATGCCGACACGCTGCGCCGCGTGGCGGCGATTTGCCATGATAACGGCGTTGTACTGGTTTCTGACGAAATCTATGGCGACATGATGCTCGGTGGCCGCAGCCATATACCTACGGCATCGGTATCGCCCGAAGCTGCTGAAATCACCGTCACCCTCGGTGCGCCGTCGAAGACATTCAACATTCCCGGCATAGTGAGCGCGTGGACGGTGGTAAAGTCTCCCCGTCTGCGACAACCCTTCTTCGACTGGCTGTCGACCAGCGAATTTAATGCGCCCCCGATTGCCGCTATGGTTGCCACACAGGCGGCATATACACATGGCGGCCGGTGGCTCGACCAGGTGCTGGCATATCTGCAGGCAAACGTAGACCATGCTGCCGAGTTTTTTGCCGCCAAACTGCCGCAAATAGGGCTTTACAGGCCCGAGGCATCGTTTACGGTATGGCTTGATTTCCATGCCCTCGGCCTTAATCGCGACGAGCTTGTCAAACTGCTTGTCGAGCGCGGCCACCTGGCGCTGAGCGAGGGCAGCACATTTGGCGACGAGGGTACAGGCTTTATGCGCATGAATATAGGCGTGCCGCGTGCAATCCTCGACGAGGGCCTCGGCCACCTCTACGAGGCCGTGCAGTCGCTGGCCGACGGACGACCCTCGGTGTCGTGCGCGCACCTCACCGACATACCGTTTGTCAAGATGAACGGCCTGGGCAACGACTTCGTATATGTCGACTGTATGGAGCGTCCGCTCGACAACCTGTCGGACCTGGCACGACAAATCAGCCGGCGGCATACCGGCGTGGGCACCGACGGCATCATAGCCATATTGCCCAGCGACAAGGCCGACTGCCGCATGCGTATATTCAACGCCGATGGTTCGGAGGCGCAGATGTGTGGCAACGGCATACGATGCGTGGCCAAATATATTTATGATAATAAGTTAGTCGCCGACAACCGTATAAATATCGAGACACTGAGCGGTGTCAAGACCGTCGAGGTACATACCGGGATTGACGGCCTTACCGACACTGTGACGGTCGACATGGGCAAGCCCGTCTTTGCCCCGGCACAAATTCCCGTTTCACATCAGGGTGAGGGCATGATTGATACGCCTGTCGATGTTGATGGCAAGCGAGTGCTTGTTACCGCAGTTTCGATGGGCAACCCTCACGGCGTGGTGTTTGTCGACAGCTTTGATGGAGATGTGGTCACTACCCTCGGCCCGGCACTCGAGTCGCACCCTATATGGCCCGAGAAGGCAAATATCGAGTTTGTGCGTGTCGATGATGCGCACAACCTGTCGATGCGGGCCTGGGAGCGCGGAGCCGGCGAGACCATGGCTTGCGGCACCGGTGCATGTGCAGCTGCCGCCGCCGCCGTTGCCACCGGGCGTGCGCAATGGCCTGTAACTATAAGGCTCATAGGCGGTAACCTCGGCCTCGACATGGGCCCGGACGACCACATAATGATGACCGGCCCCGCCGTCACAGAATATTCCGGCACATACTACCAAAGCGAGAAATAAACTTTTTTTTACAATATTTGTATTATTTATACATGGCGTCGATATTTTTTATATCTTTGCCATGGTTTTCATTTGTACACGCTAAAAATAATATGAATATAGAAGATAAAAAGATTGAAGACACCCGTGTAGAGCCGACTGAGCGCACAACGCACCCTGCGTGGGTATGGCTTGCCGTAGTACTTGCATTGGTAGCCTGGGCCGTACTTGCATGGTCGAACGGCTATGTCGCCATGGGTGTGGCCGCTGCCGCGATGGCAGTCGGTTTTGTAGGCACCAGGCACAACTCTGTCGCTATGAAGCGGCTGGCGGTTACGGCCATAATAGCGTCGACGGTATTGCTTGTCGTTGTCGCCGCCTATCTGGTTGTGCTTAAGATAGGGCTAAAGTAGCGCATATCCCTAAGTCATAATAAATATTAATACGCCAACCCCGGGCCGGGGTGTGGCGTTATGCCTAATGCAAAGTAGAAAAATTTAGAAAGCCTCTTTAATTTTTATTAATAAAGAAATTTTTCGTTAATCGGGGTGAAATTCAAAAATTTTGACTACCTTTGCACTCGTAATACAAGGCACTCTCAGCAGTGCTGTGCCAGAGATAACAAACAACACATAACTACAATATTTTCAAGCACTTTACAATGAGCAAGATTGAAGAAGTCAAGAAGGCCCGTCTCGCCGAAATCAAAGCTGATTTGGTGAAATACGGCATCGATGGCACCACCGAAGTGGTGTACAATCCCTCGTACGAAGAACTCTTCGAGCAGGAAACTCTCCCCACTCTCGAAGGTTACGAGCGTGGCGTCGTTACAGAACTCGGCGCTGTCGACGTGATGACCGGCGTTTATACCGGCCGTTCGCCTAAGGACAAATTCATCGTCCTCGACGAGAAATCGAAAGACACCGTATGGTGGACTACTCCTGAATATCCCAACGACAACAAGCCCGCTACCGAGGCTGCTTGGGAGGCTTGCAAAACTCTCGCCCTGAGCGAACTTTCGGGCAAGAAACTCTATGTTGTCGACTGCTTCTGCGGCGCCAACAAGGACACCCGCATGGCTGTGCGCTTTATCATGGAAGTTGCATGGCAGGCTCACTTCGTGACCAACATGTTTATCCGCCCCACAGCCGAAGAGCTCGAGGGTTTCACACCCAACTTCATCGTCTACAACGCATCGAAGGCTAAACTTACCAACTACAAGGAGCTCGGCCTCAACAGCGAGACCGCTGTAGTATTCAACATCACCAGCCGTGAGCAGGTCATCATCAACACCTGGTATGGCGGCGAGATGAAGAAAGGTATGTTCTCGATGATGAACTACTTCCTTCCCCTGCAGGGCATCGCTTCGATGCACTGCTCGGCCAACACCGACAAGAACGGCGAAAACACCGCTATCTTCTTCGGCCTTTCTGGCACAGGTAAGACCACCCTTTCTACCGACCCCAAACGTCTCCTTATTGGTGACGACGAGCACGGCTGGGACGACAACGGCGTGTTCAACTTCGAAGGCGGCTGCTACGCAAAGGTTATCAACCTCGACAAAGAGAGCGAGCCTGATATCTACAACGCTATCCGTCGTGGCGCCCTCCTCGAGAATGTTACTGTCGACGCCGAAGGCAAAATCGACTTCGCCGACAAGAGCGTGACCGAGAACACCCGCGTAAGCTACCCCATCAACTACATTGAGAACATCGTTAAGCCCATCAGCCACGGCCCCGCTGCCAAGAACGTGATTTTCCTGTCGGCCGACGCTTTCGGTGTACTTCCTCCCGTCTCAATCCTCAACGACGAGCAGACCAAGTACTACTTCCTGAGCGGCTTCACCGCAAAACTCGCAGGTACCGAGCGTGGCATCACCGAGCCTACCCCCACCTTCTCGGCTTGCTTCGGCCAGGCATTCCTTGAGCTCCACCCCACAAAATACGCCGAAGAACTCGTTAAGCGTATGAATGCATCGGGTGCAAAGGCATACCTCGTCAACACCGGCTGGAACGGCACAGGCAAACGTATCTCTATCAAAGATACACGCGGTATCATCGACGCTATCCTCGACGGCGCCATCCTCAAAGCTC
>VSPF01000050.1 GCA_009775195.1 Muribaculaceae bacterium
AATTAGGTAGAAGCCTTAGATCTTCATACTAGAGAGATTCTACAACGGTGCCAACGGCCAGCCCACAGCCGACGCCACCACTACGGGCTACTACCTGAAGAAACTCCTCAACGGCGCCATTGACCTCGGCCCCACGAGCGGTTTCAAACTGGCCCGCCACACCTACCTCAACTTCCGCTACGGCGGCGCGCTGCTCGACTATGCCGAGTGCCTCTTCAAGGCTACCGGCAGTGCCGACGGCCAGTTAGCCGGCCACACCATGACGGCTCGCCAGTGCGTGAACACCGTTCGCGGCCGCAACGGCGTCAAGATGCCCGCTATCACCGTCGACGGCGACGAGTTCTGGGCAAAATACCAGAACGAGCGCTTCGTAGAGCTCGCTTTCGAAGGCCACCGCTTCTGGGACGTGCGTCGTTGGAAAGAGGGTAGCAAGTACTTCACCTCGATTACCCGCATGCACATCACCCGTGAGCGCACAGGTGGTACGGACGAAAAGCCCGTATACACACTGACCTACACCCCCGAGAAGGTTGCACGCCAGTGGGACGAGAAGATGAACCTCTTCCCCATCCCCCAGACCGAAATCGCCAAGAACCCCAACCTCGAGCAAAACCCCGGTTGGTAATTCTCTGATAACTTACCATAACGAAGGGAGCCGCCGCAGCAACGACGGCTCCCTTTTTTTTACCAAGCGATATGAATAAAGTATTATTTGCAGGCATGCTGCTTGCGCTGGCCGCTACGGCGACAGCTCGCGAGACCTACAACTTCAACCCGGGGTGGCTGCTGACCGTGGGCGACCGTCCCGGGGCCGAGGCCGTGAAGTACGACGACGGCGACTGGGCGAAAGTCACACTGCCGCACGCCTTCAACGAGGACGAGGCGTTCAAAGTGTCGATTTACGAGCTTACCGATACCGTGGCGTGGTATCGCAAGCATTTCAAAATCCCTGCCTCCGACAAGGGCCGCAAGGTCTTCCTCGAGTTCGAAGGCGTGCGCCAGGGTGCCGACTTCTACCTCAACGGCCACCACCTCGGGCTGCACGAGAACGGCGTCATGGCCGTGGGCTTCGACATTACCCCGTACGTGAAGTTTGGCAAGGAAAACGTGCTCGCCGTGCGTACCGACAACGATTGGCGTTATCATGAGCGTGCCACAAACAGCGTGTACCAGTGGAACGACCGCAACTTCAACGCCAACTATGGCGGCATACCCAAGAATGTCCGCCTACATGTTGCCGACCCGGTCTATCAGACCCTGCCTTTGTATAGCAATCTCGGCACCACGGGCACATACGTCTATGCCACCGAGATTAAGGTAAAGAGCCGTAAGGCACGTGTCAACGTAGAGACCGAGGTTCGCAACGACGGCCGCAAGCCTGTCACTGCAACCTTGTTAGTTTCAATCTATGACAACGATGGCAAAGAAGTGGCATCGTTCCGAGGCTCGGAGGAGACCATCGCCGCCGGTGCCACGGCCACTTTGCGCGGCTCGGAAGTGGTGAAAGACCTGCACTTCTGGAGCTGGGGCTACGGCTATCTCTATACCGTGAATACCTCGCTCGAAATCAACGGCAAAGTCACCGACCCCGTAGCCACGGTGACAGGATTCCGCAAGACGCGCTTCGGCGACGGCAAGGTGTGGGTCAACGACCGCGTGCTGCAAATGAAAGGCTACGCCCAGCGAAGCAGCAACGAGTGGCCCGGCGTGGGCATGTCGGTCGCCCCGTGGCTGAGCGATTATAGCAACGACCTGGTAGTCAAGAGCAACGGTAACTTCGTGCGCTGGATGCATGTGTCGCCATGGCGCCAGGACGTCGAGAGCTGCGACCGCGTTGGCCTGATGCAGATGCTGCCCGCCGGCGACTCGGAGAAGGATGTCGAAGGCCGCCGCTGGGAGCAGCGCAAGGACGTGATGCGCGACGCCATAATATACTTCCGCAACAGCCCGAGCGTAATCTTCTGGGAGTCGGGCAACGAGTCAATCTCGCGCGACCATATGCTCGAGATGCGCGCCATACGCGACAAGTACGACCCACACGGGGGACGCGCCATCGGTTCGCGCGAGATGCTCGACATCCGCGAGGCAGAATACGGCGGCGAGATGCTCTATGTAAACAAGAGCGAACACCACCCCATGGTGCAGACCGAATATTGCCGCGACGAGGGCCTGCGCAAATATTGGGACGACTGGAGCTACCCATATCACAAACACGGCGACGGCCCAATGTACAAGAACGCGCCTGCCACGGCATATAACCAGAACCAGGACCAACTGACGGTCGAGTTCGTGCGGCGCTGGTACGACTTCTGGCGCGAACGCCCCGGCACGGGACGCCGTGTAAACTCAGGCGGTGCGAAAATCATATTTTCCGACACTCAGACACACGGACGCAGTGCCGAAAACTTCCGTATAAGCGGTGTCGTAGACCCCATGCGCCTGCCCAAGGACGGCTTCTATGCCCACAAGGTGATGTGGGACGCCTGGGTCGACCCCGAGCGTGCCGACGCGCACATCGTAGGACATTGGAACTACCCCGAAGGCACTGTAAAACCGGTCTATGTTGTCTCGTCGGGCGATGCCGTGGAGCTTAAAGTCAACGGCAAGTCGCACGGCATGGGGCGTCAGGACTACCGCTTCCTCTATACCTTCGACTCCATACCCTTCGAGCCGGGCGTAGTAGAAGCCGTTGTCTATGACAAGAATATGAAGCCCGTCGTGACCAAGAGCATCAAGACCGCCGGCGAACCTAAGGACCTAAAACTGACTCTTATGCAGGGTCCCGACGGAACATACGCCGACGGGGCCGACCTTGCATTAGTACAGTTCGAAGTTGTCGATGCCGGGGGCAATCGCTGTCCTCTTGCCAACGACACTGTGACATTTACCGTAAGCGGCCCGATGGAGTGGCGCGGAGGCGTTGCCCAGGGTAAGGATAATTTTGCCGGGGAAAAGTCGCTTCCTGTCGAGGCCGGTGTCAACCGCGTGATGCTGCGCTCCCTGCCCGAGGCCGGGCATGTGACGGTTACAGCCGAGGCTCCGGGTTTCTCGCCTGTTTCGGTATCGTTTGACACCAGAGCTGTCGAAGTCAAGGACGGCCTTAGCAAGCATCTACCGTGGGCCGGGCTGCCCTCGCGCCTCGACCGTGGCCCCACGCCCGAAGGACCGTCGTATACCGACTCGAAAGTCGATACCAAAGTGCTGAGAGCCACGGCCGGTGCCAACGCCGACATGACAGCCAACAGCTATGATGACAACGAACTGAGCGAATGGCGCAACGACGGACGCCTGTCGACGGGGTGGATTACCTACCGCCTCGAGCGTCGTGCGGCCATCGACGATATATGCGTCAAACTTACCGGCTGGCGCCAACGTTCATATCCGCTCGAGGTCTATGCCGGCGATACCCTGGTGTGGAGCGGAAACACCGACCGCAGCCTTGGCTATGTACACCTCAATATCGAGCATCCCGTGCTGAGCGATACCTATACACTCCGCCTCAAGGGCGCGGCCGACGACAGCGATGCCTTCGGGCAGATTGTAGAGGTTGTCGAACCCAAGGCCGGAGAACTCGACCTTTTCAAAGCCGAGGGTGGCGACAAAGCCAATAACGAACTGCGTATTGTCGAAATCGAATTTCTCGAGACACTTGACCAGTAAGTCGCTAAGACGTTAAATTTTAACAATTAGTATAGGTGCAAAGATAATAATCCTTATCTTTGTACCTATATTTTTGCCGAATAATCAAAATACTATGAATCATAAGCTCAAATTACTACTACTCGGCTTTGGCGGCGCGATTTGCGCGTTTGCCTCCGAGCCGCAGTGCGATGCCTACCTTTTTACATATTTCGAGGGTGGTGCAGGCGACCGTGAAAATCAGGAACAGTTGCGCTTCGCCGTTAGCGACAACGGCACCGACTGGCACGCGCTCAACTATAACCGCCCTGTCATAGCCTCTGACACCATCAGCCAGAGCGGCGGTATCCGCGACCCGCATATACTGCGTGGCGACGACGGTAAGTCGTATTACCTCGTGGCTACCGACATGAGCACTGCCAAAAACGGCTGGGGCGCCAATCCGGGCATAGTGATGATGCGTTCCGACAACCTGACCGACTGGACACATGCCACTGTGAACCTGTCGAAAGACTATCCCAAACACTTCTCCGATGCCTATTGGGTGTGGGCGCCGCAAACTATCTATGACCCCGAGGTTGGCAAATATATGGTATATTTCACCCTTCGCCGCGAGGACGAGAAAAAGGGGCTTATAACATATTATGCCTACGCTAACAAGGACTTTACGGGCTTCGAAAGCGAGCCCAAAGTGCTCTTCAAGGCCAAAGATGGCTGTATAGACAACGATATTATCAAAGGTCCCGACGGCCGCTGGCACATGTTCTTCAAGGGCCATACCAAAGATAAATCGGGCAAGACCGAGAAAAGCGGTATTAAGAAGGCTACGGCCAAACACCTGCGCGGCCCGTGGAAAGAATCGTTTGAATACCTCGATGCCTATGCCGGCAATCCTCCGGTCGAAGGGTCGGGCATATTCAAGCTCAACGGCGGCGACTATGTGCTGATGTACGACCTCTATACTTCGGGCAAATACGAATACCAGACCTCTAAAGACCTGGAGCATTTTTCCGTTCCGCCCAAGGCGTTTACCAAGGATTTCTTCCCCCGGCACGGCACGGTTATGCCGATTACCAAGGCTGAGAAAGCAGTCCTCGAGGCCCGCTGGGGCGAACATGCGTGGCACAATCCCGTGCTTCCCGGCCTACATGCCGACCCCGAAATCCTCTACTCAGAGAAGACCGGCAAATACTATATATATTCTACTACCGACGGCACTCCCGGCTGGGGCGGATATTATTTCACGGTTTTCTCGTCGCCCGATATGGCCGACTGGACCGACGAAGGCATAATGCTCGATGTAAAGAGCGACCAGGTGCCTTGGGCTAATGGCAACGCCTGGGCACCGGCCATTATCGAGCGCAAAGAAGGCGACGGCTATAAATACTATTTTTATTTCAGTGGCAACAAGCCATCTAACAACCGCAAGGCGATTAGCGTCGCTGTTGCCGACGACCCCGTAGGCCCGTTCAAGGCCCTCGACCATCCGATAGTCGACAAGTCGCCCGTCGGTCACGGCCAGCAGATTGATGTCGACGTGTTCAAAGACCCGGTTTCAGGCAAGTACTATCTCTACTGGGGCAACGGCTATATGGCCGGAGCCGAGCTCAACGACGACTTGACCTCGATTAAAGACGAGACCGTGACCGTTATGACGCCCAAGGGAGGCACACTCGAGACGTATGCCTACCGCGAGGCCCCCTATGTGTTCTGGCGCGACGGCAAATACTATTTCATGTGGTCGGTCGACGATACCGGGTCGCCCAATTACCACGTGGCATATGGCACGTCCGACTCGCCCTTGGGTCAGATTACGGTTGCCGACCCGTGCAACATACTTGTGCAGAGGCCCGGCGAGAAGATTTATGGCACGGCACACAACTCGGTCATCAACATTCCCGGCACCGACGAGTGGCGCATAGTCTATCACCGCATCAACGAGAACTTCATCGAGAAAGATAAAAAACCCGGCATACACCGCGAGGTATGCATCGACCGCCTCGAATTTAACCCCGACGGCAGTATAAAACCCGTAGAGCCGACGAAATAAACGTATATTATCAAAGACGTTGCCCTTAGAGACACTGTAAGACGCAGTTCTCTAAGGGCTTTTTTCATGTCTCTAACGTTTGCATAATTTATACAATTAAATGTTAAAATAAATGATAAATTGGTAAATTAAACGATAATATTCTAATTTTGCACCATACTTCCATTATAACAATGCAAGCATCAAACCAGCACAACGGATATAATCACAAGCTCGGCCAGTCTTTCGACGAGGTCTTCAGGCTCTATAACCGCCAGGTACTGAGTTATTGTATGCGTCATCTCAGTTCGGTCGAAGATGCCGAGGAGATTGCGCAAGATGTATTTGTCAATCTATGGAAGCATTTTGGTGAAATCAAAGACCGCGACCGCGTATTGCCTTATATGCTCATCACGGCCCGAAACTTGATTATCAATGCCTACCGCCGCAGAATCGACTCGGAAATTTATGCCGATTATGTGCGATATGCCAGCAGTTTCGTCGCCGAGGACAGTACGTCGCGGCCCATCGAATATCGGGAGTTCGAGGCCATGACAATCCGGGCAATAGCTACCTTGCCACCTACGCAGGGGCATGTGATAATGCTGTCGCGCTTCGAGGGACTTGATAACAAGGAGATAGCCCTGCGTCTGAACCTGAGCCTGCAGACAGTGAAGAATACACTGACCCAGGGACTCAAGGAACTGAAAAATAAAATGCGCAAGCTGCCTCCCACGATATTTATATTCATATATATAAAACACTGCTTTCCATTCATGTTCAATGAGTAAGGCGATAAAGTAAGCGATATACAATGCAATACGAAGAGCTGATAGACAAATACCGCCGTGGTACACTTACCGAGGCTGAACTCGAAATTCTCAGGGAATGGATAAATAATGCGGACGCAGATGAAATTATCAGGGCCTTAGAGATAAAAGCAACGGCAGATGTGACCGAGCCTGACGGCGAGTCAATCGAACGGCTGCGTTCGATGGTGTACTCGCGTATCCGCCAGGAGCAGCCCGATTCCGAGCCCGAGTTTGGTTCCTCGCACGGCATGGGCTTTTGGAAAAAATATGCCATAGCGGCGACCATGCTGCTGCCTCTGTTGCTCGTGGGCATGTATATGTGGCTGGGACGCGATGCCGAGCCGCAATATATGACTGTTACCACCAGCGGCAACAACCGCACACGTGTGCTCTTGCCCGACGGGTCGGTGGCTGTGGTAAAAGGGGAGAGCAGTCTGGAGTTTCCTCTGACTTTCAGCGGCAACGAACGCCGCGTCGTACTCAACGGACAAGTGAGTTTCAGTATTGTCAAAGACCCCGAGCATCCATTCTGTGTGGAATCGCCCTATATAGACGTACGTGTTTTGGGTACCCGGTTCAGTATGCTTGCACGTCGCAACCTCGATTATTCCGAGGTCTTTCTCGACAGTGGCAAGGTAGAAGTCACGTCGCTGCTAACGAAAGATACTCGGGTTCTGACACCTGGCCAGACCGTGACGGTCGATAATGTCAGCGGTGCTATGGAGGTACGCCCGGCCACCCTCTCGCTGACGGTAGACTGGTTTAATGACGAGATGATGTATAGGCGTGTCAGCCCCGACACGCTGATACGCAGTATCGAGAGCAACTATGGCATAAGGCTGTCGGCCGATGTCGCCTCGCGGATTACGAGCCGCTTTAGCGGCACGCTGCCGTCTAACGACCTGGCAACGACGATGGAGGTCTTGAGTTCGGTATACGATTTCGACATGCCCTATACGTATCAGGACGACAGCATCACCAAAAGATTTTGCCCCCGGGTACACTGATTACGCTCATTAATCGTACGAGGCAGAAAGACAAAGCATGAGAAATCATAGCTTTAGTCTTTCTGTCTTAATTTTTACTTAATATTGTTTGAAATGTTAAAAACATGTTATAGAACATAAATCGGTACTTTCTGAGATTGTCCATGTCTTAGATAATAAACAACCAATCATTAATCTTATCTCTTGATCTAAGCATGAAATTAGTTCAATTTTTACAACGATGTGTTTTAGCGGCGGCGTTTGCTTTTGCCGGCATCATCACAGTGATGGCCCAGGATTTGCCGGCTGTCACGATTGATGTCAAGAACGCTTCGTTAGAGTCAGTCCTCAAGAGTCTTGAGGGACAGACCAGTTATCGCTTTTCATTTAAGAGCGACGATGTCGACAATTTCCCTAAAGTAACCTTGAAGGCGAAGGAAAAATCGCTTGACAAGGTTCTCGACACAATCTTTAAGGGAACAGGTCTCAACTACAATGTTGTAAACAACAAGGTTATTGCTATTGTCCCCGGCAAGGCCCCCAAGGCTGTCAGCGATAAGGTCAATGCAGTGGGCCGTGTCGTTGATGGCGAGGGGCAGGCAGTCATCGGTGCCTCGGTAAAGTGCAAAAATGGCAAAGGTGCGACCGTGACCAATATCGACGGCGATTTTTTTATCTCTGACGTGCCCTACGGTACCGTCCTTTCTTTCTCGGCTATCGGTTACCAGCCTGTAGAGAAGAAGTGGGACGGCTCTGCTATGTCGGTAGTCATGAGCGACGACCTGACTAATCTCGACGAAGTCGTGGTAGTAGGCTATAGCTCTACGACCAAGCGCGACCTTATATCGTCGGTTTCGCAGGTCAAGTCGAAACAACTGTCGGGTCTGCCTACTACTAATATCATACAGGGTATGGCCGGCCGTTCGCCCGGTGTGATTATCACAGCTCATGGCGGCGGCGTCAATGCACGCCCCACGGTAAGTATACGTGGCGGCGGCACACCGCTATATGTAATCGACGGTGTAATCCGCACCGAGGATGATTTCGCCAACCTCGCGCCCGACGATATCAAGGATATATCGATTCTCAAGGATGCCTCGGCAACCGCAGTCTATGGTTCGCGTGCCTCTAACGGTATCGTACAGGTCACGACCCGTGGTGGCGTGGAAGGCCGTCCGAGTGTCGATTTCGATATGACTTTCAGTTGGTCGCAGCCTCACAACTGGCCGCAGAAGATGCACTCTTACGACCGCGCCTATTATGGCAACCTTGCCCGTTTCAACGATGGTTTCGAGGAGGGCTATTTCAGCGACGAGGCTATCGAGGCTATGCGCACCGGCTCCGACCCCGAGAACTACGGCGATACAGACTGGCGCAAACTCGTGTGCCGCGACTGGGCTCCACAGAGCAATTATAATGTGCGTGTAACCGGTGGTTCGAAAATCAACCAGTACTATATCTCGGTCGGACATATAGACAAGTCGGGTATCTACCGCACCGGCACCGACTGGATGAAGCGTACGACTTTCCGCATGTCCGACAAGGTTTACTTCCAACCCATCGGTCTGCATATCAATGCTGCGATTGACGGCTACTATCAGTCTGACAACCACCCGTACAGCACTATGGCCGGAGATGCCGCCAGGGTATTTATGCTCATCAACCAGGCACGTCCGACCCTTCCCGGCGTCAATAAATACGGCCTGCCTGCCAACGTCAATGACAACAGTGTTGCCGCGACATCGGCCGACAATGGCTACAAACGCAACAACTGGGCCGTGGTCAACGGCAAGGCCGACCTGGTATGGGACTGCCTGTGGGTGCAGGGCCTGTCGGTGCGTTATTCGGGCAACTACCGCTTCTTCAATACCTTCCGTAAGAACTGGCGCAAGGATGGTGCCGTGTACAACTACGATTCGCTCGAGCCGATATATAACGGAGTGCCCGAATTAAACGAGTCGCAAGACCGTGGCTACGGTTATACCAACCAGATATTTCTGGAATATAACAACCAGTTTGGCAAGCACCGCGTAGGGGCCTTGGTCGGTTATGAGGACTATTATGAAAAAGGCACGAATATGTGGTTGCAGCGTGTTAGCTACAGCTTCCCGATTGACCAGGTAGGTGTAGGCCCGGAAGAGGGTCAGACCAACGGCGGCTCGGAGGCCGAGCTTGGTCGCGCTGCATGGATTGGCCAAGTAAAATATAGCTTTGACGACAAGTACCTCGTAGAGGGCAGCGTGCGTCACGACGGCTCAGACCGCTTTGCTCCCGGACATCGTTGGGGCACATTCTTCAGCGGCTCTATAGGCTGGCGCGTGACTCAGGAAAAATTTATGCGGGCCCTTGTTGACCGTAATATCTTCAACGAACTCAAAATACGTGCATCGTATGGCGAAACGGGCCTCGACGAATCTGCCGGCCGTTTCCAATACCTCACTTCGTATAGCATGAATACCAAGGGCTATGTGGTAAATGGCAAATATGTGCCGACTTTTAGCGAGGGTGCCCTTCCGTCGCCCGACCTTACATGGTATACGACCCGTCAGACCGACATTGGTCTCGATTTCTCGTCGCTTGCAACACGCCTATATGGCTCGGTCGACTACTTCTATTATTCGACCAAGGGCTATCTTGTCAACCCTACCGGCCAGACCTACCTCAATACCATGATTGGTATCGGCATGCCCAAGGTGTCGTCCGACAGCGAGTTTCGCCGCGAAGGTGTCGAGTTCCAACTCGGTTGGCGCGACCGCATTGCAGACTTCAGTTATGACGTATCGGCCAACTTCACATGGTATGACCGCATGTGGGCACGCATCGCCGACGAGGCCGAAAGCTCGTACCTCAACCCTTATCTGCGTAAACAGCAGCGCAAGGAAAACTACTATGGAGCCATGTATCACAATCTCGGTTACTATAACAGTGCCGACGAAATCATGAACAACCCCGGTATCAACAACTCGCTCAACACCGGTTATGTTACCGCAGGCGATATCCGCTATCAGGATGTCAACGGCGACGGTAAGATTGACGGTAACGACCAGCGCTACCTCGGCTCGCAGAATACCCCCCACGGCCAGTTCGGTATCAATATCAACCTTGGTTACAAGGGCTTCTACCTGACGGCATTGTTCCAGGGCTCTACGTCATTCGATATGTATATACCCGGCATCATGGGTATGCAGACCGGCCAGACTACAAATATGCCGATTATGTTCTGGTATCAGACAGATTTTTGGACAAAGGACAATCGCAATGCCCAGTATCCGCGCCTGATGAGCAATACACCCGATAATGCCGACAACAACTACCAGTCGAGCGATTTCTGGCTTGTCGACGGTGCTTACCTGCGTCTCAAAGACGTGCAGTTCGGCTATGACTTCAAATATTCGGTGCTCAAAAAAGTCAACTGGATATCACGCTGCAAACTCGGCTTCTCGGGCCAGAATATCTTCACGATTTCACAGGCCAAAAAATATGGTCTCGACCCTGAGAACGGCAGTGTTTCCAACAATGCATACCCGGTACAGCGCGTACTTGCAGTCACTCTTAATGTAGGATTTTAAACGACTTAACTCAATCTCATGAAATTCAAATATTTGACATATAGTGCCCTCTGCCTGGGTATCATCGGTTTGTCGTCGTGTAAGGACACCCTCGACACTCACCCGACTACCTCGTTTGACGACGGTATGGTGTGGGGCAGTAAGGCAGCAGCCCAGGGCTTTGTCTACGGCACATTCAATTCAGTTCTCGATATCGGTATCGCCACCAGCGGCTCGTGTGTGGGCTGGGAGGCGCGAACGCCTAACAGTGCGCGCTGCTCGCAGGTAAACGAGGGTATCGACGGTACGGCCACAGAGACCGGCATAAGTGTGAATACCGACCAGGGCGTGAACCGTTTCGGCGTGCTGCGCCGCTGCAACCTCATTATAGAGAAGGCTCAGGCAAGCAATGTGCTCAACGATGCCGAAAAATCAGAAATTGTGGCATACGGCCATTTCCTGCGCGGTCTGGTATTCTTTGACCAGGCCAAGAAAATAGGCCGATTCGTGCCTGTCACCAAGGTGTTGACGCTCGAAGACTCACTCACTTGCGGCATACCTATGACCAAGACCGTGGCCGAGAGCTACACCTATGTTATCAGCGACCTCGAGGCCGCAGTCGCCGGGCTTCCCGAGACTGCCCCTGCCGGTATTGCCAACAAATATGCCGCCGAGGTCATTCTCAGCCGTGCATGCCTCCAGGCATACGCATATACCGGCGATGCCTCGTATCTCGACAAGGCGATTGCCGCCGCTACCGACGTGACGACGAAAAAGAACCTCTCGTCGAATTATGGCGGCATGTTCAACGAGTCCGGCGCCAACGACGCCGAAATCTTATGGGCACGCTATGGCTTGAAAACCACGCTGACAGTGGGCAGCTACGAGGAGTTGATTCGTTGCTATCCCAACATTCCGATTAGCGATGTGCGTACTTCGAAATGTCCCGACACCCTCAAGGGTTATAACGGTGCCAATATGTTTGAGGCTTGGGCGATTTACTTCCCCACCCAGGATATGGTAGACCAGTACCTCGTGATTGACGAGCAGACCGGAGAGGCAAAGGTATGGTACGAAACCTCGCAGTGGAAAAACAACGTAGTAGAGAAAGACCCCTCTAGTGTCACCATGGCCGGACAAATCGATATCTGCTTCCGCAACACCGGCGAACCCCGGCGCATACCTACGCCGCAGGATTTCATGCAGCTTGCCAACGCGCACCCCGCCGCATTGCGCTACACGACCCTCAAAGAGGGTGTCACCGACCGCGACCTCAGCGACCTGATGTATTCTAACCGCGACAAACGTTTCAACGCCTCGATTGTACACGACAAGGACACATGGCTTGGCGAGACCGTATCGACTAACCTCGGCGGTAATTTCTCGATGGGTGTCCGCGCAAAGGAAGACGGTGGTTGGTATAATACCACCACAGGTTACTATTGGCGCAAGGGTACGAACCAGAACCCCGAGCCTCGCGCTGTCAGCAACACCAAGGTCGATTATCACTTCTGCCTGGCGCGTGTAGGCGAGGCATATATGAACCTGGCCGAGGCCCAACTGCTCAAGGGCAATGTAACCGAGGCTGTCGCCGCCCTCAACGCCACACGTACCGTACACGGCGGTCTGCCTGCATCGAAGGCTGCCACGCTCGAAGATGCCTGGACCGACTATATGCGCGAACGCCGCGTAGAAATGGCCAGTGAGAACCAGGATATGTATTTCACCTATCTCCGTTGGGGCAAATATGGCGGTTACTCGAACTATGGCCGCAATCCCGGCGACATCATCTACGACCTTGACCGCCCTGTATACAAAATCGAGATTAGCCAGGACCGCAAGAGCATACTTATCAACCAGCTCACCCTGCTCAACAGCGCGTCGCGCAAATTCACACTGCGCCGCTACCTGTTCCCCATCCCGCAGGGCTTCCTCAATACACGCGAGGCTTACGGCCTTGACCACGAACAAAATGAGTTGTGGTAAAAATTGATAGTAGTAACGACAAATAAATCGATAATAATGAAAAAATATATAAGTTTTGCGCTGAGTATGGTACTGATGCTTGTCTGCACAGGCTGTCTCAATCACGGCCTTGACGACATCGATACCTATGACGGCGCAGATATCACCAGTTTCGAAGGTGTATATTACCGCTATACCACCGACAAAATCATGGATGTCAGTGGCGAACCCCAGGTGCGCCAGGTGTCGCTTCAGATGGTGTCGCCGGCTATAGATGCCGAGGCCGGTACGGCCACTGTCACAGTGAAGCCTACCTCTAACTTCCCGGCTGACGAGCTCGACAAGCTAAGCGACAAAAGCCTGGTGGTATGCCTAAACATCTCGGTGGCTTCGATTATCAAACCGGCAGCAGGCTCTGTCAGGCTTGGTGTGGTCGCCGACTGGTCAAAACCGAATACTTACATTATAACTGCCGCTGACGGTTCGACCAAACAATGGACCGTCACAATAAACCTCGAGAAATAAGCCACGGCGGGTGCCGGCAGGTTCTTTAAGAGAGTTGCTTTGTAGGAGAGGCACATTATCGCATGGTAGAATAGCTCTTGCCGGTGCCCGCAGGCTTTATTTTCTCGGTCTTTAGCCCTCAGACATGATATATCTTATTGGAACACCTTATTTTGAACTCTGTGCAAATAGTCTGGGGCTTAATTATGGCGAAGCGCTATCGCACTAAGAATAGTAAGAATTTGATGATAGTAAAGGCCGCAACGCCAAGATGCGGTTGCGGCCTTTTTTAAGGTACAATTTTGGTAATAGTATTAGGGTTATCCGGGACCTTTGCGTGAGCAAGGGCCCCGGCTGCGTTGTTAGCATGTTTAATACTAATTTAATATTGGATATAGCTCTTGCTGTTGATTTTTTGACTAATTTTGTAGGCTCAATCGGAGTTGGATGGGCGCTCCTTCGAGGATATGAAGAAACATAAGGACATAAAAACAAAAGTCACAAAAAAATTTTTGTTCTTTATGATTGTTTATCTTTATGAGCTTCTAATCTGACAAGTGTAGCTCCGTAACCTCCTTAAACTTTTAGGAAAATGTCGCAAAAACACAAATACGAGGGACTTAGCGAGGCCGAAGTTGCCGAGAGTCGACATAAAAACGGTTCTAACATACTCACACCGCCGGCAATGACGCCACTGTGGCGTCGATTCCTGTCCAAGTTTCGCGACCCGCTTATCATCATACTCCTTATTGCCGGTGTACTGTCGGTATGTATTTCGTGTTATGAATACTGGGGCCTTGGCGAAGGCGGGGCGGTATTCTTCGAGCCTGTCGGCATCTTTATGGCAATTATACTTGCTACCGGCCTGGCCTTTGTTTTTGAGCTTAAGGCTGACAGGGAATTCGAACTGCTAAACAAAGTCAACGACGACGAGCCGGTGCAGGTTGTCCGTGGCGGATATGCGTTGGCTATTCCGCGCAAAGATGTGGTTGTAGGCGATATAGTGTTGCTCAATACCGGCGAGGAAGTCCCTGCCGATGGTGAGTTGCTCGAGGCTACCATGCTGAGTGTCGACGAGTCTACGCTGACGGGTGAGCCGCTATGTGCCAAGACTACCGACCCGCAGCATTTCGACTCGGAGGCCACTTTCCCGTCCGACCACGTGATGCGCGGCACCAAGGTCATGGAAGGACACGGGGTGATGCGTGTGTTTGCCGTGGGCGACAATACCGAGAACGGCAAGGTATATACCGCTGCCCAGATAGACAGCAGTGTGCGCACGCCGCTCGACGAACAACTCGAACGTCTCGGCCATTTGATTTCGATTTTCAGCTATATCGTGGCAGCAGGTGTAGTTGTTGGGCGTCTGACTATGTATTTTTTGCATGAGGATTTCCAGTGGGTAGAGTTTGTGACCTATCTGCTTCAAAGCCTTATGATAGCGGTGACACTTGTGGTCGTATCTGTGCCCGAGGGCCTGCCCATGGCAGTCACATTGTCGCTGGCATACTCGATGAGGCGTATGCTGCGCACCAACAATCTTGTGCGCAAGCTGCACGCATGTGAGACTATGGGTGCGACTACGGTTATCTGCACCGATAAGACCGGAACTCTGACCCAGAACCGTATGCAGGTCTATGAGACTAAATTTTATGGTAATCCCGACAGCAAAGTGATAGAGGAGGGTATAGCCGTCAATTCGACTGCCCGCCTCGACCTTGCCGGTGACACCCCGTCGGTCTTGGGCAATCCCACCGAGGGGGCGCTGTTATTGTGGCTCTATAAGCGCGGTGTTGATTATCAGGCAATAAAGGATAGGGTGACGGTAATAGAGGAGCTTCCATTCTCTACTGAGCGCAAATATATGGCCACTGTCGTGCAGTCGGCCGACGGTAGCCGTGTACTCTATGTCAAGGGTGCGCCCGAGATTGTATTCGGCCTCTGCAAAGATACATCGGCTGTCTCCAAGGCCGAGCTCGACGCGCAGCTTCTCGAATATCAGAACATGGCTATGCGCACGCTCGGATTTGCCTATCAGGAACTTGCCGACGGCGACCTGACTATTTCCGACGGCCGTGTGGTTGCCGGGCGTCTTACATTCCTCGGCATAGCCGCAATTTCCGACCCCGTGCGCACCGACGTGCCCGAGGCTATGGAGGAAGTGCTCGATGCCGGCATAAAGGTCAAGATTGTAACTGGCGACACGCCCGGTACGGCCAAAGAAATCGGGCGCCAGATTGGCTTGTGGCACGATGAAAGCGATACAGACAAGAATATCGTGACAGGGTTCGAAATCGGTAATATGTCGGATGAGGAACTGCGAGACAGGGTTGCTGATTTCAAGATTATAGCCCGAGCCCGGCCTATGGATAAGAAACGCCTTGTCGAGGCCCTGCAAAAGACCGGCGAAGTCGTTGCCGTTACCGGCGACGGCACAAACGACGCCCCGGCATTAAAGGCCGCGCAGGTCGGCCTGTCGATGGGCGATGGCACATCGGTGGCAAAGGAGGCAAGCGATATCACAATCATTGACAATTCGTTTGCGTCAATCGGGCGCGCTGTCATGTGGGGACGTTCGCTATATCGTAATATACAGCGTTTTATCCTCTTTCAGTTGACGGTCAACGTGGTCGCGTGCCTCATAGTTCTCTCGGGTGCATTCCTTGGCATGCAGTCGCCCCTGACGGTGACGCAGATGTTGTGGGTAAACCTCATCATGGATACTTTCGCGGCCATGGCACTTGCTTCGCTGCCGCCGACAAAATCGGTGATGAAGGAGCAGCCGCGTTCGAGGTCGGCCTTTATCATCAATCGCCCCATGTGGGAGTTTATTCTCGGCACCGGCCTTGTTTTCTCGGCATTGCTTTTTGCCATGCTATATTATCTCGAGCATACCGATATAAATAGTTTTGCAGAGATTGGCCGTGCAGCCTTCGACCCGCAGTTGGCAAGCCTTACGCCCTACGAGGTGTCGCTGTTCTTTACGACCTTTGTTTTCTTGCAGTTCTGGAATATTTTTAATGCCCGCGCTTTTGCTACCGGGCGGTCGGCCCTTCACTTCAAGGTTTGTGGCGGATTTCTATTTA
>VSPF01000051.1 GCA_009775195.1 Muribaculaceae bacterium
GGTTCTTTGTAAAGTTACAAAATATCTATGACATTGGCAAACAACCAGTTGAATATTTACTGAATATCCCTAATTATATCACTTGTGCGCGTGAGTAAAGTTTAGATTTGCCACTTTCAACTTTCAATATTATGAAACGATTTTTCTCCCTCATATTAATATCAATAGCTTTCGTGGCCAGCGGTCAGAAAATGGAAAAGCTGCCTTATGGCGACATGAATCAGTGGGTGACACGCGATATCAAGGAGTCGCGGGTAATAGGCGGTGATTGGAAAAAATGTTACGCCATCGGCCCCACGACCACCATACGCGGCGACAAGCCGTATTCCAACATGGGTGGTTCGCCATGGGCGACGTCGAATGTCATGGCCAAGGTGATGGGCATTACGAAGGTGAGTAACGCCGTGTTTCCGCACCAGCGCGCTGCCGGCAACCAGTGCGCCAGGCTGTCGACGATTATGGAGCATTGCAAGGCCGTGGGCCTGATAAATATTGATGTCGTGGTGGCCGGGACGATGTTTCTCGGCGAGATGCTCGAGCCAATAAAGGGCACTTCGGACCCCTATAAAAAAATGGAGATGGGCATACCGTATACCAAACGCCCCGTTGCCCTGTGCTATGACTACAGCCTCACTATTCCGGCCGGTGCGCAAAAGACTTATTCGAGCGGCTTTGGCAAGAAAAAGACTTATCCCGGTACTGACAAGGCCGAGGTGTTCATCATATTGCAGCGACGCTGGGAGGACGAAGACGGCAATCTACACGCCATGCGCGTGGGCACCGGGCGCGAATTGCTGGGCAAGTCGACGGCCGGATGGGTCAACAAGCACATGCTCAAAGTAAACTATGGCGACATCTCGGGCAAACCGTTCTATAAGCCTTATATGGGACTTATCCCCGAAGAAAAAAGCTACTATGCACGCAACAGCAAGGGCAAGATGGTGCCTGTTGTCGAGGAGGGCTGGGACGCCCCTACGGCGACGCCGACGCACATGCTGGTGATGTTTTCGGCCGGTAGCGGCGAACCGTATGTCGGAACTATCGGTACTGATTTCTTGGTTGACAATGTGGCATTGTTGTTCTGATACAATTTTCGCAAACGAAAATTGAAGGTTAAGGGTTAAAGGTTAAGGGTTAAGGAGATGGTCAGCTTTGTGATTAATTGTATAGTTTAATCTCTCGGCTTGGGATTTCTCAGCTCATTAACCTTTAACCCTTAACCTTTAACCATAAAAAAGGCATAAAAATCTGCGGGCCTGTCATCACGACAGGCCCGCAGTGTCTAAACCTTAAAAATCTAATCCTATGAAAAAACTAATTCAATACTTTACTTCTTTCTGCTGTTGCTATTACTAATACGTAACAATAGTGCCAAATGTTGCATCGCAAAGGTGCGAAAGTGCGATTTTTATAGCTTTTTTGCAAAGAGGTGGGCTGAATTTGCAAAATTTTACGTAAGTTTGCATCATGTCTTATTTCAATGTCACCATCCTTGGGTGTGGCTCGGCCACGCCTACCCTGCGACACAACCCCAGTGCCCAGCTTGTCACATACAGGCGCCACAATATGCTGGTCGACTGCGGCGAGGGCACGCAGTTGCAACTGCGCCGCTACGGCATATCGTTTGCCCGCGTCGACCATATCTTCCTTAGTCATCTCCACGGCGACCATTTCCTGGGACTGCCGGGGCTGCTGTCGACTATGGCCCTGCATAGTGTGGAGGGCGACGTGACGGTGCATACCTTTGCCGAGGGCGTCGACATATTGAGGCCGCTGATAAATGCCGTGTGCCGCGAACGCACATACACCCTGCATTGGGATGTGGTAGAACCCGGCACGACCTCGACGGTATTCGACGACGGCTCGCTGAGGGTGACGGCATTCCCGCTCTATCACCGCGTGCCGTGTGTGGGCTACCGCTTCGACGAAGTCAACAAGCGGCGGCATATCCACCGCGAGAGTTGCGACTACTACGGCGTGCCAAATTTCCTGATGAACGAGATTAAGGATGGTGCCGACCTGGTGCTGCCCGACGGTGTCGTAGTGCCCAACGAGAGGCTGACTACCGACCCCACGCCACCGGCAAGCTATGCCTACTGCTCTGATACGGCCATGGATATGCGCGTGGCCGAGGCTGTGAAGGGTGTGGAGGTGCTATACCACGAGTCGACATACGGCGACGACGGGCTGCACAAGGCTGCGCCTCGCGGCCACTCTACGGCGCGCCAGGCCGGGGAGATTGCCCGTGCGGCAGGGGCCGGGTCGCTCGTGCTTGGCCATTATTCGAAAACCATCTTCGACGAGGCGCGTCTTGCCTCCGAGGCCGCCGAGGTGTTCGACGGAAAAGTAATAGCCGGTAACGAGGGCATTAAAATAGACCTTGCATGATTTTTGCCGACGAATATTATATGGGCCTTGCCCTGTCGGAGGCGCGTGCAGCAGCCGCCGAAGACGAAATACCCATCGGGGCCATCGTTGTCGGTCCCGACGGGCGCATACTCGGTCGCGGACACAACCAGACCGAGCGGCTGCGCGATGTGACGGCTCATGCCGAGATGCTTGCAATAAGCGCCGCCGCCCAGACCCTCGGTGGCAAGTACCTGACCGGGTGCACGCTCTATGTCACCGTTGAGCCTTGCCCGATGTGTGCCGGGGCAATCGGGTGGAGCCAGCTCGGACGCATCGTCATCGGGGCCCCCGACCCGAAGCGCGGCTACAGCCGCATACTGCGGCCCGGCACCACGCCTTTCCATCCTCGAGCAGAGGTTACCGAGGGTGTTCTCGAAGGCCCCTGCCGTGCCATTATGCAAGATTTTTTTATTAATAAAAGAAACAAGAAGTAGATATGCACTACTTTCTCATAGCCGGAGAGGCGTCGGGCGACCTGCACGGCTCTCATCTAATCAAGGCCCTCAAGCGGTATGACCAGTCTGCCGTGGTGACCTTCCTCGGCGGCGACCTGATGGCGGCAGCCTCGGGCGAAGAGCCGGTCATACACTATCGCGACATGGCCTATATGGGCTTTAGCGAGGTGCTGCGCAATCTCGGCAAGGTGTTTGGTAACCTCTCGAGGGCCAAGGACGCCCTCGAGATGGCCTCGCCCGATGCCCTAATCCTTATCGACTATCCGTCGTTCAACCTCAAGGTCGCAGCCCGGGCCGCGAAACTCGGAATACCGGTCTACTATTATATCTCGCCCAAAATCTGGGCCTGGAAGAAGTGGCGTGTGCGCGACATCCGCCGCGTGGTAAGGCGCGTGTTTTGTATCTTGCCGTTCGAACCCGATTTTTACCGTGCCAACGACTATACCCGCGCCGCATACGTGGGCAACCCGTCGGTCGCCGAGGTCGACCACGACCTTGCCAATGCCATGCCGCGACAAGATTTCCTGGCCAGGCACAAGCTGCGCGACAGGCCGTTGATTGCCCTGATGCCCGGCAGCCGCCGTGGCGAAATCCGCAACAACCTGCCTGTCATGGTCGCCGCCGGCGACACCTTCCCGCAGTACCGCGCCGTCATAGTCGGAGCCCCTGGCATCGACGACAGCCTCTATGCCGACTGCGGTGCCGGCAATATACCCGTGGTGCGCGAGCATAGCGCCACCGACATACTCGTGCATTGCCGCGCCGCCATGGTCACATCGGGTACGGCGACGCTTGAGACGGCCCTTGCAGGCATACCCCAGGTGGTATGTTACCGCGCAAACGGTTCGAAGCTGTCCTACAACTTGATGAAGCGCATACTCGATATCGACTATGTGTCGCTGCCCAACCTGATAGCCGGGCGCGAGGTCATACCCGAGATGCTGCTCCACAACTGCACCCCCGAGCTTGTCGCTGATAAATTAGCCCCGCTCCTGCGCCTCGACAGTGCGCCTCGTGAAGCCCAAATCGAGGGTTATGCGGCTGTGCGCAAGGCTCTTGGCCGCACCGATGCCGCCGCCACGGCGGCAAATGCGATAGTGAAAGACCTCGTAAAAGACAAAAAAGTGGGCCGACATTTGCATAATTGACAAAAAAAGTCTAACTTTGCACACGCAAACCGCAAGGAGAGATGGCAGAGTGGTCGATTGCGGCGGTCTTGAAAACCGTTGAGGGTCACACCTCCGGGGGTTCGAATCCCTCTCTCTCCGCAAAATCCTTAGAGGGCCTCAACCTTTTGGTTGAGGCCCTCTAAAGATTTTTACAAGTAGAGATAGGGAAGCGAAGGGCCCCACGGAAGGTGGTTCGTTATCGCGCAGCGCTTTCGAAGCGAAGCGGAGAAAGAATCCCTCTCTCTCCGCTCGTAATGCTGAAAATCAGCAACTTACAAATAAGTACCCGAAAAGTACCCCAAAGGGCTTTTTCCGGGTACTTTTCTTTGTTATGGCTTACTTCTTGCGTGTAGATACGGCTCAAGCAGAAACCACAGTGAATAATAGTAAATATAAGAGAAGGGGGGTCTCGACGATAGGAGCTTGACTCTCCGAGGCAAGCCGTAGGTCAGCCATTACATTTAACTGCTTGTGTATAAATGAAAAACATTGCCTCGAAAATGGCTGGTCCGGGAGGTCCCAGCTCCTATATTAGCTACATCTCGACCCAACTAAATATGCACCGTAATTTCGGCTTGTGCCGTTGGAATTACAAATGAAATGAGACAACTATAAAGAACTTCGAGGCCATTGGCCGAGGCGGTATCTACACATCCTGACACACACTTAAATGTTTGCGAGAATGTAGTCTGGCGAGATTTCCAACTTCGAGAAAGCGAAAAGTTTCTTGCCGAGGTCTTTTATAGAAGCTCCGATATGGTAAAGTGTATCATCGATAATCAGAAACCTATCATGAATTCGGCTTGCAGTTTTTATTTCAATAGGTGCATACTGCCGATTATGACGGTTGATGCTTTGTTGGAATGTGCGGCTTATCTCCCCGGTATATATCAGAGCTGACACATCGTCTTTTCGGTTATCAAGCTGAACCAATACTGATTCGTCAACATAGTTGTCAATCAGAACAATCCGTTTTTTCGCACTCTTGATAAGGCGGCAAATAAATTCGTGTGCATCAAATATTTGTCCATTGAAGAATATACCTTCTCTGGGCGGTAAGGATGTGCGGATGAAGAAATCGACTTTGTCGGTCAGGTCGTCAAGTCTTTTATCATGTTCCAATAATCGGCGGTCGATACGACTTTCCAGATATATCAAACGCCGGTTAATGCTATATCCTCTTAAGAGATATTCTTTCAATACCTTGTTTGCCCACTGGCGGAATATGGTTGCGTTTCGACTGTTCACCCTGTAACCGACAGACAGGATGGCATCGAGGTTATAATACTTGGTGGTATATCGCTGATTGCCGTCATTACCCATATGTTCCAAAATGGAACATGTGTTATTTTCTTCCAATTCGCCAGTCTTGTAAATATTTGCCAGATGTTTGGTTATAGCTGGTCGCTTAGTCCCGAATAAATCGGCAATTTGCTGCTGGGTCAGCCATACAGTTTCATCTTCGAACCTTACTTCGAGTTTTATTGTAGAGTCAGGCTGATAAATGATTATCTCATTATCACTATAGGGCTGTAGTGCATCGTTGTTAATGCTGATATTTTCCATATGATTAGTTTTTCCACTTGCAAATGTATGAAAATTATTGCATAAATCTGCAATTTAGTGGTATTTTGCGGTTTCATAATCATTGCCTTCGGTTTATCGGTGGCGGGGGACTTTTGATAGCTTTTGGGGTGGGATATAGCGATTGTGGACGGGGCTTTGGCAAAATGAGGTTTGTGAACCAAATTGAACCTCAAAAAATTCTTTTTGACGTTTTTTATTGTATAATTTTGAGGCCACAATAAATTTTGAACCAAAAAATCACTTGTCCTAATGAAAAAGGTAGTTCTTTCAATGTGTGTAGGTATGGCGGTTCTTGCCATATCGTGTTCGAAGAGCACCACTGATGAGCCAGCCCCGCCGAGTCCTGTCCCCGACGATAAAAAGGTGGAAATCAAAATCAGCCCGGCCATCGACGAATCTCGTGCCACCGACTATGGTTTCGAGACGGGCGACCATATCGGTCTCTATGTGGTCAATTACGACGGCGCAACCCCGGGAGTGTTGGCCAACCGTGGCAACCATGTCGACAACATGCGTTTTACCTACAATGGCACGTGGGTTCCCGACAGCCCTATCTATTGGCTGGACGACGCTACCCATGCCGACTTTTATCTTTACTATCCTTATGGCCAGGTATCATCGGTTGATGCCTACCCGTTCGAGGTTCGAGCCGACCAGTCGACCGAGGCGGCATACAAGGCTTCAGACCTTATGGTCGGCAAGGCAGTAAATGTAGCCCCTACGTCCTCGGCAACGCGCATCCCTGTTAGCCACGTGATGAGCCGTATCATGCTATATCTCGAGCCGGGCAACGGCTTTACAAAGGAATCGCTGGGCACCGCCGACGTGTCGGTCAAAATCAACGGTGTGAAGTGTGGCTCTACGGTCAATCTTTCCACAGGAGCCGTTACACCCACCGGCAATGCCACAGTGGTCACCCCCCTCTTTGCCGACAATGCCTATAAGGCTCTGATTGTGCCGCAGACCGTGGCCGAGTGCAACCTTGTCACTGTCACTGTCGATGGGCGTGATTTCAATTTAAAGAAAGGTTTCACTTTCGAGGCCGCCAAGAGCCATAGATTCACCGTTACCCTGGCTAAGACATCGAACGGTATCAATGTCGGCATCAACCCTTGGGCCGACGACGGTGTAGATAATGGTGGCACAGCCGAATAGATAACAATTATTTGATGACAGAAATAGAAAATGCTATGAAAAAACTTATATTCGTTACCGGATTATTGGCTGCTGCGATGGTTTCGGCATGTTCGGAAGACGATTTCAACGTCCCCGGCCAGGAAGCGCAAGACAGCGGTAAAATCAGTCTTGCCGGTGAGATTACCCAGGAATGTACCACACGAGCCAACGACGACGGCTTTGCCGACGGCGACGTGATGGGTGTTTATATCGTCGATTACCAAGGTACGCAGTCCGGCACATTGCTCACCTCGGGTAACCGTGGCGACAACGTGCGCCATACCTTCGACGAGGCGGCTTATAAGTGGAGCTCGGCCTACGACCTCTATTGGAAAGACAAACATACACGCATCGATGTTTACGGCTATTATCCCTTCGGCTCTCCCGACGATGTGAATAAATATAAATTCACCGTCAAGACCAACCAGGCGCGCACCTACGACAATGGCACTATGGGCGACTACGAGGCATCAGACTTCCTCTGGGGCAAGGTGGCCGGCGTAGAGCCGACGACAAATGTGATACGTCTGCCGCTGACACACCGCATGGCGAATGCGCGTGTGACACTCGTAGAGGGTAGCGGTTTTGCCGAGGGCGAATGGGCCGAACTCGACAAACAGGTACTTGTTACCAACACGGTTCAGAACGCCGTTATCGACCTCGCCGCCGGTACCGTGACCCCTGATGGCGAAATAGGGTCGAACTCGATTATCCCGTCGAAGCGTGGCGACGAATGGCGTGCCATCGTGGTGCCTCAGACCGTCGCCGCCGGTACAACCATGTTCAGCATCACCCTTGGAGGCATACCCTATAAATTCGAGAAGAACGAGGCTTTTGAGTATGTTGCCGGTAAGATGAACAACTTCGGCATCCGAGTCGACAAGAAAGAGATGAGCGGTGACTACGCCCTGACCCTCGTCAGCGAGAGTATCACCGCCTGGGAAAACGACCTCGTCAGCCACGACGCCACTTCCAAGGAATATGTGATAGTGAATGTGCCCGAAGCCGGTACGCTCAAAGCATGCATCACAGCCGCAGGTAAGGATTATACCCAACTTAAAAACCTGAAAATCACCGGTCAGATTGATGCGCGAGATTTCTTTTTCATGCGCGAAGAGATGGATAATCTTCAGGCCCTTAATCTGAAAGAGGTCAGGATAAAGGCGGGTAGGGCAGAACGTCAGGGTGTTGCAACGGTCTATGGTAATGATGACCAGATACCTGTACAGGCATTCTACATAGGGTCATCTAACTCGGGAAAGGCAAGCCTGACGCGCTTAATCTTACCCGATGTGCTTAAATCGATAGGAACAAGAGCTTTCTATGGCTGCCGTAATCTGACAGGCTCCTTGATAATACCTGAAGGTGTAATAGATGTTCAGGTAGGAGCATTTTGTGGTTGCAAGTCTCTGACCGGTTCTTTGTCTTTACCTTCTACATTGCGATATATCGGTACCGGATAGAATGAAAGTACTGGAGAGATAGATTTTACCCATGATGAAGGCATAGATTATTATAATGGTGCATTTAGCGATTGTGGTTTTACCTGCGAACTTATTATACCCGAGAGTGTGGAAATCATTCGAGGTTTCGCATTTAATCAGTGTAAAGGACTTTATGGTACTCTCCGTCTCCCGGAAAAGTTGAAGAAAATAGGTCCGCGTGCATTCTTCATGTGTAAGAACCTTACCGGCTCGTTGGAAATACCTCAGGGGATTACTGATATTCCTGAAGAAACTTTTACTGAATGTGGATTTGACGGCACCTTGCTACTTCACGACGGTATCAGCTCAATCGGAGCGGCTGCTTTTCGCGGATGCCATTTTAAGGGAGAATTGGCTCTTCCCTGTGCTCTTACTGTAATCAACGAGGAAGTATTCAACGGTTGCGATTTCTCAGGCGAACTTGTCCTGCCTAAGACTTTGGTAACAATCGGAGACAAAGCATTTGCCTACAACTGGCGACTTATGGGCACTCTCGAATTTGCCGAAGGCCTCCAGACCATCGGTCCCGGCGCATTTTCCAACTGCCGCAGTCTTGAAGGCCTCGTCTTTCCCGAAAGTCTTGAAACCATCCGTAGTGAGAGCGGCATCGGCGGCGCATTCCAAGATTGCTTCGGCATAGGCTCTATCGTGAGCAAAAGCGAAATTCCGCCCTACATACAGCCCGGCGCCTTCGACGGCGTGGCCAAGGACAACTTCACTCTCGAAGTACCCGAGTCTTCGATTGCACAATATACCACGGCTGTGGGTTGGTGCGATTTCAAGCGCATAGCCGCCCACCACGAGCTTGTATGCCGTCCGTCGGTGGCCTGCGCATTGAGCACCGAGCACAAGCAGACGCTCGTTATAGATGCCGAAGGCGACTGGGAAGTAGCGTCGATACCCGACAGGTGTTCGCTTTCGCAGACATCGGGCAGCAAGAAAAACGAAATCACTCTGACCATAAAGTCGTCGTCGCCTACCGAGTCGCGCGAAGGCGACGTGGTATTCCGCCTCAAAGACAAGGACTATACCCACCGCTGCCATGTTACCCAATACGGTTACCAGTATGGTGAAGACGAATACCTCACGTTGCAGAAAGCGACCAAAGGCAATAACGGCGGCATCAACATCGTCATCCTCGGCGACGGATATGATGCCAAGGACATCTCCGACGGCACCTACCTCGCCGATATGCAGCAGCAAATCGAGTATTTCTTCGGTATCGAGCCATACACCACCTACCGCGACTACTTCAACGTCTACACAGCCTTCCCCCTCTCGACAGAGTCGGGTGTCGGCACGGTAAACTCAATACGCTATAATAAGTTCGGCACTACATATACAGGCGGTGTAGGCCTGAAGTGCGACTACGATATGGTCTTCGACTATGCCATGAAGGCGCCGACAGTCAATGCCGGTAACCTCGACCAGTCACTGATTATCATCGTACCCAACAGCACTGACTACGGCGGCATATGCCAGATGTGGGCGACCGGAGCCGCCATAGCATTCTGCCCCAAGAGTACCTACGGCTATCCGCTCGACTCGCGCGGCGTGATACAGCACGAGGCCGGCGGTCACGGTTTCGGCAAGCTCGGCGACGAATATATATACCACAATGCCTTTATCGACGCTTGCGACTGCACTTGCTGCGACCACGTCGACGGAGTGCTGTGGGCCAAGTCGCTCGGTTGGTACGACAATCTCGAGCTCACCGGCAAGATGCACGAAGTAGGCTGGAGTCACTTGATTTTCGACCCGCGCTACAGCGACATTGTCGACATCTACGAGGGCGGCTATATGCACAACCGTGGCGTATTCCGCTCGGAGCAGAACAGTTGTATGAACAATGACATACCTTATTATAGCACCATCAGCCGCGAGAGCATAGTCAAGCGCATCAAGCGCTATGCCGGCGAAGAGTTCGATTTCGAAGAGTTCGTGGCCCTCGACAAACGCACCTCGCAAGTTGCGTCGAGAAGTGTAGACGAATCATCGGTCAACATCCGCACCTACTCTCACGAGCCGGTAATCCATAAGGGGAGCCCGCTGTCGTCACGCCGCCACTCAAGGAATAAATAATTTTCGCAATATATATGAAACACAATATTATTTCAGCACTCAGCGTTTTACTGTTGACCGTCGGTCTTACCTCCTGTACCGATGAGTCAATGGAACCTGACAACATACCAGGCGATAAAGTCGCTATGAATTTCACGTTTAGCCATCCCTCGCAGTCGCGTGCTACCGAAACGTCCTTTGAACCCGGGGACGTGGTGGGGCTCTACGTGTCGCCGTCCGACAAAGTACTCGAGATAGCGGGCAATACCGTCAACAACGAGGCCGTCACCTTCACGGGCACTTCGTGGACGGCCACGCGGCCGCTCTATTGGGATGCCGGCACATATAATGCCTACGCCTACTATCCGCGCCTCGACAACATTATCTCAATCTCCGACCTCCCCTTTGAAATCAGCCTCGACCAGAGTGCCACAACTACCGATGCCCTTAGCAATTACGAGGCTTCCGACTTTCTCTATGCCTCTTCTCGTGGTGTTACGGCGTCGGCAAATCCTGTCAGCCTCCAGTTCCGCCACATTATGAGCAAGATTTCGATTCGCCTCATCAAGGGCGAGGATTTCGAAGGCGAGCTTCCTGACAAGGCTACCGTCTATATCCACAACACCGTCACCTCGGCCACAATCGACCTTGCTGCCGGTGTCGCGACGAAGGCCGCCCGTGGCGAACGCAAGAGCGTAATTGCCCGTCAGGATGGCCCGACGACCTACTCGGCCATTCTCGTGCCTCAGCGCATGGAAAACCGTATGCCGCTCGTCGAGGTAGTAATGAACGGCGTGTCGTTCCTCTATGAAAGCAAGTTCCTTTTCAAGCCCGGTATTCATCACATCGTCAACCTCGTTGTCGACAAAAATCCCGAGCAGGTTAAGATAGAAATAGGAGGAGAGATTACCGACTGGAATTAATGTTATTAAGAAGGAAGTATTTAAATCTTTTTCTTTTGACCATTAGTGCTCTAATGGGTTGGTGGGCTGCCTGTCTCTACAGGCGGCCGCCAATTGTTTTAGACACCGAGGCCCCGAATGTGGCTCAAGAGGCCGTAAAACCCGACACGGTCGTCATCATGTCGCAGCCCGAGCCGACGGCTGCCCCCGCCGCCGATGCGCCCAGCACCTCGGCCAGGGAGATGCCTGCGCAAGCGGTAAAAACGACAGGCTTTCGCGACGCGGAGCCGCATGCCATGCTTGCCGGCCATCCCTTCAGGCTCGAGGCTGCAAAAGTGCTGAGCGGCCGACTCGAAGCGACCGACTCGCTCAGCCGCCACAAAATCCTGAGCTACTGCGAACACCTGCGCACCTCGTACACCACCCGCGACATCGACTTCATACGCCAGGTATTCAGCGACAACGCCCTGATTATAGTCGGCCACGTGGTCAAAACCGGAGCCAAACCGGGGACTGCGATAAGCAGCAGCAAGGTCGTATATAATATCCGCACCAAGCGCGAATATCTCGAAAACCTGTCGAGGATTTTTGATTCGGGCAAGCCTATAGACGTCAAATTCTCGGAGTTCAGGATTATGCGCCATCCCACTGTCGAAGGTCTCTACGGCGTGACCCTGCGCCAGGGATATTCCTGCGGCAACTATAGCGACGACGGCTATCTGTTCCTGCTATGGGATTTTAGAAACATGTCGATGCCGCTGATTCACGTGCGCACGTGGCAGCCGTCAATGTCGGTAGACCCTGACCAAGACGATATAATAGGCATAGGTGACTTTAACCTCGAATAATCTTAGTGATGAAGAACCATCATCCGTCATATATAATCTTTGCAATACTGGGATTGCTTATTGCCTGTACAGCTACGGCCCGGGCACAGCGTTTCTCTGTGGCATCGTTCAAGGTGCTTCCCAACGATGTGTCGGCATTTATAAATCCCGTCCGCGACCTCAACGACGAGGACTGCGGGCTTATTAAAGTCATGGCCTCGGGCGATTTTGCCTTCTCCACGCCCCTTGGCATTGTGAAGCGCGAGGACAAGGTGGGCGAAATCTGGCTCTATGTTCCCCGTGGCACTAAGAAGATAACGCTTAAGCACCCCGTGTGGGGCGTGATGCGAGACTATCTCCTCCCTACGCGCGTCGACAGTCATATGACCTACGAGTTGCGCGTCAACGAACCTGTGACCAACATGGCATCAACTTCGGTAAAAGTCGACACGGTGGTGTCGACCGTGCGCGACACCCTGGTGCTTACACGTGTCGACACCCTCGTGGTGGCACCTAAAAAGAAGCCGGTGCCATTACGCTTCGGCGCGCTTACCACGGCCGGCTACGGCGGCAAAGCCGAAAACGCCTCGGCCGGTATATTGCTCTTTGCCATGAAGCGTCATGGCGGCTTTGTGCACCTGTCGACCAATTTCGGCAAGATAGGGACCACCAGGGGCGAATGTGACAAAGACGGCCGGATAGGCGGCAACCTGCCTTTCTACTCGGGGCATACGCGCAGAAGTGCGTTTATGGTCAATGCCGGCGCCATACACCGCTTGTCCGACCATGTGGCGGTTTTCGAGGGCCTTGGCTATGGCGACTCGTCGCTTGCGTGGGAACTGGCACCGTCGGAAGGCGGCGGATATGTGAAAAACAAATATTTTTGCAAGCACGGACTATCGTTCGAGGTCGGTGCAGTGTACCGCTACCGCAGACTGGCCGTGTCGGCATCGGTGAGGAGTATCAAGGGCGCTGACTGGTTCGGTTCGATAGGCGTGGGCATTATTTTGGGCAAATAGTTGAATATGATTTTGAACAGACTACAGGCGCTCATGCTCTCGTTGACAGCTTTGTCTTTTTGGGTAATGACTGGCTGCTCGGACTCCGATAAACCCGACAACCTCGAACCCGTAATCGAGATACTTCCGGCCACGGATATAACCCGTTGCGAGGCTGTCGTATCGGGCCGGGTGCATATGCGTGGCACTACCGGGCTGACGTCTCTTGCTTTTTACTATGCCCCTGAGGCTGGCGGCGGGGCATACGATTTTGAGCAGGTAGAGGTCTCCGGAGCCGAGACGGTAAGCACGTTGCTGACCAATCTCAAGCCCGGCACTACTTACTCTTGCTATCTTCAGGGACGGACGTCGACTGCCACTCTGCGGTCTGAGACAATCACCTTCTCCACACAGCCCAACGAACTGCCGACACTCACCCGGGCCGAGGCCTTGTCGACAGGCCCGACCGGCATAATCGTCGAATTCGAGATTACCGACGATGGCGGCGAGGCACTGCTCAGTGCCGGATGCGAAGTCGCTGATGTAAGCAATGGCTTGTCGTGGCGCGTAAATATTGCGGCTGATGGCCTGACGGTGGGCAAGCACCGCCTCGTGCTCGGTAACCTTACGCCACTGACGCAGTTCACTATCACGCCCTTTGCCGCAAACTCGATAGGCGAGGCAACGGGGCAGCCTATCGACTTCACGACTCAGAACAGCATCATCCTCAAAGAGGCCGGGGCATTGGCCTCGGTCTTCGAAGGCACTCCCGTTGTGTCGCTCAGGCGACTACTGATTTCGGGATATATGAACGGCGATGATTTCAGATTTCTGCGAATGTTGCTCGGCGCGCCGGCTTTGGGCGGTGTGCCCGAGATAGAAAGCTCGGTAAGCGAAATCGACCTTACCGACGTGCGGATTGTAGAAGGGGGAGGCTCATACGACGGGGCACGTTTCACCGAGAACGACAAGGTGACCACCGGCCTTCTTGCCGACTGCCCCTCTCTGCGCGTGGCCTTGCTGCCATCGTCGGCAACGTTGCTTGCCCGCGATGCCGTGGCCCGTTGTGAGGCACTCGGAGAGCTGACCGTCCCGGCGGCTGTAGAAACGCTGCTGCCATCGGCCGGCTGCCCGTCGTTGCGGGCAATAGATGTGTCGGCGCCCAACATCGATTTTGCCGCCGTCGACGGCGTGGTGTTCAATCATGATGTAACGGATATCGTATGGTTCCCTCAGGGTAAGACGGGCGGGTACACCCTGCCTTCGACGGTGACGAAAATCAGCGAGAATGCATTCCTGGGCACACAGATAAGCGGACTCGTTATACCTCCGTCGGTCAAGACTATTGCCCGTGGTGCCTTTGCCGGTTCGGCATTGACCGAGATTACGCTTCCCGACAACTTGGCAAACGTGTCCGAGGGAATGTTCCAGGGTTGCGCTTCGCTTGCCACCGTGCGTCTCGGTACGGGTACAACCTATGTCGGCAACTATGCCTTCGACGGCACCGCGCTTACCCATCTCTATGTCGGTGCGGCTGAGCCGCCCTTTGCAGCCGGCGAGGCATTTTTCAACCGCAGTCTGGCGATGACCGAGGTTTGTGTGCTCCACGTGCCTTCGGGCAGCATAAAGAAATATCGTAACAATTCGAAATGGGGCCTTTTCGACCATATCGAGGAGTTTTAAGCTTGCAGACAGCAATGAAAGAACAAGATAGAGACCACATAGACCCCGGTATGACCGACGACAGCGACTCGGCATACCTTGGGATTGACGAAGCTACGGTGAAGCTCGATTTTGGCGAACTTTTTTCCCATGAGTTTACCAACATCAGGCCGTACTATAGCTCTCCTCACGGCCCTGTGGAGATTTATACCGCCAACCGCTACGGCAAGCGCTATATCCTCAAGGGGCTGAAGCGGCAATATCGCACCGACCCTATCTACACCATGAGCCTTGCCAAGGAGTTCGAAATCGGCATACAGCTCGACCACCCCAATATCAGGCGTACCATTGGTCTCGAGAATATCGACGGCCTCGGCAGGGTCATAGTTCTCGAGTATGTAGACGGATGCACGCTCGATACCTTGCTTACATCATCGGCACTGACTATATCATCTGGCAGGGCGATTGCTGCCCAGATAGCCGATGCCCTTGGCTACATACACAGCAAGCAGGTTTATCACCGCGACCTGAAGCCGACCAATATACTCGTTGCGCACAATGGGAATGTAGTCAAAATCATAGACTTCAACCTTTCAGACCGCGAGGATTTCGTAATTCTCAAAAATCCGTCGGGTACGCGCCACTATATGGCCCCCGAACTTCTCAGTCAGAATATAAAGCCCTCGGCTGTGGCCGATATATATTCGTTCGGTGTCGTCGCCGGCGAACTCGCCCAGGCAACCGGCGACGAGGCCCTGGCCCAGGCCGTGAGAAAATGCACTAACGATAGACCCGACCTCCGGCCCCAGTCGGTGGCATATATAAAGCTGCCTTCGACCCGGATGTCGGTGGCCGACATGCTGTCGCGACTACTTTCTTCGCGACTACTCACGTATATTCTTATCTTCATATTAGCCGCACTGGCCGCTGCAATAATAATCATGCTAACAAAACACTCCTAAATCTTATGGACAAACAATATGCACTGAAATCACTAATAAATCTTACCAACCAGACCTTTGGCTTTACACCCGGCACACCGTCGGAGTTCAGCGAACTCAGTATAAGTATCCAGCGAAAGACCGGCCGCGTGATTAGCCTGTCGTCGATAAAGCGCATTTGGGGATATGTTTCCTACGAAAGTTTTCCCTCAATCACCATACTCAACACCCTGGCCCAGTATAACGGCTTTAAAAACTGGGACACCTTCTTGTTCAGCCACAACGGTACCGACTTCGATGATTCGGGCTTTATCGAAGAGTCGGTTGTCAGTGTGGAGAGGTTGCACACCGGCGACCGTATATTGTTGCAGTGGGGCAAGGGAAAGAGCTGCGAGATAGAATATTTGTCAAACTTCAGATTTCGCGTCAATCAGTCGAAGAATATCAAGCTGCTTGTGGGCGATACATTCACAATCAACATATTGTGCCTGCGTCACCCCATATTCATAAGCAATATAGAGCGCGGCGACCAACATATCCCGGCCTATATCGGCGCCCGCAAAGGCGGCATCACCTCAATCACCCTCATCCCGGCGTGAGACTGCTTGGAATGGGGAATTTTGATTTATGACGAAAATAGAGTAATTTTGTGCAAATAACCTCATAATCTTACTCCGGCGGGGTGGCCCCGGCCGGGAAAATTTTTGTCACTATGGAAAAAACATGGCGCTGGTTCGGGCCTAACGATAAGATTACCCTCGATATGCTCCGCCAAATCGGGGTGGAGGGGATTGTAACGTCTCTGCACCATATACCTACTGGCGACGGGTGGAGCTACGACGAAGTGATGAAGAT
>VSPF01000052.1 GCA_009775195.1 Muribaculaceae bacterium
GTCAACGACAGCATGGACAAGGTGATGAAGACCTTCGACGACACCCAGGCATGGAACCTGCCCGTTGTCGACGGCAACACCTACGTGGGCTTCGTGTCGAAGAGCAAGATTTTCAACTCCTACCGCCGCGTCCTCCGCCACTATTGCGACGACTGAGGCCGGATATCAGTGGACACATGGGCGACAGGCATCGGTTTCGTGCCGATTGGCACGACTATAACGGCGGTATATATTTAATCACTATTTGTACTGCCGGCAAGAAACATATATTCGGACATATTGCCGACGGCAAGATGTGTCTCTCGCCCTTAGGGGATATTGTGACATCCTGTATCATCGACATTCCCGCCCATCACAGCGGAGTAGAGCTATACAACCACATAGTCATGCCCAACCACATACACATGGTGATAGCGATACGCACCGCCGCCGTAGGGGCGCAATACATTGCGCCCGCACAGCAAACAGCGTATGGTCAGCAAATCGTGTCGGAACAGCAAATCGCTCCCGGACAAACCAACGTCGGTTGTCTGAAAGCACCGCGCCATGGCGAATCATGTCGTGACAATCACTATAACAGCGCATTAGCTGTTGTTATCAGAACTTTCAAAGCTGCTGTAACACGCCTGGCGCGGGCGCAATGTATTGCGCCCCTACCGGATATTTGGCAACGAAATTATTATGAACATATTATTCGCCATCAGACTGCGTTTGACAACATAATGAATTACATCGACTCCAACCCCGAACGTTGGGGAGCCGATTGCTATAATCAGGGGATGTGACTTATTTCGCCCGTGTATTCAATCCAGGTGTTCGAAGAAAGACGAGGTGTTGACCACGAAGACGTCGAGGGCGGAGAGGATGTGGCGGTGCGCAATCAGGTCGGCGAGGTTGATGTCGCCGATAACATAGCACGACTCGGCCGACAGATATTGCTCGTGAATGGCTGTGAAAGGAAGCAAGTCGGGGATGGGCGTTGACGAATAACGCACATAGATACGCAGGGGTATGTCGGTCGTGTAGACGGGGCGGTCGATATAGTGCATCTTTTTATACTCGTAGCGGTAGTCGTGGCGACGCGCCATGATGTCGCTCAAAATCGACGAAGCCGTAGGCAGCGAACCCGCACCCTTGCCGAACATAAACTGCCGGTCATAGCACTCGCCACGTATGACCACGCCGTTGTACTCGTCGTCAACGCTGTAGATATACTTGCCGGGACGCACAAACTCGGGCATTACAAACATGGTGAAACGGCCGTTGCCGACCTTCGCCACCTGCGCCACAAGCTTTATTTTCACACCTTTCTCACGAGCATAGCGTATGTCGGAATCATGAATCGACGATATTCCGAAAGTGAAAATATCTTCGGGGCGCACATACACTCCGAGGGCGTGCATGGTGATAATCACGAGCTTGAACAAAGAATCGTAGCCCTCGATGTCGAACGTGGGGTCGCTCTCGGCAAATCCGAGAGCCTGAGCCTTGGCCAAGGCCGACGCATAATCCTCGCCATGGTCAAAGACACGTGAGAGGATATAGTTCGACGAACCGTTGAGTATGCCCTTGACCTCGAGAAGCAGGTCGTTGTCGTAATACTCCTCGAGATTACGAATTACGGGAATTGAGCCGCACGACGAGGCATCATATAGCAGGGCCGTATCGTGTTCTTGCTGCAAGGCTATCAGCTCGGGCAGGTGTCGCGCTATCATGGCCTTGTTGCCGGATACAACGGGTATGCCCCGGCGCAGGGCATCGCAAACTATCTTATACGAAGCGTCGGCATTGTCGATTACCTCGACTATAAGGTCAATCCCGGGGTCGTCGAGTATGTCGGCAACACGGTCGGTAAACAACTCTCCAGGGGCCTCGACGCTGCGCGGCTTTGCGAGATTGCGCACACATATTCGGCGGATTTCGGCATGTGCATTGGGGGCCTTGCTGACAACCTGGTAAATCCCCTGGCCGACAACGCCGAAGCCAAAGAGTCCTATACGAATTTTATTATCCATTGATAAAGGGTGTTAGAATTGAGTTCAACTGCCCGTGCTCGACCAGGAAACCGTCGTGACCGTAGGGGCTGTCAATCTCGCGATAGGCAGCCCCCGGTATTTTCGCGGCAAGACTGCGCATCTCGGCAGGGGTAAATATGATATCAGTCGAAATACCTACGACTATCGTCGGGCAAGAAATTGAGCCGAGTACCTTGTCGACACCGCCTCGACCACGGCCGATGTCGTGTGTGTCGAAGGCATCGAGTATGGCGAGGTAGGAATAGGCATTGTAACGGCAGACGAGTTTATCGCCCTGGTGCCGTTGGTAGGTACAGGCGCGATGCATGGCAAAGGGGTCGTCGGTGGCGGCATCCTGCTGACTCAAGTTATACCCCTCGGGGCCACGGTATGTCAGCAAACCTATGGCCCGTGCTGCGGCAAGGCCGTCGCGGGCGGCATCGGGACGAGGTTCGCCGTATGTCGGGTCGCTCTTTATGGCCATACGCTGCGTCTCGTCGATGGCAATTGTCCATGGCGAGGCCTTGGCATCAGTGGCTATGAGGATGAGGCGGTCGAAGCGCGAGGGTTCCCGGGCTATCCATTCCAAAGCCTGAAAACCGCCGACCGAACTGCCGACGAGGGCGTGTATCTGCCTGATACCGAGCATGTCGGTCAATAGGCGGTGTGCCGCAACCATGTCGCCTATGGTAAAGCGCGGAAACGAGTCGTAGTAGGGCTTGCCAGTGGCCGGGTTGACATGCAGCGGCCCGGTGGTGCCGTAGTGCGAACCCAGAATGTTGGCACAGACCACATACCACTTGTCGGGGTCGAGGAAGGCACCCTGCTCTACCGTATGCGGCCACCAGTCGGCCACATCGCTGTTGGCGGTGAGGGCGTGGCATACCCAGACCACATTGTCGCGTGCGGCATTGAGCCTGCCATAGCTGTGATAGGCGATGGTCAGTTCGGGCAGCACCTCGCCCGACTCGAGGACGAAGGGGTGATGACTACGGATGATTACAGGTTCACTCGACATGGCGGAAGGCTTGTTCGAAATCGGCAATAATGTCTTCTACATCTTCAAGGCCGAGCGATATGCGCAGCAGTGTGGGGGTGACACCGGCAGCCTCGAGGTCGGCGGCACTAAGCTGCTTGTGCGTGGTCGACGCAGGGTGCGTGACAACGGTTATAGAGTCGCCAATCATGGTCATATGCGCCGCAAGTTCGAGAGCCTCGACAAAGCGCACGGTGGAATCGAGGTCGCCTTTTAACTCTACATTGAGGACGGCCGACGCCCCGAAACGGAAGTATTTTTGAGCATTCTCATAGCCGGGGTGGTCGTCGAAGCCCACATAGCTTACTTTCTTGACTTTAGGATGATTGCGAAGGTATTCTGCCAGTCGGCGAGTCGACTCTACCTCGTGGCGCACACGCAGCGACAAAGTTTCGAGTCCGAGCATCATCAAATACGAATCGAAAGGCGAGGGGCAGCAGCCGAAGTCGCGCAGTCCGCCGACTCTGCACTTGACGATAAATGCCGCAGGGCCGAAAGCCTCGGTCAGCACCAGGCCGTGGTAGCTCTCGTCGGGCTGCGACAGTTGGGGGAACTTGCCGTTATTCCAGTCGAATTTACCGCCGTCGACTATTATGCCGCCCATTGCCGTGCCATGGCCGTTAATCCATTTCGTGGCAGAATCGACGATGATGTCCGCCCCCCAGTCGAAGGGGTTACAAAGGTAGCCGCCGGCACCGAAAGTGTTGTCGACGATGAAAGGCACGCCGTGGTTGTGAGCGATTTTGGCAAGGGCCTCGAGGTCGGGCACATAGCATGTAGGATTGCCCATGCTTTCGACGAAGATGGCGCGGGTATTTTCGTCGATAAGCGCCTCGAAATCCTCGGGGGCCGTGGTAGGCGCAATCCTGACTTCGACACCGAGTTTGCGCAGAGAGTGTCTGAACTGGTTGTAAGTACCGCCATAGAGTAGCGGCGAGGCCACGATATTCTGCCCCTTCTCGACCAGCGCGGTCACAGTGAGGAGTATAGCACTCATGCCCGAAGCCACGGCAAGGGCTCCCACACCGCCATAAAGTGCGGCAACGCGCTCCTCGTAGGCCGACGACGTAGGGTTCTGCAGACGGGTGTAGATATTACCGGCCTCGCTGAGGTCGAAGAGATTTGCGGCATATTCGCAAGTCTTGAAGCGGTAAGCGGCCGTGGGGTAGATAGCCACGCCCCTGGCCCCGGTCTCGGGAGTATGGTCGAGCCCGGCATGAATCTGGCGGGTGTTAAAGCCTAATTTCTTATAGTCCATATAATCTAAAAATAAAAAATCCGGCCCCTTGTCAGGAGCCGGACTATAATGAGTTAAATACGTGACGATACTCACACCCGGCTCCGTCGGCTGCGCATGCACATCATACCCATCATAGTCACACCCGTCATGGGCATGGACTCGGCAGAGTGATATGTAGAATAAGCAGTCATTGTTTAGCCGGTAGGATTGTTACGGCTGCAAAGTTAAACAATAAATCTGACTTCGCAAACTTTTTGCCAAAAATTAACGCAGATTATAATTTCGTGGCTTCAGTACTTTTCAACTTGTCGACCACGCTGCGCGGAACGCTGATTGCCGTGCCGTGGCTCATACCTTTAGGCATACTTATACGGTCGGTACAATCCTCCCAAGTTTTGCCATGGTCGTGGCTGACAGATGCACCAAAGCGGTGGCTGCGATACATATCGAAAAACACCACGAGGTCGTTACCGACGAATAGCGGTGCCGGCCCCTCGCTCCAGGCCGGCAGCCCATCTTTAAGCTGTTTGTTGATTGGCTCTGAAACTTTCTTGTCAAAACCCGATTTCATCGACTTGGCACGAGTTATGCGGATGTTCTTCTCGGGCGGATTGAGGTTTTCGTTCTTAACGGCCATGATGAGTTCGCCAGTTTGGGGGTCACGCACAATGGCGGCATCGATGACATTAAAATCGGGGTTGTACCACAGGCGAGTCTTCGAGAACTTTTTGAAGTCTTTTGTGGAGGTGCAGTAGATGCGGTGGTTATATTCGTTCTCGCTCACGCAGCCATCGGTCTTGATGCCCTTGGCTCCGGGCACGGTGCTTGCCCAAAAGATATAATACGTGCCCGAGGGCTCGTCGTAGAACAGCTCGGGGGCCCATGCGTTGCGGCTCGTCGGGTAGTCCTTCATCACGGGTATGGCCTGCTGTTCGCTCCAGTTGACAAGGTCGCGCGAGGTGGCATGACCGATGACGGGTTCTTTCCAGCTCGAGGTCCACACAAGGTGGAAGGTGCCGTCGGGGGCCTGGCAGATGCTCGGGTCGCGGAGCAGTTTATCCTTGCCGACATTGGGGCGCATCACGGGCTTGCCGTCGTTAATCGCCGTCCAATTGTAGCCGTCGTAGCTGTAGGCTATGCACAGGCCGGCAGCCTGTTTCTTTGTGTCGAAGTAGGTAAAGACGTAGGCAGTGTCGGGGTCCTGGTTCATCACGCCGCGCACAAATCTCTCGCCCCAATCGAGCAGCAGGCCGTGGCCTTCGGCATTGAGGTGGGCCTGGTCGTTGGTATTTTGGAAATACCGCTGGCGGTAATCGGCGTCGCCGGGGCGTATGCCGCTCGTCGTAGCGGCATCGAGTACTGGTATGCCATTTGCGGAGCAGACCTCGTGTATAGTGGCATTGACCTCGGGGAAGCCTTGGCGAGGCACATCCCATGGCGTGACAAAGCCAAGATGGGCCTTGGGGTAATGGTCGCGCAAACCACGGCAGAGCGAGTCGAGGGCGGTGCGGAACATCTGCAGCGAGTCGGCGTTGGTGCCAATCTTGTAGGCATCGTTATGGCCGGCTATGACGAGGATGCAGTCTACGGTGTCGGGTATGGTGGTATACCGGTCGAGTATGCTCGGGCCGAAACCCTCGCGCTTGCGGTCGAAGGCGATGCAGCCGCCGTTACGGCCGAAATTGAGATAGCTCATGCCCAGGCGCTCGGCCACCCGCGAGTGCCATGTCTCAGCCTTGGGTCTGCGATGGTTGGCCACATAGCTGTCGCCTATGACGGCCATCGTCTTGCCGGCATAGGGGGTATCCTCTGCCACAAGGTAGAGGCCGAAAACCATCAGGAAGAGGGTAAAAAGGTAACGTTTCATAGTATTTAGAGGGTTATGATTTACACGTGCATATTTAGTCTGCGAAATTAAACAAAAGTTTCAATTTCACAAACTTGTAGAAGTAAAATTAACGCGGATTATGATTTGATTACTCCCTCTTTTTGTAAGTGGTGGCGGCGATGAGGCAGAGGGTGGTGGCGAAGGCGGCCAGGGCGAGGTACTGGGGCCAGAGGTCGGCTACGGAGGCCCCTTTGAGGTAGACCGAACGCATGATTTCGATAAAGTATCGCGGCGGTACGGCATAGGTGATATACTGCGCCCACTGAGGCATCGACGATATAGGCGTGAACAGGCCGCCCATAAGCTGGAATATAACTATGAAGGCGAACATCACAAATATGCTCTGCAAGATTGTGGCCGACTTGTTTGCAATCGCCACACCGAGGCCCGACATGACGAGGCTAAACAATATGGCGGCAAGGTAGATAGCACCGATATTGCCTGCCGGGGCAAGGCCGTAAACAAGCCAACCGATTATCATGCCGACGGTAACGACCAATATGCCTACGAGCCAGTAGGGAATGAGCTTCGACAAGACGAATGTCAGCTTGCCTACAGGCGTTACGTTCATTGCCTCGATAGTGCCTGCCTCTTTCTCACTGACAAGGTTGAGCGTAGGCAGGAAGCCGCAGATTATGATGATTAGCACTACCATAAGTGCCGGAATCATGTAATTACGAAAGTTGAGCGTCGGGTTATAGTAGTTCATGACGCAAATCTGAGGCATATCGAGCGCATGACCCGACTCCGCCTGCCATCGGGCCAGCGTAGCCATGACTGAATTTGCCACATAGCGCGACCCGAGCATACCCTTGGTTGCATTGACACCATTGGCATCAATCGACAAATGCGGTTTACTGCCACGGGCCAAGTCGACACTATAATCGCGTGGTATAGAGAGTATCACATCGACATCGCCGTTTTCGACCATCTGCAATGCCTCGTCGTAAAGAAAGACGCACTCCTTGACCTCCATAAACTCCGAGGCATCCACGTCGGCAACGATGCGTCGCGACAGGATTGACCGGTCGTTATCGACCACAGCCACACCGACATCCTTTACATCGAGATTGGCCACAAGGGGCAGGATGAGCATAGCCATAAACGGAATGGCTATTATTATCTTAGGTATGAATGGATTGCGCATCATCAGCCACACCTCTTTTTTGAGCAAAATCTTGAGAAGCCTAAGTTTCATAACGTTGCTGTCAATGTTTGGTGTTGAATTTCTTAATCGCAAGGGCGAGCACGGCGAGGGTCATCGCTGTGAGTATTGCGACTTCGGTAGCGATATACTGCAGCGGCAACTGCTGTATCATAAGCGTACGCATGGCCGAAATATACCATCGCGCCGGTATTATACACGACAACCATTGCAGTGGGACGGGCATATTCTCGATAGGGAATATCATGCCCGACAGCATAATCACTGGCAGCATAAACAGCACGCCCGACACCAATAGGGCCGTGACCTGGGTGTTTGCCAAAGTCGATATAAACAATCCCAGCGCGAGGGCGAGGACGATATAGAGCAAGGACACCCAAATGACATTGAACACCTCGGTCGAGAATGGCAAGCCCAAGACCGTATAAGCTATCACAAGCATCAGGGAGAGTATGATACACGACAGTATGAAATAGGGCACGATTTTACCTAATATGATAGTGCGCGGCCTGACAGGCGACACCAGCAACAGGTTCATGGTGCCGGTCTCTTTCTCGCTGACTATCGAAACCGAGGTCATCATGGCGCATATAAGTATGAATATCATGCCCATGATGCCGGGCACGAAGTTGTAGGCACTCTTTAGCAGTGGGTTGTATAAGGTGTTGATTAGCACCGGCGACTCGGTATTGCCGGCAATCACACTCTCAAGATAGCCGGTAGCTGTCTGGGCGATATTGGTATTGGAGGCGTCGACTACTATCTGGTAATCGCTTTTGCCATTAGCAGTCCGCTGTATCACGGCTGCATCGGCGAGGCCGCGACGCAGCGTCGGTTCTACCTCGTTGTCGGCTACAAGTCCTTTGAACGTAAAATAAGGATTTGCCCGCAAACGCTCGAGCAACAGCCGCGACCCGTCGTCGTGCTGCTGTATTACCGCCACCACTTTCACATCGTTTACCTCGGTAGATATGGCGAAACCGAACAGCAAAAGCAACACCACCGGCATAACCAACACTATCGTCACCGTGCGCGCATCGCGGACGGTATGCAGTGTCTCTTTCTTTATCATTGACGCTAAAATCGACATGGCTTCAATCTCCTCTCTTTGCATCTTTGGCGACGATGCGGAAGACTTCGTCCATCGTCGTGGCGCCGTATTGAGACTTCAAATTTTCCGGGGTGTCGAGAGCCTTGATTTTGCCGTCGACCATGATTGATATGCGGTTGCAGTACTCGGCCTCGTCGAGATAGTGCGTGGTCACGAAGATGGTCATGCCCTGCGATGACGCCCTGTATATCAGCTCCCAGAACTTGCGGCGCGTCACGGGGTCGACACCGCCGGTAGGCTCGTCGAGGAAGAGCACGCCTGGTCGGTGGATAGTGGCGGCAGAAAAGGCAAGTTTCTGCTTCCAGCCGGTAGGTATGTCGCGGACAAGCGTGTCTTTCATCGCCGTCATTTCCAAGAGTTTGAAAACCTCGTCGGACTTCGCCCGTATTTCCCCGTCGGTCATGCCGTAGATTGTGGAGAACAGCGTAAGGTTCTCAGCCACGGTAAGGTCTTGATACAGCGAGAATTTCTGACTCATATACCCTATATGCCTCTTTATTTCCTCGGGCTGTCGCACGATGTCGTAACCGGCCACGGTGCCATGGCCCGACGTAGGCAGGCTGAGGCCGCAGAGCATACGCATGGCCGTGGTCTTACCGGCACCGTTGGCACCGAGAAAGCCGAAGATTTCGCCACGGGCGACATCGAAGCTGATGTTGTCGACCGCCGTGAAATTTCCGAATTTCTTGGTCAAATTTCTGACTGATATAGTATTTTCACTGTCCACCGTCGGCAAGTTTTATAAATAAATCTTCGATATCGCCCTGTGTCGGTTCGATTTTTATGTCGTTCAGTCCCCTGTTGCTCAAAGCCCGGGCTATTTCGGCAGGATTGAAATCATCTCCAGCCACAACATGCAGTGTCGCGCCGAAGGTATAGCAGTCCTTGACCGAGGGGATTTCGCGCAAGGCGAGTAGGAGAGGATACATCTCGCGTGCCGAAACGGCATAGAGGCTCTCGCCGATGCCGGCGACAAGACGCGCCGGTGTGTCGACCCTGAGTATGCGTCCACGGTTGATTAGCGCGATTTGTTCGCAACGCTGTGCCTCGTCCATATACGATGTCGATACCAGTATGGTGATGCCTTTCTCGCGGAGTGTGGCAAGCATGTCCCAGAACTCGCTGCGGCTCACGGCATCGACACCTGTCGTGGGCTCGTCGAGCAAGAGTATTTCGGGCCTGTGGATGAGTGCGCAGCCGAGGGCGAGCTTCTGCTTCATACGCCCGACAGCGCCCCTGCACGGCGGTCGGGAAATTTCGCAAGCTGGTCGAAAAACGGCGCAATCAAATCGTAATTATCCTTGACGCTGACACCGAAAAGCGAGGCAAAGAAATGCAGGTTTTCGTTGACGGTGAGGTCGGGATATAGCGAGAAACGCTCGGGCATATAGCCTACTATCGACCTGATTTTGCGATAGTCGGCCACCACATCGAGGCCTGCGACCGTGGCCGTGCCTCCATCTGGCACGAGCATGGTGGTAAGGATTTGGTAGAGCGTGCTCTTGCCTGCGCCGTCGGGCCCGATGAGGCCGAACAAGGAGCCTCGCGGCACGTCAAAACTCACAGCGTCGAGAGCCTTGACCTTGCCGTAAGACTTCGACAAGCCCCTTATTTCGACAGCATTGCTCATAAGCGCACCTCGCCGTATTGCCCGAGTTTCAGCCTGCCGTCGTTGGCGACGGAAACCTTGGCGGCGTACACAAGGTTGGCTCGCGAATCGTTGGTCTGTATTGATTTGGGCGTAAACTCGCTCTCCTGGGCAATCCAGATAATCTTGCCGGGGTATTCATAGTGTTCGTCGCCGCCGAAATCGGCAATGACCGTCACCTCGCGACCCACCGATATGTCGGCAAGCTGCGAAACGGTGAAATAGCAACGGAGATATATGTCGTTGAGATTGGCCATCTTAAACAACGGGCGCCCCGGAGTGGCAAACTCGCCGGCCTCGGCATATTTTTGTAGCACTACGCCTGTTATTGGGGCGGTGATAATGCTTTTCTCGATATTTTCCTGTATCTGTTCTTTCTGATACTGAAGGGCCAAAGCGTTGTCAGAAATCGAAGTACGGCTCTTTCCGAGGGTCGATAGGAGGGCCTCGAGTTGCGCGTTGAGGGTCTTGAGCTGGGCGTTGGCATCGTCGCCCTGCTTCTGGGTGGCGGCGCCGTCGGCAAGCAGGCGTGCTATACGCCTACATTCGTTTTGCTGATGGGCGATTTGCGACCTCAAAGCTGCTGCTTGGGCGGCTATATCGGGCGACGATTGCTCGGCCGACGACTGCTGGCTCTGCAACTGCATATATTGCAAAGAAAGCAAGGTCGTATCGACCAAGCCGACTTGCTGGCCAAGGTCGAGACTATCGCCTTCTATAACATTCATAGTCAGTATTTTACCGCTTGTTTCAGCCGACACGGTCACAGTTGTAGCCTCGAAGATGCCGCTTGCATCATAATCGTTTTTGCTGCCGCACGAGGCAAGCAGGAGCAGGGCAAGAGGATATATATAGTTAGTCTTCATCGGTTTAGAACGTATTTGAGTTTATAGATGCTTTGTATCATTTGTATCTCGTGATATGCGGCATTTAGCCGTGCCTGGTTCTCGTCGGTGATTTTGGTGAGTAGCGCGGTGGCGTCGATTACGCCGTTTTCGAGTTGCGACTCAGCAGCGCGGCGCACATTGGCTCGCAGGTCGACTATGCGCGAGTCCTCGGCCATCAGGGCCTTGTACTCCTCGATGGCGTCGGCCTGCGCCTGCGTCTCGAGGCCGGTGTTGAACAAGAACACGTCGCGGTCGTTGACAATGCCCTCGCCCGAAAGTTTCAACTTTTGCTCACGGTTGCTTTTGGTGTAAAACGAGCCGATATTCCACGACACCTTTACCCCGGCAAGGACATTGAACGACAAGTCGCGGCTCATCATGCTTTTGAAATAATCGAAGCCGGGATAACCGTAATACGCCTGGGCAAATAAGCCGATTTTGGGCATCAGCGACGCCTTTACATTTTCGAACTGCGTACGGTTGAGACTCAGGGCTGCATCGAAATGACGCAGTTCGGGCCGGTCGGACGAATAAGTGGTGGGCATTGTCGGCGCAGGTTTCGCTAATTCGCAGGTACTCATGTCCTGGCCGGTGTACAGCCCGAGCAGCTTGCGGCAGTCGGCGGCATTGCTCTTAGCCTGGATTAGCTGCTGCCCTACGGTGAGCTCCTGGGCCTCGACCATATCGACATCGCTCTGCATGGCCGTGCCGTTGGCCTTCATCGAACGCAGCTTGGCGAGGTTGCTTTCGAGCAACTCGCGCGTAAGCATAATCTGGCGCGTCTGCTCCTCAATCAGCAAGATGCCGAAAAAGAGGTTTTCGACACGTTGATTTATAGCATACATCTGCACGTCGAGGGCCGACCGCTGCTCGTCGGCAGTGGCATGAGCCACCTCGCGCCGCGCTTTCGACGAACCGCCGTCCCAGATGGTCTGGACGAGGTCTATGCCGGCCTTGTACTGCACCTTGCCGAGCCCTCGGACATCGGTGCCCATCTGCTCTAAGATGCCTGATAATTTATCAGGGAAGGCCGGCACCACGTTTTGCGCCGTCGCCTGGCCGTAGATTTCGATTTGCGGCAACCAGCCCTTGTTTATTTCCGACAAATCTACATCGCGGATGCGGTCGACTAGTCCGTACTTATGGAGCAACGGATAGTTCTCGGCGGCGTACGCCTTGCACTGCTCCAAGGTGACTTGCGCGGTCGAGGCGACAGCCGCTGCCATGGCCGCGAGTATCAAAAAAAGTCGTTTAATCATCGCCCTTGATTTCGAGTTTGTGTAGTATGGTATTTACGTTTTCGCGCTTGCGTCGCTCGAGAAAATCATCTTTGAGTTCGGGAACGCCGCCGGCCACGACATTGATAATCGGCTCCGCTACAAATGGAAAGATGTTGAGCGATACGATATCGAGCAGCAACATCGCGGCATTCACACGGCGGCATCGACCCAGGGCGGCATTTTCGTCGATAACTTGCTGGAGATTGCCTATGGTCTGCGAGGCCATTGCCAGGATGCTATTCTTCATTGTTTCAAGGCGCTGTGGATTGCAGTATAACTCGTTGAAAATGAAGCGCGGCAACGACGGGTTTGCAGCAAGGAAATCAAAATGGCTTGTCACACCTAACTCGATATTCTCGCGCAATGACAAATCACGGTTTGAGAGTACGCCAAACAAGATTTCGCCAAGGCGCGCCATCTTGTCGGCTATGATTTTTTCGAATAACTTGTCCTTGGTGCGGAAATAATAATGCAACATTGCATGAGTCACCCCCGCAGCTTCGGCTATTGCCGTGGTCTTGGCACCGGAATATCCCTTTTCGAGGAACTCTTTTTCAGCCGAAAGGAGTATCAATTCCTCGGTATTATGCTGTTCTATCTGCTGTTCGTTCATCTAACACAATTGTTTTACAAACATGATTAACAAAATTGTTAGCGCAAAGGTATGCAAAATAATTGAACCTGCAAAAAAAATTTTTAACCCGGCTTGAAATTTTTACGCAGCACGGTTATCCCTATTATAAAAATTCGCCCATTTGAAACGAGCGATTTGCCTTTTGCCATTTCAGACAAAAAATATTGTAATCGTGATTTTATAACTCATCGAAATCAGTGTATACTTGTTAGGTCTAAATAAAAGGGGCTGTGATTTATAACGTATTTTTTTGCAATGCAGATAAATTTAACTACCTTTGTGGAGTCAATCGCTTGCAGGGTCCATTTGGAGGCTCGGGGGCGGTGGGCAGATACATTTTATAGCGTTTACCAAGCGCTTGTTCCTGACACTTGAAATCTCGCAAATTTCATTATCCAAGCCAAGACACAGCAGCGGTAGATGCCTCGTGGATATGTAATTACCACGCATCTTTTGCCTCGGCGACGAGGTATAGAGATGCTATAGTTGCATATATAGGCGTGGGCTCTGCACGTTGCCGTTCTACTTGGATGGGCAATGCGAGAGCCTCAAGTGTGGGACGGCAATGGAAAAGATTCACGCCTTTTCTATATTTTATAGGGAAGGCCGTGATACAGAAGCGAAATCAACACGTCTAACACCAAAGTATATGAAACAAGAAAACACTAAAATCAAATGGCTGGCAGCACTGATGCTGTTGGCTCTGGTCGCCGTCCCGTCTCGTGCCGACGTCACCATCGACCAACTCAACTTTACCCTCAACGCCGACGGTACAGGATACACAGTAAAGAAATACAATAATAACCTTATAGGTCGCCTGGAAATTCCCGCAGAATACAACGGCCGGCCGGTGGTTGGAATTGACGAAGAAGCATTTTATAATAGCTACCAGATTACATCTGTTGTCATACCTAATACGATAAGCCGGGTTGGAGACATGGCCTTTGGCGGCTGCACTGCACTTGAGGCTGTTAATATTCCCAATTCGATATCCATTATTGGCAACAGGGTATTCTATAATTGCCACTTTGCAGAGATATCCATCCCTACTTCTATAGTCTCGATAGGCTGCGAAGCCTTTAGGTTCTGTACGAATCTGCGTTCAGTCGTAATTCCAAATTCCGTGACTTCAATTGGCGACAAAGCATTTTTTGGTTGCGACAAGCTTGCAAGCGTAAACATAGCTGCATCGGTACAGTCTATCGGAGAATCATCATTCGGTAGTTGTAACGACCTCAGACATATTGTCGTAGACGAAGCCAACACGGTCTACGACAGCCGAGACAACTGTAATGCCATAATTGAGACAAAGACAAATACCCTGATAGCCGGATGCAATTACAGCCATATACCAAGCTCAGTGACCTCAATAGGCAACTACGCATTTCACAATTTCATGAATTTGAAAAAAGTCCTCTTGCCCTCAACATTAGAAACTATAGGCAGAAACGCATTTGCTGCTTGTGGCAGTCTTGCCGATGTTGATTTTCCGACATCGCTGAAAGCAATAGAAGACTCTGCTTTTATTGAATGTCCTCTTGATAATATCATTTTGCCCTCCTCGCTCGAAACAATAGGCACACGAGCCTTCAGTTATTGCAAAATCTCAGATATCACAGTACCTGCATCGGTAACAAGTATTGACATAGCAGCATTTTCGGCATGTTCTAATCTGAAATCAATTATTGTTGAAAATGGGAACAATGTCTATGACAGCCGGGAGAACTGCAACGCTATAATCGAGACTAATAGCAACACACTAATTTGTGGGTGTAAGGATAGTGACATTCCCTCGTCTATAACCTCAATAGGCGAAAGTGCTTTTGAATACTCGGGCATTACTGAAATCACAATCCCGATTAATGTCACCTCGATAGGAGAAAAAGCTTTCAATACCTGTGGAAACCTTAAAAACATCGTCCTGCCGAACTCGTTGACCGCTATTGGCGACTATGCGTTTAATAGGTGCAATTCTATTACCGAAGTAGTAATACCCAACTCCGTACTTACTATCGGGGTGAGAACTTTTGCAAGATGTGGAAAGCTTGAAAAGGTGGTAATCGGCAGTTCGATAAACTTTATGGACAACGTTTTCAACAACTGCCAACTACTAACATCTATAACTTCTTTTAATACAACCCCACCAGTTATTAATAACGTTTGCTTTAAAAATTATAATGCCACCCTCTATGTGCCATCCTCTGCAATCGATGCTTACAATCAGGCAGAAAACTGGTCAATGTTTAGCAATATCATCGGTTTATCGAGTAGTATAGACGGTATTGCCGACGGCTCGGAGAACGGCATCGACTACTCCGCCCCGTACGAGGTATACAACATCGCTGGCGCAAGGATTGGGTGTAGTATCGACGGACTGGCACCGGCAATCTACATAGTCCGCCAAGGTTCGAAGACTGCCAAGGTGATAAAATAGTCATGAGTCGTTAGGAGTTGGCAATAGTAACGCCAACCCCTAACGTCTAACATACAAATATAAGGCACCTAACTTTTAGCATTTTCCTTTATGCTATCGGCGAGGCGGATTTGATTACGAGTACGGACAAGGTTGTGTTCGGGGTAGGTGATGCGGTAATATACATCGCCGTTGATATAGTCGGTGAGGAAGCGGACGGCCTGCATGTAGGCGAAGCGCCACGCGGCCCACGGCAGCAGGGCACGCTCGGCCTCGTTGAGGAATGTAGCTGTTGAGAGGTAGCCCTCGAGGGCGGCCTCGGCAATGTCGACGCGATAAGCCACGCGGTCTAAACCGGGGTCATCCTCGGCCAGGGTCGAAGCTGCAGTACGTAGGAAGTCGCCCATATCCGAAAACACCAGCGAAGGCATTACCGTATCGAGGTCGATTACAGCGACGACCTCGGTGCCGTCGGCATTGAAGAGCAGGTTGCTCACCTTTGTATCGCAGTGGCATACTCGGCGCGGCATCGTGCCATCGCGATGTGCGCGTTCGGGGGCGGTGGCGAAGTCGGCATGACGGCGAACGAAGCCGATTTCGTCGGCAAGCGCGGCCACACGGCCTGCAGAGTCGGCTGCCACGGCGTCTTCGAACTGCTGCAGGCGGTACTCCATGTCGTGAAAGCGCGGCAGGGTCTCGCCAAGTTCGCCGGCAAGCGGCGCAAGCACAGCCTCGAACTCGCCTATGGCGCGACCGGTCATATATGCCGTGCGCGGTGTCACCTCGGTGATGGTGCTTGTGCCCGAGATATAGTCCATGAGCCTCCAGGTCCTGCCCTCGTAAACGGCGTAGGTCTTGCCGGTCGAGGAAGCCTTGTGGAAGTGAAGGGTCGTCATGCCAGCTTCGGCAATAGCGGCTGTAACTTTGTCGATATTACCTTGCAAGGTATCAACATCCTGGAAGATGGCCGTATTGACCTGTTGGAGCACATAGCGCGGAGTGCCCCCGACGCAGACAAGGAAGGTGTGATTGATGAGTCCGTCGCCGAGCGGTCGCACATCGGCAGACCCGTTGATGCCGAAATCGGCGAGAATAGGTTTGAAATCAGTTATATCCATGGGTAGTAAAAAATATTTATGCAAATATAAATGATTTCTTGCATATATTGAGT
>VSPF01000053.1:0-14870 GCA_009775195.1 Muribaculaceae bacterium
ATCAACAGCCCGCCCCCAAGCGAGAAACGCCAAAACCGGCCCCTGCACCCGCCGAGCCCAAGAAGCCCGAGGCACCCGCCAACGAAGAACCCGAGGTATTTACCCTCGAGCGCTCGACGCCGGCTCCGGCACTCAAAATCGTCGGCACCATCGACCTGTCGGCCATGAACCTCAACACGCGCCCCAAGAAACGCGGCAAAGACGAGCGTCGTGGCGGCAAGAACGGCCAGGGCGGTGCACAAGGCGGTGAAGGCGACCGCAAGAAGCGCCGCCGCATTACCGGCAAAGAGAAAGTAGATATCGAAAAGGCAGGCCGCCAGGCTGCCGACAACCGTGGCGAAGGCCGTCGCGGAGGCAACAACCAGGGCGGCAACGGACAAGGCGGCGAGAACCGTCGTGGCGGCAACAACCAGGGCGAGAACCGCCGTGGTGGCGAAAACCGCCGTGGCAACAAGCAGCCGGCACGCCCCGTGCAGCCCGAAGTCAGCGAAGAAGACGTACAAAAGCAGGTACGCGAGACCCTGGCACGCCTTACAGCCAAAGACAAGGGCCTCAAGCGCGGCGCCAAATGGCGTAAAGAAAAACGCGAAGCCAACGCCGCCCACGAACGCGAAATGCACCAGGCCGAATTGGCAGAGAGCAAGGTTTTGAAAATCACCGAGTTTGTGACCGCCAACGAGCTGGCTGCCATGATGGACGTGCCTGTCAACAACGTAATAGCCACATGTATGAACATCGGCATCATGGTATCGATTAACCAGCGCCTCGATGCCGAGACAATCAACATCGTTGCCGACGAGTTCGGCTTCAGCACCGAATACGTCTCTGCCGAAGTAAGCGACGCCATCCACCAGGAAGAAGACCGCGAGGAAGACCTTGTGAGCCGCCCGCCGGTAGTAACCGTCATGGGCCACGTAGACCACGGCAAGACCTCGCTGCTCGACTATATCCGCAAAGCCAACGTCATCGCAGGCGAGGCCGGCGGCATAACCCAGCACATCGGCTCGTATAACGTGACCCTCGCCGACGGCCGCCACCTGACCTTCCTCGACACCCCGGGCCACGAGGCATTTACCGCCATGCGTGCCCGCGGCGCCAAGGTGACCGACCTGGTAATCATCATCGTCGCCGCCGACGATGCCGTGATGCCGCAGACCGTAGAGGCCATCAACCACGCCTCTGCCGCCGGTGTGCCCATAGTGTTCGCGATTAACAAGATTGACAAGCCCCACGCCAACCCCGACAAAATCAAGGAGGAACTGGCCGCGATGAACTACCTCGTCGAAGACTGGGGCGGCAAATACCAGAGCCAGGACATCTCGGCCAAGCAGGGTATCGGCGTAGAGGAACTGATGGAAAAAGTGCTCCTCGAGGCTGAAATGCTCGACCTCAAGGCCAACCCGCACCGCCGCGCCGTGGGCACCATCATCGAGTCGACACTCGACAAGGGCCGTGGCTACGTAGCCAACGTACTGGTGCAGAACGGCACACTCCACGTGGGCGACATCGTGCTGGCCGGCAACAACTTCGGCCGCATCAAGGCGATGTTCAACGAGCGCAACCAGCGCATCAAGGAGGCCGGCCCGGCAATGCCCGCCCTCATCCTGGGCCTCAACGGCGCCCCCGCCGCCGGCGACACATTCAACGTGCTCGAGACCGAACAGGAAGCCCGCGAAATCGCCAACAAGCGCGAACAACTCGCACGCGAACAGGGCTTGCGCACCACCAAGCTCCTCACCCTCGAGGATATCGGCCGCCGCCGCGCAATCGGCAACTTCCAGGAGCTCAACATCATCGTCAAGGGCGACGTCGACGGCTCGATTGAGGCCCTGTCGGACTCGCTCATCAAACTGTCGACCGACGAAATCCAAATCAACGTGCTCCACAAGGCCGTGGGCGAGATTTCGGAGAGCGACGTCACCCTCGCCGCCGCATCCGACGCCATCATCATCGGCTTCCAGGTGCGCCCGAGCGTGGCTGCCCGCCGAGCCGCCGAGCGCGACGGCGTGCAAATCCGCCTCTACTCGGTCATCTACCAGGCCATCGAAGAGGTCAAGGACGCCATGGCCGGTATGCTTGCCCCCGAAATCAAGGAGGAAGTCACCGGTACCGCCGAGGTGCTCGAGACATTCCACGTGTCGAAGGTCGGCACCATTGCCGGCGCCATGGTGCGCGAAGGCAAAATCCGCCGTGGCTGCAAACTGCGCCTAATCCGCGACGGCATCGTGCGCTACACCGGCGACCTGGGCAGCCTCAAACGCTTCAAAGACGACGTGAAAGAAGTTACGTCGGGCTTCGACTGCGGTATATCGATTGCCGGATACAACGACATCAAGGTCGGCGACATGCTCGAGGCATTCGAAGAAAAAGAAGTCGCCCGTACAAGCATAGAGTAAACGGTGTTTTCTACCGTCTATCTCTCGCTCGGCTCCAACAGCGGCGACCGCCGCGCCCTCATAGGGCGTGCGGTCGCCGCTCTTGCCTTGCGGCTGCCGGCAGTGGCTATGCGCACGTCGGGCTTCTATTGCAGCGCGCCGTGGGGATTTGAGTCGGAAAACGACTTCCTCAACATCGCCGTGGCCGTGACCTCCGAGCGCGACGCAGCCTGGAGCGATGCCGAGGCCGAAGCCCTGCTCGACACGCTACAGGGCATCGAGCGCGACATATCGGCCATGCCGCACCGCAATGCCGACGGCAGCTACCGCGACCGCGAAATCGACATCGACATCATCGCCATCGACAACCAGCACATATCTACGCCGCGCCTCACCGTGCCCCACCCCCTGGCGCAGCAACGCCCATTCGTCACCGTGCCCCTTGGCGAAATCACCCAGGGGATTGAAGGGTGAGAAGGAAACACATAAAGACAAAAAGTCAGAAAGGACAAAAGATATTTTATGTAATTTTTGTCTTTATGTCTTTTTGCTTCCTCAGATTATAATTGTGATTATGATTGTGATTGGAAGCTAATTTTGTAATTTTGCACTGAAAAATAGATAAGCGATGAAATTTACAGCCTTAGAACTGCCCGGCGTGTGGCTCATCGAGCCTGTACGCCACCGCGACGCCCGGGGATATTTCTGCGAGACCTTCCGTGCCGACGAGTTTGCCTCGGCCACCGGGCTACATATCAATTTCGTGCAGGAAAACGAGTCAGAATCGGTGCGCGGCACAGTGCGCGGACTCCACTTCCAGGCCGGGGCGTCGAGCCAGGCCAAGCTCGTGCGCGTATGCCGTGGCAAGATTGTCGACGTGGCAGTCGACTTGAGGCGCGACTCGCCCACATTTGGCCGTCATGTGGCCGTAGAACTCAGCGACGACAACGGCCTACAGCTTTTCGTGCCGCGAGGCTTTGCTCACGGCTTTGCCGTGTTGAGCGACACGGCGCGCTTCCTCTACAAGGTCGACAACTACTACAACCCCTCGAGCGAACGCACCCTGCTGCTCGACGACCCGGCATTAGGCATCGACTGGCCCGTCGGCCGCGTCAAGATGATACTCTCGCCCAAAGACGCCGCCGGCCTCCCCCTAAGCGAAATCGAAACTTTCTGACCAAAAAAGTTTGCAAAAAATTTTGTCAGTTTAAAATTTTAATGTAACTTTGCACCGCAAAGCCCAAAGGGGCAGCGTTTTTCGCTTCAATAGCTCAGTCGGTTAGAGCATCTGACTGTTAATCAGAGGGTCGTTGGTTCGAGTCCATCTTGAAGCGCTTATCATTATCACATCTCACACAAGCTTCAATAGCTCAGTCGGTTAGAGCATCTGACTGTTAATCAGAGGGTCGTTGGTTCGAGTCCATCTTGAAGCGCAAACGCCGGGTCTACAACCCGGCGTTTTTGTTATAACCCTAGAGCCGTAACCAAATTAGAAGAGCAGTCATGTACTAAGAGGTGTTCCGTATGAAGGTTCTTGTTCAAACAGGCAGCCCTGCATTCCCTCATATTGCGGAAAGAAAAAATAAGGGGATGCCGCAGGTGCTTTTGCATCATATTCACCATCCGTAACCTCGAATGCACGTTGGAGGCTATTTGCTATGTGCCACATCAACACCGGAGGTACTGCGTTGCCAATAGCCTTGTACTGACGGACAGCCGAAACCACATCGAGAACAAAGGAGTCTGGAAAGCTTTGGATTCTTGCAGCTTCGCGTGTCGAGAAGCGACGATAACGATTACCTATCATAAGGACCGGGTCTGTCGAATTGAGACTGACTTTAGCGAGATGGGCACTAATTGTATTGCATGGTTCGTCGAGGTTTTGAGCTCGGCCTTTATTCATCTTTTCGCGGACGGCAAGCATACCGGCAACAGCCCGGTCGCTAAAATAAAGTTCCTCGTTGTCGTTTTCCTCGTTGTCGATTACATCACCTAAAACCGAACTATGTGGGATATAGTGAGAAAACAAAAAATTCTTTTGGTCTTGCAAATCTCGAAAACCAATAATGATTACACGCTCGCGTTTTTGCGGAACTCCAAATTTCGACGCATTTACAAGATAATACTGCACGTGATAACCAGCCTCTGAGAACTCACTAAGAATCATGGGGAAAGCCTTTTTGTTGTTTGCCGACAAAATTCCCTTGACGTTTTCAGCGATAAATGCGCGTGGTCGCTTTGCTTTGAGAATTTTTACCATTTCGAAGAATAGCATCCCCCTTTCGTCCTTGTAGCCGAGACGTGGTGGGTTTTGGGCCGAAATAGAGAAAGACTGACAGGGAAAACCGCCGACTAAAACATCAAAATCAGGAATTTGTGAAGCAATGATTTCCCTCACATCTTTTACCATGCATTTATGGTCAAAGTTGGCATTATATATCTTCGTACAATATTCGTCGTTATCTACAGCATAGACAATATCAAATGCAGAGCGTGGATAATCGGTATCAAGGAAGCTGAAACCACCTGTGATGCCTAAATCCATTCCTCCGCACCCACAAAATAGTGACGCTACTTTTAGTCTTGCCATACCAGGAGCTTTTCAGGTGTAAATTTAGAGGAGTCGAAAGAAACTTCCATGCCGTTACGTGGAAGTGCGTTGATTTGGTCAGTCTTATAGAGGGCTACAGGATTCCTCAGTACATATAGTGTCTTATCTTGCGCACTTAGCATGAGCCTGTATACGTAATAGTGCTCCCTATGAGTTTCTGCAACATACCACTCATTAGGTGACATGTGGAAACTATAGAGATTGATTTTTTGACGGCTGATAGTGGTTTTGACTTCGATGTAGCGATGATGATTTGTTCCATCACCTTCAAGGCTATCGATATCAAATCCCGGATGATATGAGGGGCTGTCGACTATGGCGATGAGATGAAGAAGCTCGTCATAACCGGCAAGCTTTAGTCGTTGTTTCTCATGCGAGAAAATAATAGATTCGCCTATATTGCCTATGTCCTTGCTCGTGGTGTTGCTACTTCCGATGATTTCTGCAATCCTATCATCGATAATAACCTCAAACTCCGTAGTTTTTATAAACTCGCGGATATTAGTTTTGAACTTATCAGGGTCAAGGAGACTGTTGACATAGGTAAACCATTTGCCTTCGACAGGGGCCAGCATGGCCGGGGTCAGGTTTTCTACACCGTAGAATTGGTCGTAACCGTCGAAAAAAGAATCATCGTCTATAAAGGCTGTCAAATCAACAAGAGCGTTGGGCTTAAGGATGAAATAGCCATCCATTCTGCGCTCAAGTAATGAGGCAATCTCCATATAGTCCAAAATGTCTCCTGCATATCTGACAACATCGCCCTTTGTCCTTGGTTTGCCTTTGGAGTTGGATATGTGAGGGTCTTGCCTATTGTAGTAGGCAAGTTTGTTTTTACGGTTATACAAAATTATTTCGGCAACGGCTTGCGGAGTCCGCTTACCCGTTGTGACTTGTAAATCATTAAAGATGCAATACGTGGCCTCTTCGTCAGAAATCGCCATTTCTTTCTCAGAGCCTCGTGATGCAAGCAGTTCGTTGCCAGCCATCAAAACCTCGATTATAAACCGTGCCGGTTTGAACCTGACACCTTTGGTGATAAGTTCTATATTGTCGGCAGGCTTGATGTGTCCGCCTGGAAATTGAAACGACAGCATCAAGAACTTAAAGAATTGTGTAAGGTCTTGATTCTCGTTGAGAAAAAACGACAATTTTGATGTTTCTGTAATATTCGAAATCTTGTCTTCGTTGTAAAAAGCACAAAGGGCAGAAATCTCGGTGCGCCAGTTTTCTACGGTTTTTTGCGTTAAACCGGCATTCCCGGGGAAGAGTCTGATTGCATTATTGACTCTCTCGGCATACTCTCGACAAGGGCACGAATTAATCTTACAACATGCGTTAGCAATGTAAAGAAGCACATTCTCAATATTGCTCTTGAAACGAGGTCTTACGAAATGTATGCGGAGATAATCCTCCTCAGGAATTTTATAATATTTTTTCATAATTGTGTTAAAAGAGCTTTGGCAATAGCCTCACCCATTAGAGGGGGTACGGCATTGCCTATTTGTTTGAGTTGACTGGTTCGACTGCAAGTAAAGAAGAAATCGTCGGGAAACGATTGTATTCTCGCGCTTTCGCGTGCTGTCGGTATCCGATTATAGCAATAATGGAAGTGGTGGCGATGGCCAGTGTCGATAGTAAAACTTGGTCTCTTACTATTGAGTCGGGTCCATGCTATGTGGACTTTGCGAGTATCGCGCAGCTCTTCAGGTAAATCTTTATAGTTGCCTCCGTCTGGAACGAGGGCTATGATGTCAATAGTCTTTTGATTGTGGACGGTTGTTTGGTGGTTGTTTAACGCAGAAGAGTTTGCCCGCATCAAGCCTTGGTATTGCGAGCGCGGCGGACAAGGATATTGAGAACCATCATTAAGCGAGTTTTCCGGTAAATCAGATAGAGCTTCTTCTGATGTTACCTTGTGAGTTTCAAAAGGTGCCGGGAACTCGAAATGTCTACCATCTCGAAAGCCTACAAAAATAGCCCGGCGGCGGTTTTGTGGCACTCCGTAATCCGATGCCATAAGAATTTTATATTCTACTGTATACCCTAATTTTGAAAAGTCAGAAATAATTGATTGTCTGACTACTCCGTTGCCAATTGAAAGAATATTAGGCACATTCTCCATCACAAAGGCTTGGGGCTTGAAGTGTTCGACGAAATGCACAAAATTCTTATATAGTTTATTGCGTATGTCATCGACAATGCGTTTGCCAGCTATCGAAAACCCTTGACAAGGAGGCCCCCCGATAATTACGTCGACTCTTTTGCCTTCAAGCTTGTTTTCAATTTCTTCGGGGGATAAAATAGATAAGTCAGCCTGGAGAGCCTGACTATTCTTATGGTTGAATCGAAAAGTCGAAAGAGCATCTTTCCATACATCAATGCCTAATAAAACATTAAAACCCGCTCTCTCAAATCCGAGAGAGAAGCCGCCGCAACCGCAGAATAAATCAATGACATTGAAGCTTGGTTTTTCCATAGGGTGCAAAGTTACGAAATTTTTCGAAAAAGGCGCATCATCTCACACCGAGGGGAGGGTGAGGATGGTGGTGAGGATGTCGAGGGCGGTGGTGACGCTGGGGACGTTGGAGAAGACGAAGCTGCGGCGTTCGTTGCGCTGGCGGATGGCCACACGCTTCGAGTTGACCTGCAGATAGGTGAGCATACGCCCGAACATGGCCGACTGGTAATATGCCTTGTTGTCGTCGCTGACAAAGTAGGTAAACATCTGGCCCTGCTTGAGCACGAGCTTCTCGATGCCGAGTTTGCGTGCGATTGAGCGCAGGCGCGGCACGCGCAGCAGCTCGGCGGCAGAGTCGGGAATGCGGCCGAAGCGGTCGCGCAGACGCTCCTCGAAGGCTTCGAGCTGGTCGGCGCGTTCGATGCTGTCGAGTTCCTGGTAGAGGGCTATGCGTTCGCTCTCCTGCGGCACGTAGTCGAAGGGCAGCAGCAACTCGAGGTCGCTCTCGATAACGCAGTCGGCAACGTAGTCCTTAGGCCCGTTCGCGGTGTCGCCCTCGAGGTCGGGGAATTCCTCGGTGCGCAGCTCGGTCACGGCCTCGCGGAGGATTTTCTGATATGTCTCGTAGCCGAGATCGGCTATAAAGCCGCTCTGCTCGGCACCGAGCAGGTTGCCGGCACCGCGTATGTCGAGGTCCTGCATGGCGATGTGTATGCCCGAGCCGAGGTCGCTGAAGCTCTCGATAGCCTGCAGGCGGCGACGCGCATCGGGTGTGAGGGGGTTGCCCGGCGGTACCATGAGGTAACAGAAAGCCTTGCGCGAACTGCGCCCCACGCGGCCGCGTAGCTGGTGGAGTTCGCTCAGACCGAATTTCTGAGCGTCGTTGATGATGATGGTGTTGACATTGGGCATGTCGATGCCGCTCTCGATAATCGATGTGGCAAGGAGGATGTCGTAGTCGTGGGCGGTGAAGTCGTTGATGACCTCTTCGAGCTTGTCGGGCGGCATCTGTCCGTGGGCCACGACGGTGCGCGCGTCGGGCACCAGGCGGCGGAGCATGGCCTCGAGCTGGTATAGGCCCTCGATGCGGGGATTGACGAAGAACACCTGGCCGTTGCGCGCCAACTCGAAGTTTATGGCCTCGGCCACGACATCGTCGCTAAGGGCGTCGACCGAGGTGATGATGGGATAGCGGTTTGGCGGCGGCGTGGCGATGGTCGAGATTTCGCGCGCGCCCATGAGCGAGAATTGCAGTGTGCGCGGTATGGGGGTGGCGCTCATGGTGAGGGTGTCGATGTTGACCTTCATCTGGCGCAGCTTTTCCTTGACGCTGACGCCGAATTTCTGCTCCTCGTCGACAATTAGAAGGCCGAGGTCTTTGAATTTGACGGTCTTGCCGATGAGTTTGTGCGTGCCTACGATGATGTCGATTTTACCGGCCTCGAGGTCGGCGAGAATCTGCTTGGTCTCCTTGGCCGAACGGGCGCGCGACAGGTACTCCACGCGCACCGGAAACTCGGCCAGACGGTCCTTGAATGTGTGGTAGTGCTGATATGCGAGGACGGTGGTAGGCACCAATACGGCCACCTGCTTGCTGTCGGTCGCGGCCTTGAATGCGGCGCGGATGGCAATCTCGGTCTTGCCGAAGCCCACGTCGCCGCAAATGAGGCGGTCCATGGGACGGTCGCTTTCCATATCGGCCTTTACGGCCTGTGTGGCGGTAAGCTGGTCGGGCGTGTCCTCGTAGATAAACGATGCCTCGAGCTCGTGCTGCATATAGGTGTCGGGCGAGAAGGCAAAGCCTTTTTCCTCGCGGCGGGCGGCGTAGAGGCGTATGAGGTCGCGCGCGATGTCCTTGAGCTTGCTCTTGGTTCGGTCTTTGATTTTCTGCCACTGGCCGCCGCCGATACGGTTGATTTTTGGCGGCACTCCCTCTTTGCCACGGTATTTGGCGAGTTTGTGCAGGGCGTGAATCGACACGAAGAGGATGTCGTTGTTGTCGTAGACGAGCTTTATGACCTCTTGCATCTTGCCGTTGACATTTGTGCGCAGCAGGCCGGCGAAGCGGCCCACGCCGTGGTCGAGGTGTACGATATAGTCGCCGACCTCGATTTGGCCCAGCTCCTTGAGCGAGAGAGCAAGTTTGCCCGAGCGGGCGCGGTCGCTCTTGAGGGTGTATTTGTGGAAGCGGTCGAAAATCTGATGGTCGGTGAAGACGCAGATTTTGGTCTGATGGTCGACGAAGCCCTCGTGGAGAGTGCCCTCTACGGCCTCGAAGTCGATTTTGTCGCCACGGTCGGCAAAGATTTCGCGCAGTCGGTCGAACTGCTTGGCATTGTCGGAGAGTATGAGCAGCCTGTAGCCCTCGCTCTGGAAGCGCGTGAACGAGTCGGCAATCAGGTCGAAATTCTTGTGATATATGCCCTGGGGCGAACAGTCGAAGTCAATCACCGCCGAACCGCGTTTTTTCTTTGCCGGCACGTCGTCGTCGCCGGGCTTTGCGGCGGTGAAGCCTACGCGGACAAACGAGGCGAGCTTCTCGGCAAACTTGTCGGCATCGACCACGGTGTCGAGGGCGTCGGAGTCGCCGTCTTCGGTGAGGAGCGTGGCGGCCGACATGCCGGTGGCCACGATGGCCTTGATGCGCTCGATGGTGTAGCCTTCGTTGCGCATGGCCAGGAGCGATGCAGGCGCGATAAAGTCGAGTATGCTCTGCAGCGAGGCGCGGCTGTCGACACGGGCGGTGACGTCGACGGCATCGAGGCGCTGGTCAGAAAGCTGCGTCTCGACATTGAAAGCGCGGATAGAGTCTATTTCGTCGCCGAAGAAGTCAAATCGCAGGGGCTGTTCGCTCGAGTAGGCGTAGATGTCGAATATCGAGCCTCGTATGGAGTACTGCCCCGGCTCGTAGACATAGTCGACCTCTTTGAAGCCGTTGTCGCGCAGCCAGTGTGCCAGCTCGTGCATGTCGGCCTCCTGCCCCTTGGCCAGGTGTCGCGTGTGGCTCGACAGTTCGTCCTGCGAGGCCACGGTCTCGGCCATGGCTTCGGGGTAGGTGACGAGGTAGTCGGCGGTGCCTGCCGCCAGGCGGCGCAGGGTCTCGGTACGGAGAATCTGGTTGGGAGCGTCGACCTGGCCGTATTTTATGTCGCGGCGGTAGCCCGAGGGCAGGAACACCACGCGGTCTTCGCCCACGATGCGCGTGAGGTCGAAGAAGAGGTAGCCGGCATCGTCGAGGTTTTCACCGACGACGACCATGGGGGCACCGGCAGGGCGCGGCAGGGCGGCAAGCATGACCGCAGCCGACGAGCCCGCCACGCCGGTGACAACGGCTCCCGGACGCCCCACAAGGGCCTTGAGAGCCTTTTTACGCCCGGCTCCGACGAGTAAGCTTTCGAGGTTTGTGATTTGCATGAGCTTATGATAGTAATTAGGGCCTCTAAGGTCTCTAAGACCTTAAAGACCCTAACGTGTACTTATCGGTTTTTACGGTTATTCGAACGAACCCATCTTGAGGTAGTTGACCTCTTCCTGGGTCAGATAGCGCCAGCGGCCACGCGGCAGGTTCTTTTTGGTAAGGCCTGCGAAGTATACGCGGTCGAGCTTGGTCACGTGGTAGCCGAGCGACTCGAATATGCGGCGCACGATGCGGTTGCGGCCCGAGTGGATTTCGATGCCGGCCTGGTTGCGGTCGGTCTCGGTGGCGTAGCTGATGGCGTCGGCGTGGATGGGGCCGTCCTCGAGCTCTATGCCGTCGGCGATGCGCTGCATGTCGTCCTCGCTGATGTCGCGGTCACACCATACGTGATATATTTTTTTCTTGACGAATTTGGGGTGTGTGAGCTTCGATGCAAGGTCGCCGTCGTTGGTGAGCAGCAGCACCCCGGTGGTGTTGCGGTCGAGGCGTCCAACGGGGTAGATGCGCTCGGTGCATGCGCCCTTGACGAGGTCCATGACGGTCATGCGGCCGTTGGGGTCGTCGCTGGTGGTCACGCAGTCTTTGGGCTTGTTGAGCAGTATGTAGCACTTGCTCTCGGGCGTTACCACTTTCTCGTCGTATTCAACCACGTCGTTGTGGGTAATCTTGGTGCCGAGCTCGGTCACGACCTGGCCGTTGACCTTTACAAGGCCCTGCTGTATGTATTCGTCGGCTTCGCGACGCGAACATATACCAGCGTTGCTCATATATTTGTTGAGGCGTATTTGTTCGTTGGGGTCGGGCACGGGCATTTCGTACTCGATACGCTTGGGGCGCGGGGTAAAGCTCTTGCCGCGTCCGGGGAAGCCTGTACCGTTGTCCTGGCGGTTGCGGTTGTTGTAGGGGCGTTGTCCCGGTCGGCCCTGGTTGTTATAGGGCCGTTGGCCGCCTTGGTTGTTGCCGTAGGGGCGCTGCTGGCGGTTATTGTTGTTATATGGCCGCTGGCCGCCCTGGTTGTTGCCGTAGGGACGCTGGCCCTGGTTGTTGTATTGGCGCTGGCCGCCCTGGTTGTTGCCGTAGGGGCGTTGCTGGCGCTGCTGGTAGCCGCCCTGGTTGTTGCCGTAGGGTCGCTGCTGGCGTGGCTGATAGCCGCCCTGGTTGTTGCCGTAGGGTCGCTGCTGGCGTGGCTGATAGCCGCCCTGGCGCTCCTCGGCGTTGTCGCCAGCCTCGGCGTTGTCGTAGCGGCGCGGCTGGTAGGGGCGGTTGTAATTGTTGTTATATGAGCCCTGACGCTGCTGATAACCGCCCTGGCGCGGCTGGTAGGGGCGCTGGCTGCGGTAGCCTTCGGCATCGGTGGCAGTGTCACCGTTGGTGTCGCCTTCGGCGCGGGGGGTCGGGTTATAGGGTCGGTCATAGCGAGGACGTTCCGTGCCCTCTTCGGGTGCGTGGAAAGTCTGTCCGATGCGCGGACGTTTGGGTTTCTTCTCCGGTATATTGGAATCCATCTCTAAGCTGGTTTTTGAGTGTTCTGTATATGTTAGAAATAAAATTTGGCTGCCTCGCGGCATACTTGTAGATTATATCGCAGTTTGGATGAAAAGATTAATAAATATTTGTCAGACAGTTATTATTTTTAGTTTTTTAATCTCCGCTGAGAGGGCGGACTGTTTATGTGCTTTTCAATATTACACTGCAAAGATAACAATTTTTAGAGGCTACAAGATGTTAAAAAATACTAAATCGAATAGTGCCAAGCTATAAGTTTGGTGCCAATGTCGCCAAAGTGCATTGCCAAGTGCGCGACAAATCTCTGAAATTGCTTCCTTTTATGAAAATTTCATTACCTTTGTGGAGAAAAAATATTTGATTGCCGTATTTTTGATACAGCAACGTTAATTTCGCCAACGATGATAATCACCACAGACTTCCTCAAAGAGTGTCTCGAGATACTCGACCTTAAATATACCGAGCTCGACGATGGCCGCATTGCCGTGAGTTTTTATGTTGAAGACACATTCCCCTACCAGATTGTGACATTCATCCGCATCTACGACGATACGATGATTTCGTTTAGCTCGCAGGCTTTCGACTACCATCCCGAGGGCGACCTGCTGATGATGGCCAACCGCCACAACTGCCGCTGCCACACCCCGGCATGCTATATCGACAGCGACGGCGACGTAATCATGGACCGCACATATATCATCGATGCCGACGTGTCGCCCCACTACCTGCTCGAAAATGTAATCCGCCCCTCAATATACCTCCCCCTCGACGGCTTTATATATTTTGAGCTTTCAAACGAAGAGCTCGAGGCTCTACGCGAAAAAGATAACGAATAAGCACTACTTGTTATATGACACGAGACCAGATACGCGGATTTATTGACCGCCTCGGAGTGTCGTCGCGAATCGACGACGACGGCGATATCGCCGTGACGCTTACCGCCGACAACGACTTCGGCCACAATGTGACAATATGGGTCATGATAGGCGATGAGCGCCGCCTGGCTTTCATCGGCAGTGCCGACAACTACCACCCCGACGGCGACCTGCTCTTCCTGGCAAACCGAAGCAACAGCCGCCGCAACTTCCCCACCGCCGTGGTTCGCGGCGACGAGGTGAGATTTGAATACTCATACTATATCTCCGAGGAGGTATCTGACCAGTATATCATCAACTGCATCAAGTCGGTGATGACGTCGATATGGTCGGGCTACCGCGACCTCGAGAAAGAGACAATAGGCGAGTAATATTAATATTAGTTAAATCTATACTGCCATTTTGGCGACTAAGGTTCTAATATCTATCTTTGACACACAATAAACCAAATTACTATAATTATGACAGTTGACAAAAAACTCATCCGCGATTACCTCGACGAGCTCCACATCTCTACCCGCATCGACGATGACGGCGACATGGTAATCGTACAATCAGCCGACGACGACTTCGGCCACGATGTCGTGATTTTCGTAATCGTAAACAACAACCGCCTCAGCTACGCCGCCGGCGCTCCCGGCTACGAGCCCGTGCAAGACCCCTACTTCCTGGCCAACCGCCACAACTGCCGCCGCAACATCCCCACCGCCGTGGTTCGTGACGGCAGCGTGAGGATGGAATGTTCGTTCCTCCTCGACGAAGAGGTGTCGAAAGCCTACATCGTCGAGAACTGCATCAAGATGGTGCTCGGCTCAATCTGGCAGGCATACGTAGGCCTCGAGAAAGAAGACTAAACCATAGCCCTACCCCATATCGAGAGGTGACAGCCCCGGCTGCCACCTCTCGATTGCTTTTTGTATTACTCAAGTTTCGCAAGTATGCAACTTGCTCACTGTAAGTAGTTCTTTGGTTAAGGGTTATAGCCCGACTTATGCAAATAATATTACCACTGGTAACTTGGCAGGGCTAAACGCTAACCCATAAACCATTAACAGTGAGCAAGTCATAGACTTGCGAAACTTGAATTACATAACTACCTGTGGTCGTATTTGCCCGACGGGGGTATGTAGGGGCGGACGGGCCGGGGAGTTTCCTTGGGCCGGGGGTTGACGATGTGCTCGATTATGGTCTCGCCCGGGCCGTAAGGATAGGGTATGAGGCACACAGCGGCCGCCAGGGCGGCGAACACCGCCACGATGATGCCTATGCCCCAGCGTACAAGCGAGGGCGGTATTTCGCCGATGAACCTACGTACACGTTCCGATTTCAGTTCGATTTTATCTTCCATAAGGGCCAAAATAGCTTTTGTGTTTTTATGATTTTTTGTTTCCTCTGATTCGACAGGAGGCGTTAGCCGCCGAGCTCGAGCTGGCTTTTGACCAGGTTGTAGTACACGCCACGGCGGCGCGTCAGGGAGTCGTGGTCGCCGGTCTCTACCACCGTGCCTTTGTCGAGTACTATTATCTGGTCGGCGTCGCGCACCGTCGACAGGCGGTGCGCGCCCACCCCCCACGTGAGGCCCCGGGAGAAACAGTCGCGTTTACACATATGAACCAGCCCCCGG
>VSPF01000053.1:14880-16176 GCA_009775195.1 Muribaculaceae bacterium
GTGGGGGGGGCGCGGTTCACACCCCCGGGCCTTTGGCCTAGTATTTTTTTCGGGGGGGGGGGCCCACCGGTCGACAGGCGGTGCGCGACCACCACCACGGTGCGGCCCCGGTAGAACCTGGCCAGGTTTTCTACAATCTGCCTCTCGTTCTCGGCGTCGAGCGAGTTGGTCGCCTCGTCGAGGAATATGAAGTCGGGGTCCTTATAGACGGCCCTGGCGATGAGTATGCGCTGCTTCTGGCCCTGGCTCAGGCCCACGCCGTCGCGCCCCACCAGGGTGTTGTACTTCAGCGGCAGGCCCATCACGTAGTCGTGGATGTTGGCGATGCGCGCGGCACGCTCGAGGCGCCCGGTGTCGATGTCGCCGTCGCCCACGGCGATGTTGCGCGCGATAGACTCCGAGAAGACAACCCCCTCCTGCATCACCACGCCGCACTGGCGGCGCCACCAGCCCAGGTCGTAGTCGCGCAGGCTGCGGCCCCCGACCGTGATTGCCCCGGGCTCCACGGGGTAGTAGCCCAGCATGAGCTTGACCAGCGTTGTCTTGCCGCTGCCCGAGGCGCCCACGATGGCCGTCACACGGCCGGCGGGTATGTCGAGGGTCACGCCGTCGAGGGTCTTGGCAAGGGCGTGGGGGTCGTAGCGGAAGTCGAGGCCCCTTATGGCTATGCCCCTCTCGCCGGCATAGGAGCGGCAGTGGGCCGCCTGGCCGTCGTCCTCGTCGGGGGCGCCGTGAATCTCGTTGATGCGCTCGAGCGAGATTTTCACGTCCTGGAGCGAGTAGACGAAGCCCATCATCTGAGACACCGGCGAGTTGAGCTGCCCGATGATATACTGCACCGCCAGCATCACGCCCAGGGTCATCGTGCCGTCGATGACGGCAGTGGCCGACAGCACGGTTATGAGTATGTTCTTGACCTCGTTGATAAAAATCGAGCCGGCCTCCTGGGTCTGCTGCAGCTTGAGCGACCTCATCTGCACCTCGAAGAGGTCGGCCTGGCTATCCTCCCACTCCCAGCGGCGACGGCGGCGGCAGTCCTGCAGCTTGATTTCCTGCATGGCGGTTATGAACTGGTAGGTCCTGTTCTGCGCGGCGGCCTGCTTCTCGAAGAGGTCGTAGTCGAGCACCTTGCGCCGCCGCAGGAAGGCACCGAGCCACGCGCCGTAGACCACGCTGCCGGCAAGGAACACGCCGAAAATCAGCCCGTCGGAGATAAAGAGCACGATGCCGAAGACGGCGAAGGTGATGAGCGAGAACACTATGCCCAGCACCTGGCCGGGGAGGAACGACTGCACC
>VSPF01000054.1 GCA_009775195.1 Muribaculaceae bacterium
ACACGTAAGTAGTCGTCGGGAGCGTAAGATGTGTATATTATACTGCGAACGTACAGTCAAATATCGTCAGCTAAACCAATATGCGTTTCATAAGCTTGTCTTGGCCTACATGCAAAAAATCAGCGACGATAAGCCTTGCCGAACGCAAGGCGGTATCGCCGGTGGTAATCGGCGCGGCAACAACGCCCAACAAGGCAAGTATGCCGCCGAACGCGCCGAGCCACGACACCGATATGTCGTGAACAAGGTCGCCGGCATCGTGAGCCGACATATATTCTTGAAGCCCCTCGTAGCCGCCTGTAAATGTTATCGCAGCCGCTGCCCAGATAAGGGCAACTATGCCTTCGGCAACCATGGCCCCATAAAATACGGGGCGCGCCAGACGCTCGTTCTTAAGGCAACGGGCCATCATTGGAGACTGCGTGGCATGGAAACCCGAAATAGCACCGCAGGCGATGCTGACAAACATCATCGGGAACAAGGGGTGCGTATCGGGCGAGGCATGGCGCGACTCTAAGCCGAAGGCCATGCCGTCGGGGATTTCGAGTCCGCCAAAAAGTAGCACGTAGAGCAGACCTCCGGCCATAAACAACAAGGCAAAACCGAAAACCGGATAGAAACGCCCTATCAGTTTATCAATTGGCAGCAATGTTGCGCAAATATAATAAAGAAATATGACCGTTATCCAAAAAGTAACATCGGCCCACCCGGGCGTCATGCCGGCAAGCAGACCGGCCGGAGTACGGATAAACACTGCGCCTACCAGGATTAGCAGCACCGTCGACACAACGCGCAACACCTGTTTTATGACCGGGCCGAGCTCGCGCCCTACGAGTTCGGGAAGCGAATCACCGCCCGAACGAACCGACATCATAGCCGAAATAAAATCGTGGACCGCGCCGCCGAAAATTGTACCTGCCACAATCCAGATAAATGCCGCCGGCCCGAACATCACGCCCATAATCGCCCCGAAAATCGGGCCGAGACCGGCTATGTTGAGAAACTGGACAAGGAATACGCGCCAGGTAGGCATCTCGACGAAATCCACGCCGTCGGCACGTGTCTGTGCCGGCATCAGACGCGACGCATCGATGCCGAACACGCGCTCGACGAGAAAGCCGTAGAGTGCATAGCCCCCTACGAGTACGGCCAAAGATATCAGCAGGGTCGTCATTGCCTGATTTCAGGTGTAGATGTGGGGCTCTGGCTGATTGACTGGCGCATGGTAGTGTCGGCCTCCATATTTTTCATGCGGTAGTAGTCCATGATACCGAGGTTGCCGCTCAGGAATGCCTGGGCCATAGCCTTGGGCAGTTCGCACTCGGCCTCGATAACCTTTGCACGGGCTTCCTGGGCGAGGGCCTTCATCTCCTGCTCGCGCGCAATCGCCATTGCGCGGCGCTCCTCGGCCTTGGCCTGGGCGATATTCTTGTCGGCGTTGGCCTGGTCAATCTGCAATGCGGCACCGATGTTGCGGCCTATGTCGATGTCGGCGATATCGATTGACAGAATTTCGAATGCAGTGCCCGAGTCGAGGCCCTTGCGCAGCACGAGTTTAGATATCGAGTCGGGGTTTTCGAGCACCTGTTTGTGACTCTCCGACGAACCAATCGACGATACTATACCCTCGCCTACACGTGCAAGCACGGTATCTTCGCCGGCACCGCCCACAAGCTGGCGTATATTTGCACGCACGGTCACACGGGCCTTGGCAATGAGCTGTATGCCGTCCTTGGCTACGGCGGTCACGGGGGGTGTATCGATAACCTTGGGGTTGACACTCATCTGCACGGCCTGGAACACGTCGCGGCCGGCAAGGTCTATAGCGGTCGCCATCTTGAAACCGAGGTCGATGTTAGCCTTGGAGGCCGACACGAGGGCATGAACCACGCGCTCCACGTTGCCGCCGGCAAGATAGTGGGCCTCGAGGTCGTCGCGGGTCACGTCGTGTAGGCCGGCCTTGTGGGCCTCGATGAGTGCGCGGACTATGATGCTGGCCGGTACCTGGCGTATGCGCATCAGCACAAGCTGCATAAGCGAGATTTTAACTCCGCTGACGCGGGCCGATATCCACAAGAAGAAAGGACAATAATAAAAGAAGACTATCAGCAGCACTATGGCCAGCACGATAACCAGAATCACGGTAAGTTTCATGTTCAACCTATATATTAAGTTTTAGAAATTATTCTTTTTCAAGCCTGATAGCGTTGTTGAGCTGCGAGGCATAGCGGCGCCGCAGGTTGTCGGTCTCGCGTTCGCTACCCAAAATCTTCGCTGCAAGGCCATGGTTGCCTTTGCGATATTGTTCGCGCATATCGGCCTCGATAGCGAGGTGTTTGTCGAGTGTGCGCCTGGTCGCCATGGCTTCGAGCATGGCACTGCGCGCACGGCTATTGGCGAAATCAGAAAGCGAGGTGTACACCTTGCCGTTGCCCATATCGACTGCGAATAGCTGTGGCGCGTCTTCGCTACCCCGGGTGGCAGCCTCGGGCAATTTCGATGCCAATAGTTCGCGATAGTCAACACCCTCGCGGCGTGTAAGGGCGATATTGTCGAGCCGCGCAAGCGAAGCCAAGTTTGGGTCGTCGCTCTCGGCGTTGACGCGCATTGCCGACGGGGCGAAAACATACACCGTCACCTTGCCCGGGAGCCGGTTGCGGTCTGTGGCAAACCAGCCGAGGCCCGAAGCCTCGTCAATCGCCAGCAGATAGTCATCGTAAGGCGAGTTATAGGGCATGCCCATATTCTGCGGCTGGTAGTAAGCCCCGTCTTCGTTTTCGTTTCGGCGCGTCATAAAAATATCATAGCCGCCGAGCGACCCCTCGCCGTCGCTGGCGAAATAAAGAGTCACGCCGTCGGGCATGAGGAAGGGGAACCTGGCATTGCCCCCACCGGCAAGAGACTCGTCGAGAAGGCTCGTATGGTCGAGGGTACCGTCGTCGAGGATATTGGCGCCATAGAGGTGAAATACGCCAGTCGTATCAGCCGCACTCCACAGGATTTCACTGTTGTTCTGCGGCATATAGGCTACCGACAGTTCCTCGACACCTTGACCGGCACCGATGCGCCGCACAGCGTCGGGGGGCAGTATGCGGCCGGCTGCGGCCGAGAGTCTGTATGCCTTGAAAAAGTCCGCGCTGTCAACGGCTATAGAGTCGAGAATTTCGATTTTTTCGACACGCTCGAGCATGTTGCGCAACTGCACCGTGCGTGCCTGCAATGCTCCAAGCTCGGCCGGTTCTGACTTACGGGCTTTCTTCAATATGCCCTGCCATGTGTCTATATGTTCGGCGGCATCGTCGGGCCGGTATTCATCGAGGGCGTTGACCACCAGGAGGCGCGAAGCGTCGGCCACGCCACGCTCCTCGGCTTTTTCGAGCGGGCCACGGGCCTCGCCCGTCTCGCCCAGGGCCATGAGCGACGCCCCGAGGTAATAATTCGCAGTGCCGTCTTTGGGTTTAGACTTCAAAATCTTGCGCAACTGAGCCACCGCGCCGCTATAGTCGCCGTCGCGATACATGCGCTTTGCCTCGTCAATCGGGGCCGCTAACGCACTCACGGCAATCAAGCCGGCACCCATCAGCATATATATTCGTTTCAAAATCATAGCTTTCACTTTTCACTGCGAATTTACGAAATTTTATCCAAGCTGCAAAATATTTGTTAGTCCGCCGTCTCCTCGTTGTCGCGAGGTGGCGGCGGACTAACAAACAGCCCGAACCGGGCGCGGTGATATTTCTCAAGCCTTGTCGTCAAGGCTCCAGGTCGGGCTCGAGCCAGAAGAGTTCGTTGACGGTCTTTCCGAAAAATGCCGAGAGTTTGAGGGCGAGCTCTGTACTTGGCACGTATTTATTATTCTCGATTGCGAATATGGTCTGTCGCGACACACCTATCGCGGTGGCGAGTTCTTGCTGCGAGACTCGCTTTATGGCACGGTTGACCCTGATATCGTTATTCAGCATAGTTTTTGAGTCTACGGTTTGCAATATATAGCGAAATCTTGAATATCACGATATAGGCGACATCAAGCACTATAAAATTGGTAGGAATAGAGAGGAACGAGATTTTGCCGAGCAACCCGACACCGAGGTAGAACGTGCACACCACCGAGGCTACATATATTATAGTCTTAAGTATGAGCGCGCATGCGACCACGATACAAGCTATGCGTCCGCGAAGAGCCGTGATGTATTCGTCTTCATGCTTCTCGCGCGAAATGCTCAGCAGTAGCAACGAGATATAAAACATCGTCCAGCTTACTACCTGCAAAGCCTTGTTGAGCGAGAAGCTCAGCATAGAGAAACTCCCGAGCGTGGCGACGGTAAGGCACCCTACAGCCGACGCTATCAGCAGCCACCAACCGATAATCTGATAACGGTATGGCAATAGAAATTTACTGTTTGATAACATACAAAGAATAGATTAAAACGTTCTTGTAAAGTTTGACGACGCAAAAGTACGCTACACTTTACAATTTGACAAATATATTTTACGGAATAATTTATAAAATTTGTTAATCCGCATTTTCCAATCCAACTATGTCCTATAGATAGCTCTGCAAGTTAGCCCAACGTATTTTTGCAAAAAATAACTGAAAAATTTCTTTAATTCAAAACATCTCGCTAAATTTGCAAAGGAAAAAGAAGTCATCCATAAAAAAAGAAATAAGATGGAACAACGTAAACTGAAACTCCGCGACCTGACGCTACGCGACGGGCAACAGTCGCTCTTCGCCACACGTCTAAGCCAGGCAGAAATCGACAAGCTCCTGCCTTATTACGAAAACGCCGGCTTCTATATCATGGAAGTCTGGGGCGGTGCCATCCCCGACTCAGTGATGCGCTACCTCGACCAGTCGCCCTGGGACCGCCTGCGCATCGTCTCGAAGGCCATGAAGGGCAAATCGCTGCTATCGGCTCTTTCGCGCGGGCGCAACCTATTTGGCTACGTTCCTTACCCCGACAGCGTGCTGGAGGGTTTCTATAAAGAGGCGATTGCCAACGGCCTCAACGTGATGCGTATTTTCGACGCCCTCAACGATATCGACAACGTGCGCGAGTCTATCCGCATGATTAACAAACTCGGCGGCATTGCCGACGGTGCCGTATGCTATACCGTCGACCCCAAACCCGAAGCCCCGGCTGAGAAAAAAGGATTTTTCGCACGCCTCTTCGGCAGCAAGCCCGCAGAACCCGAAAAAATCTTTACCGACGAGTACTTCGTAGAGAAGGCCCGCGAGATGGAACGTCTCGGTGCCAAAATCATCACACTCAAGGATATGGCCGGCCTGGTGACTCCGAGCCGCGCCGCCTCGATTATCTCTAAGCTCAAAGCCAACCTTTCTGTCCCCGTCGACTTCCATACTCACTGCACACCTGGCTACGGCCTTGCATCGAGTGTCATGGCCATACTCAACGGCGTCGACATACTCGACACCAACATATGGTGGTTCGGCGGCGGCTCGGCAGCACCCGCAATCGAGCTTATCTATGTATTCTGCCAGAAGCTGGGCATCGAACTCGACGTCAACATGCAGGCCGTGGGCGAAATCCGCGACCACCTGCTCGACGCACGCAAATCGCTGGCCGCCTTCGACCTCAACAAAGACAAGATGCCGCGCAACTTCGACCCGTTGGCCGACAAGCTGCCCGCCGATGTCGATGCCGAGTTCGACCGCGCGATTGCCGCTGCAAAAGCCGGCGACGAAGACACCCTGCTCGACGCATGCCACAAGATTGAAAATTATTTCGGCTTCCCCAAGCCCAACGAGATTGTCAAGAACGCCGAAGTACCCGGCGGCATGTACTCCAACATGGTCGCCCAGCTCAAGGCCCTCGGAGCCGAAGACCTTCTCGAGGATGCCATGCGCCTCATCCCCATGGTGCGCCGCGACGCCGGCCTCGTGCCCCTGGTGACACCTACCAGCCAGATTGTCGGCAGCCAGGCTGTGAGCGTGGCCCTCGACCGCAAGAAAGGCCAGCCTGACTACTCGAACCCCTCCAACCAGTTCATCTCGCTTGTAAAGGGTGAATACGGCCACACACCCGTGCCCGTCGACCCGGCATTCCGCGAGAAAATCACCGGTAGTCCAGTTGAGAAACCCTATGACGTAAACAACTACAAGAAGCCCGACAACCCCACCCTGCCCGAGTATGGCAACGTACACCTGGCAACCAACAAGGAAGAGGAACTCCTGCTCGAGCTCCTGCCCACAGTGGCAAACACCTTCCTGCGCAAACGCCGCGCCGAGGAGTACAAGGCCACCGCAGCCGAGGCCGCTCCAGTTGCAGAGGAAAAAGTTGAAGTCAAGCCACAGGAACCTATCACCGGCCCGACACTTGCAGCCCCCATGGGTGGTCGCATCATCGAAGTCAAGGTTGCCCCCGGCGACAAGGTTGCCAAAGGTCAGACCGTGCTCGTCTACGAGGCCATGAAGATGGAAAACGACGTACCGGCCGAGCGCGAGGGCGTGGTTAAGCGCGTCTTCGTCAAACCCGACGACGTTGTCGCCACCGACCAAGTACTTGTAGAATTCGAATAACACTTCATTTCAACCATACAGACCTCGGAGCGGACGCGACTTAGCATTCTCTCCGAGGTTTGTTTTTTCATTATGCGCCATATCCTATCAATCATATTAGCCTTGACGTCGGTCATAGCGAATGCCGGACTGCCGGGCCTACGCGACACCCTCGCCAACATTATCGGCGACCGCCACGTAGCCGTGGCCATGATAAGTTCGCGAGGCGACACCATAACCGCCGGGACCGATGATTTTATCGACCTTGCCAGCGTCATGAAATTCCACCAGGCCGCAGCCATCAGCCGCATAGCCGATTTCGACACACTCGTAGGCAAGAAAATCACCGTCACCAACGAAGACTTGCGGCGCGACACATGGAGCCCGATGCGTGCCGCAGCGACGGCAGTGCCCTTCGATATTTCACCGGTCGAGCTACTCGACTATAGCCTCAATATGAGCGACAACAACGCCGCCGACATACTCTTTGCGCATTTTGCTTCGCCCGAGGTTGTCGACAGCATAGTGCGTCGCGACTATGGCGCTACAAATTTCGCTATCGGGGTAAACGAGGCCCGGATGCATGCCGACCCGGCCCTGAGCCGCCATAACAAATCGACAGCCCTCGACGCAGCCGCCCTAATCTACCGCTTCTTTACCGCTGACACCACGGCTTCGGCAACGCTTGTCAAGGCCGTCATGGCTCGCAACAGCCCCTTCGGGCGCGAACGCATACCGGCTGGCATGCCCAACTCGGCAGCCAAGGTATTCCACAAGACCGGCACTGGCTTCACGGCCCCCGACTCGACAGTGACACCGGTCAATGATTTGGCATTTATATCATACCCCACAGCAACAGGCTTTGCGTGCTATTCCCTGGCAGTATTTACCGGAGGGTTGCGAGTGCCCGAGGCCGAGTCGCTCATCGCCGACATATCGAGGGCGGTCTACACCGCCGTCATCGTCAACGAATCACTATCGATGAACGCCGCCGCATCGGTCTGGGCCGGCAAGAAAACCTCTACAGACACCGGCATATACAACGACGACAACCGCTACACCTGGGGCGACTTCATCACCGACGCCGTATTCGAAATTATTGATAATGCATTAGAGAATAGGTAAGAAGATAATCTTTTATGGCCGACCGTCATCAATTTCGAGCCAAATGGCATGATTATAATGAAGGTATTTACTTCATAACCATCTGCTGTGCCAATCATATTCAATTCTTTGGTTCAATTAGAGATGATAAGATGGCCTTGACTCAAACCGGTGAAATAGCAGTGTCTTGTATCGAAGCAATCCCACAACACTTCGTCGATGCGGAGGTATGGAATTATGTTGTCATGCCCAACCACCTGCATATAGTTATCGCAGTAGGGACGCGCCATGGCGCGTCCGCCCGGCAAAAGCCCCATGGAGTAGCCATAAACTTGGGATGCTTGAAACCAAAACAGCACGGAGCAATTCAGAACCAGGACTTTCACCACAACACTCGTTTAGCAGTTATTATCAATCAGTTAAAAAGTACGATAAAAAGAGAAACAAATAAACAAGCAATCGATTTTTCTTGGCAAGAAAGGTTCTACGATAATATTATCCAAAATCAACATGCATACGAGCGTATCATGTATTATATCGATACTAATGTAGAAAATTGGTGCTATGACAGGTTTAACGAAAACCGCATAGAAAAGACGGACGAAATATAATATACAACCACATTAGACACGCGGACGCGCCATGGCGCGTCCCTACTATGAAATACAATATATGGCTACTGAATATACTGAATACCTTGCCATTGCACGGGAGATGGCGCGAGAAGCCGGAAAAATACAACTGCGTTATTTCAGGTCGACACACCTCGAAATGCAAACCAAACTGAATGTAAAAGATGTGGTCACCGCAGCCGACAAGGCTTGTGAAACACACCTCAAATCTATGATACATAGCCGCTTTCCAACGCACGGAATTATCGCAGAAGAAAGCGGAGAGGAAAATGCCGACAATGAGTGGCGATGGGTAATCGACCCTCTCGATGGCACTACCAATTTTAGCCAAGGATACCCGATGTTTTGCTGCTCAATCGCGCTCGAACACAATGGAGAGCCAGTGGTTGGTGTGGTATATGCCCCATATCTTGACGAACTGTTCGAAGCAGTGAAAGGCAAAGGAGCCAAGCTCAACGGTAAGCCTATCCATTGCTCTACCAAGGGCGATTTAGCCACGGCTGTATTAGCAACCGGCATGCCTTATGATAGAAACGACAACCCCGACAATAACTTGACCGAGACAGCTCGAATGATACCGCTTGCAAGGGCTGTCCGTCTTGACGGGTCGGCAGCGATGGATTTATGCTATATGGCAGCCGGTTTTTATGATGCCTACTGGGAGCTCAACCTCAAGCATTGGGATGTCGCCGCCGGCCGATTAATAGCTTGCGAAGCAGGTGCCGTGGTCAAAGATATAAGGCACAATCGCAATTATTCGGTTCTCGCTTCAGGCCCCAGACTTCTGGCAACAGTGGAGCAGCTTTTGCTAAATTAATCTTTATTTATCACCCCCTCCCGGCCCCCACCTCTTCTAACTTCTTTTCACAACCAAGAGGGGGCTTATATCGGCATTTTTGCGTAACTTTGCATTTATGTTAGATAAAATAGGACAATTTATCATTAATGCTGCCGAGGTGTTGTGCGGATATCCGCTGTTTTTCTTGCTCATCGGCGGCGGCTTATATCTATTTATAAGTTCGGGGGCGGTGTCTATACGACGTCTGCCTGCCGCCCTGCGCGAGCTGCGCAGCAAGCCCGACAAGAAAGCCCAAAACGGTCAAATCTCGTCCGTTCAGGCCCTTGCATCCGTAGTGGCGGCCACTGTCGGCCTCGGCAATATTGCCGGCGTGGCAATCGCGCTGGTCATGGGTGGCCCGGGAGCCATATTCTGGATGTGGGTCAGCGCATTGGTAGGCATGGCCACGAAATACCACGAGGGAGTATTGGCCATAATGTACAAGGGCAAGGACGACCAGGGCAATCCGCAGGGTGGCCCGATGCACATCATAACTCGCGGTCTCGGCCCTAAATGGACCCCCCTGGCTAAATTCTTTGCCGTGGCCGGCCTCTTCGGCACATTGTGCATCATGAACGCCAACCAGCTCACCGAGGCATTTATGACCACCTTTACCACTCCCGAGGGCGTGGCGTCGAGCAACTTCCTTACAAGCGTCGGCGGCTATCTCGGCCTCGACAATGTGCGCACCTACCGTCTGCTTTTCGGCGCCGCCATCGCCGTGATTGTAGGCGTGGTAATCCTCGGCGGCATAAAGCGCATTGCCCGCGTGGCTACGATTATGGTGCCCTTTATGGTGGGCCTCTACTTCCTGATGGTGCTCTTTATCATCATAACCAATATCGAGGGCGTGCCCGGAGTGTTCAAAAGCATCTTTGCCGAAGCCTTCAACCTTCGCGCCGGTTTCGGTGCCCTGGCCGGCATAGCCATCATCGGCGCGCGCCGTGCCGCCCTTGTCAACGACGCCGGCATAGGCACGGCCTCAATCATGCACGGGGCTTCGCGCAACAACCAGCCCGTACGCGAGGGACTAATCGCCATGCTCGGTCCCAGCATCGACTCGGGCCTGGTTTGCACCCTGACCGCTATTGCCATACTCCTGTGCGGCAATATCGACGTAGAGGGCGTCAAGGGCCTCGAGGTAGCCATGAAGGCTTTTAGCAACGCCATACCCGCCGGCGACATATTGCTGATGTGCATCGTAATCTGCTTTGCCATGTCGTCGATGTTCTCATATTCGTTCTACGGCACTACCTGTGCCAACTACCTCTTCGGCTGTCGCCGGGGACGCTACTATGCCTGGGCGTTTCTCGCGTCTTTAGTAGTGTTCGCCGTCGTGCCCCTCGAGGCTGCCGTCGGTGCCTGCGACCTTTTCTATGCCCTTATGGCCATACCCACGATGGTAGCCATATTGATGCTGAGCCCCAAAGTGCGCAAGGCCACCAACGAATACTTCAAACGCAAATAACACCTACCAACTAAAAATATATGCTACCCTCATTTATCACATGGGATGTCAACCCGACGATAATCGACAGCTTTGTCACCGTGCGGTGGTACGGCCTGATGTTCGCCATAGGCTTCTGGCTGGGCTTCAACATCGTCGCAAAAATGTTTAAACGCGAAGGCGCCCCCGAGCGTTGGCTGGGCATACTGCTGCTCTATGTCGGGGTCGCCACCATCGTAGGCTCACGACTGGGACATGTGTTCTTCTACCAGTGGGATTACTACAGTGCCCATCCGTGGAAAATCCTCGCCACTTGGGAGGGAGGCCTCGCCAGCCACGGCGGAGCTATCGGCGTGATTATCGCCGTAATCCTCTTCTCGATATTCACCACCAAGCGAAACCCGCTATGGACATTCGACCGCCTGACCGTGGCCATAGCCCTCGTAGGCTGCCTCATACGCATCGGCAACCTTATGAACAGCGAAATCTTCGGCTATGCCACCGACCTGCCCTGGGGCTTTAAATTCGTCCGTTCGCCAGAATGGCAGGCCGAATTTGCACCCCTGGCATGCCACCCCACGCAAATCTACGAGGCCCTGTGCTACCTTGCGCTCTTCGGCCTTATGATGTGGATGTATTGGCGCAAGAACGCCGGCGAGAGGCCCGGACTGCTGTTCGGCACCTTCCTTGTAGGCACCTTCGCCTCGCGGTTTTTCATCGAGTTCATCAAGAACGACCAGGTGCCCTTCGAAGCCACGATGACCCTCAACATGGGCCAATGGCTGAGCATACCTTTTGTCGTTGCCGGCATATTCTTGATAATATGGGCCATGACGCACAAACGACAGAAGCTCGACTACCCCAACGAATTTGCCCCCGAACCAAAAAAGAAAAAGTAACAATGCGCTATCTACTCTCGCTCCTCTTTGTGGCAGCATGGCTGGCCTGCCCGGCGCAGTCGACAAAAGACATCGACGAAGAAGACCCCTACTACCTCCTTTCGGGGCAGGCCGACAAGGCTATCGCCGACGGCGACTACGAGTCGGCCGCGGCGAGGCTGCTCGAGGCCATGTCGATAAGGCCCGACGCTCCCGAAAACGTGATGCTACTGTCTAACCTCGGCATGGTCTATTCCTATCTCGACCGCGACAGTCTCGCCCTTGCCACCCTGACCCGGGCACTCGACAAGGCACCGTCGATGCGCACCGTGCTTGCAAACCGCGCCCACGTGTTGCTCAAAATGGGCCGCGACCCCGAGGCGCGTGCCGACCTCGACAGGCTCGTTGCCACCGACTCGCTCAACGCCCAGGGCCGCTATCTGCGCGGCCTGCTGGCCCTCGCAGCCAACGACGACAGCATCGCCTCGGCAGATTTCGACGTACTCGAGAAGCTCGACCCCGAGGGCCTCGCGACCGCCATCGGCAAGGCGTCGTTACTCACCAAACATGGCCGTGCCGCCGAGGCCCTGCCCTACCTGCGGCGCATGGCAAGCCTCGACCCTCAGCCAGAGCACTATGCCGTGCTGGCCGAAACCTTGCTTTCCCTGGGCAATCTGAGCGAGGCCGGCGAGACCATAAAGACCGGCATGGAAAAATATCCCGACAACGCCGACCTCTATTTCTGCCGAGCCAAACTGCACCGCGACCTCTACGAACTCGACCGCGCCCGCGAGGATGCCAAAAAGGCCCTCCGCCTCGGCATTCCCCGCGACAAAATCAAGGAACTTAAACTTTGAAATCAGATACTACCTGCGCACCGACAGGCTGTCGGCATTGAGGCGGACGGTATAGTCCTGCAGGAAGGCCTGCCCTCGACGCAGGAGGGCGTCGGCAAGACTGTCACGCTCAGAAAGCGGATGCTCGAAGAATGGGTCTGATACGAGGTCGTAAATCTCTTCAATCTTCTCTGCTCGACTATCTGTATAGATGGCGCGACGTGAGTCGGCTATGAGATAACGGCCACCGTCGCCGCGATATATGCCGAAAAGATTATCGGGATTACCCAAGGCATCCTGGCCAACGGAAACATACGGCTCGTCGTAGCCCACAAGCGAGAGCGTTGTCGGTGCGATATCGAATTGCGACACTACCCTGTCGGCGTAGACAGCCGGGGCAATGCTACCGTCGGGAGTATAGACTATTAGCGGCACTCGGTTGCGGATATAGTCGCGGTCATAAGGCGTGCCTTTGAAATCACGGTTGCCGTGGTCGCCGGTGATTATAAACGTAGTATTCTCATACCACGGCTGACGCCTGGCAAGTTCAAAGAAACGACGAAGTGCCACGTCGGTATATTCGAGACCGCGCTCGGGGCAGGCCTCTGGATGACGGAAGCGCGAAGTATCATAGCCGCCGGGCAGGTGAAACGGGCCGTGCGCACTGATTGTAAACCATGCGGCCATAAAAGGTTGGGGCTCCTTCGACAAATCGTCGACGACATACTCGGCCATAGGCTCGTCGAATATGCCCCACTGGCCGTCGAAATCATCATCATTGCCATAAGCATCGCGGTCGCACACTCGCGAATAGCCCATTGCGTGGGCCGTCTGGTCGATGTTGAAAGAACCGTGATTTACACCGCAATATAATACCGTGGCCCACCCTTTGTCGCGCAGCAATGCCGCAGGGCTGTCGACTACGTTTTTGTTATACGGCGAGAGCATATAATAAAACGGGTCGAAAGCCGGAAATCCGCCAAAAATAGCAGTGCAGCCGCCTAAGCTCGTGCGTCCGGTTGCCATTACATTTTTTACCACGAGCGACTGCGAGGCTATTGAATCAAGAAAAGGCATCAGGCCGAGCGAACCGGGCGTGTGTCCGAGGGTAAGGCTATCCATCCACTCGGCACCCCCGCTCTCGATGATGATGGTGACGATATTGCGACGGCGCAGTATGGCTGTGTCGGCGGGCACGTGTACCGAATTACGGATTTTTGCAAGTTCGTCGGGAGTAAAGAATGTAAAGACGGGTTCGTTATTACTCTTCTCACGATTCATCGAACGCAAGAGGCAATAGGGCGAATTGAGAACGACATTGATTTGCGGTGCCACACGGGTGCCGTAGGTTGCATCGGCAATCGCCAGTGGCATACCGGCCCCTACACGGCCACGCATGGCAGCAAAGGCACACCCTCCGAGGACGAGGAACAGCAAGAGCCGCACAGGTATTCGCGGCCTCGAGGCCGAAGCAACATTAACCCTCGACGCCAGCCATAGCAGCACCGCGATAAACGCCGCACCCGACACGACCACCCACCAATATCCCGGTAGGTAGTGAAGCAAAATCGACCCTGCACCATCGTCGGTCATTATAGTCGCGACATTCGACCACCGCAGGCGAGCCCCGGTGAAATTATAGTAGGGAGTGTCGCCGATATTGATAGCCAGCATCAGCGAATTGCAGACGGCATAGACCCACCACGATGCCTTGAGCCACACACGGTTGAACTGCAAGGGCTGTGGCACGATGCGCATGGCGATAAACAACACGTTGAAATATGCCGCCGCCGACAGGTCGAAGCGCAAGCCGTAGGCACTCAGGCGCAGCAGTTCGCCTAACGAAGCCACCGCGCTACTCTGCCAGTTATAAATCACGAAGAAGAAACGCGACAGCCACAGCATCGCCAAGGCTATAAAAAACTGATAGATGGTCGCCAAATATATATTCGTAGTAAATCGACGTCGCAAAAACATTATACAGGGTTTTAAATACGCCTGCAAATTTACGCAAAAATTACGGCTTTGCGAACACCCACCAACTTGCGAGAGTCACCAAATTGTTTTACCTTTGCAATATTACGGATGAAGATAGCAGCAATGATAATTAAGACTCTGACAACTATTACGTTTATTCTGGCTGCGCTCGTTTGCAGCGGACAATCGTTTGTGCAGAAATACAGCAAGTTGACCCAGCAGAATTTAAGCGAGTTTTTCTCTGATTGGAAAGCTTATTCTGACAGCATAAGCGCAAATAATGTCATCACCGATAGCGTCTTGGCCAATGTTATCCGACAAGAATATGCCGCTTTTGATGCTGAGAATAAACAAATTATAGATAGCTTAGGCCCTAAATATCAAGTTTTCCCAAGATACATCAAGGTCGAGCGGTATTATCTTGATATAGATACCGCGATGGCACGCAGTCAGTTAGGCTTCCCCTCTTTTATTCCGAAAATGAAAGACAACCAATACGTTGTCGACAGCATCACACCAAATCTTACACCAGAAGGATTGTATCTGACTAAAGATATTGAAAATTTATTGTCAAAATTTGTTGGCGGCATCGGGCATCAAAAAAGAACAAGAAAAATCAATAAAGAAAACCTAAAAGAATTAAGAACCTATATCCCTGCAAGTTATGGCCATTGGGGCGGCTACTGGTGGTTTACGTCATTTCCATTGATTAACAATATATGTTATGCCGACAATCTGATAGCCGTAATGCGCAGAACCAGCTGGAGTACCGGTGACGTGATATGGTATGTAAAAGAAAATGGCAAGTTCATAAGACGCCAAAAGCCTATAACATGGTGGATTGAATAAACTTTGCAATCGCAACGATGACCAAGAAGGAATATCAACGGATGGTGGCTGATGCAAGGCGCGTGGCCGGGCATGTGTACGACTTCAGGCAGAGTTCGTATATCAACTTCAAGGTCGTAGACGGTTATTTTTTCTGCTTGAAATTTATGAACTATGGCGTCAGGCTCACTGTAAAACCCATGTATGCCGACGATTTGTGGTGGGATATATGGGACACCCCCGAATATAAGCGAGACCCGGTGAGCCTGCGCGAAACGGGCATATATTCTCTGCCCGGACAGGTACTGGCCTCATACGATATTGTAGAAGGCAATACGAGCGACGAACTAACGCCCAAGTTTGAAAGGATATTTGCGGACGCATCCGAGCGAATCGCTAAATTTTTGGCAGCCAATCCAGATGCCGACACATTCTATCCTGACGAATCAGAAATGGATTGCGACCCCGACAGGTTGCTCTATCTGATTACACTCATCCATAATGGCAGGGAAAAAGAAGCGCTAAGGGTAATAGCCGAAGAACGGGCCGAGGGCCATAGGTGCGAGTTCCGCAGATTGTGGTTCAACGACAGCTACACCTATATCAGACGCTGGTGCAAAAGGAATAGGCCTTTTTGGCGTATAATAAATTGGTTAGACGACAAATACTGCCGACTGCTCCAGTGGGTATCCTATTCGCACATGGCAATGTCGGATTACAAACGATTTGACACACCAGATTACAATCAATCCCGATTATTTGATTTTGGTCTTATAATTGCCCCTTTTATGACTTTACTTGTTTGCTATTGGTTTGAACTTGGGTTCGTTTGTCTATTCATAGTCAGTATATTTCTGCTAACAGCCGACGGAAGGCGAGCACAACGCTACTATAAAGAATTTCAGCGGCTACCCGACGATGTCAAACAAAAATGGAAAACAAAATCGTGGGCCTTGTCTATCGGGTTACAAATATACTCGTTTGCGATTGTCATTATAGTCAGTCTCATCCGAAAAATATAATTAGGGATATTCAGTAAATGGCGTAAAATTGAGGTTGTGAAATGGGCCGAGGATGCGATATATGCCCCGATACA
>VSPF01000055.1 GCA_009775195.1 Muribaculaceae bacterium
GACGATGCGGACGACGACAGTGCCGGATAGCTGATGGGCAGGCCCTGGGCGTAGCGGTCGGCTGTCCATGCTTCCTGGTGCATAGGCATGTACACGCCTTCGGTGGTCACTGCGGCCACATATTCGGCAGCGCCGACGCTCTTGTTCATCAGTATGGAGCGGCCCCCCTCGCCGAGGAAGTCGAGGAAGAGGTCGAAGCCCTTGTAGTCGAGGGTCACCGACGCGCCGTACTCGATTCGCGGCATGGTGTATACGCCGTCGAGCGGTGCCTGGTCGCCGTCGTCAATCACGCCGTCGCCGTTGAGGTCCTGGAACTTCAGGTCGCCGGGGCGGGGCTGCTTGCCGGTGAAGCGGAGACCCGAGGCGTCAATCTCGGCCTGCGAGTTGTAGAAGGGCGAACCGTTGCTCTCGTCGACGAGGTAGCCCCACTGCTGGCCTATGCTGTAACCGGTCTTGCGGTAGGGATAGGCGTATTTGGCATTGGCATACGACAGTTCGCTGGCGTTCTCCCACTTGTTCCGGTTCCAGCCCATCTGGCCGACGGCGGTTATGCCGAGGCCGCAGGGAAGGACGGTGCTGTAGCTGGCGCTGAGGTCGATACCCTGGTTGAGAACCTTGCCCGAGTTGGTAAAGGGTCGGTTGTCGGCTTTGACACCGCCGAGCACGGGGGTAAGCTCCGACTGCATGAGTATGCCCTCCTGGTTGGTGCGCCAGTAATCGAAAGTGAGGTGGAACTTGTCCATCAGGCCCAGGTCGAAGCCGTAGTCCTGCTGTTTCGATTTTTCCCAGCCTACGTTGATATTGCCACGGCGGTAGTCGTTGACACCGAAGCCCGAGTAGATGCCCACTATGGCACCGGCACCGGCGCGGTACACATTATTATATAGGTAGCGCGAATCCTGGTCGCGGAGCGAGTCGTAGTGGAGGTTGCCATACGATGCGCGTACCTTGAGGTAGGTAAAGAGGTCGTTCTTGAACCAGCCCTCGTTCGAGGCCACCCACGCTGCCGACACTACGGGCGAGAAGTGGAACTGGTGACCCTTGGCCATCATCTCCGAGCCGGAGTAGTTGAAGTCGAACTGTACGAAGTAGCGGTTCTTGAAGCCGTAGCGTGCCTCGCCCGCAAGCTGTATGCGGTTGGTGGGCAGTATGAAGGCGTAGTTGTACCACTTGGTGGCGTCGCCGCGATAGTCCTCGCTGGTGTAGTGCAGAAGGGCGTCTACGGCGTGGTCCTCGGCAAACACGCGGTGGTAGTCGAGCATGGCCTGGATATCCATATAGTAGTTGGTGGTGGTACCCTTGGTCCATGCAAGCGGCGTGGCCACGTTGCTGCCCCAGGGCTCGTACTGGCCGGTGACCTTGTTATAGATTACGCGGCCATAGTCGAACGAACCGCCACGGATGCCGTTGTACATCGAGCTGTAACCGAAGATTGCCTTGAACGACAGGCCCTTGGTGATGAAGTCGAACTTGAAGTCGAGGCCGATGTTGGCGGCCAGGTCGGTACGGGTCATCTGGTTGACACCCGAGTAGTTGATGGCACCGAGTATAGGTGTCGGGTAACCCTCGGTGGTAATCACGCTGCCGTCTTCGAGCAGGCCGTCGGCTACCCAGTTGGGGGTGGTGTACATGAGCTTGAAGAGCTCCGAGCTCTTGGTGGTGGCGTTGATGCGCTTCACACCGATATTGGTGTTGGCGAAACCGCGCAGCCACGAGTTGATTTTCACATCGAGGTTCGAAACGATGGTGAAGCGATTCGTTGCGTCGTCGGGGTTGTACTTGTCGTCATACGAGGTGTTGAACTTGCCAGTCTCGCGCGAGAAACCCGCGTTGACATAGAATTTGACACGTTCGCCGCCGCCGCCGACCTGCACATTGTACTTCTGCAAGAACATGTCGCGCATATACATCTTGCGCCAGTCGTTGTTGATGCCCGTGCCGTCCTGGAAGGCTGCGAGTTCCGACGAGCTGAACTTGGGTGCGAGACCGTCGTTGACCAGGGCCTGGTTGCGCAGCACGGCCTGGCCGTAGCTGTCGAGCATGTCGGGATTATTGGTCGGTTTCTCGAAGCTGAAGTCAGCCGAGATTTTGACCTTGAGCGAATTGTTCTCGCCGTGCTTGGTGGTGATGAGCAGCACGCCCTGCGCGCCCTGTGGGCCGTAGAGGGCCTTGGCGGCGGCATCCTTGAGTATCGTGATGCTGCCTACGGTGGTGGGGTCGAGCTCGGTCAGGGTCATGAACGGCATGGGTATGCCGTCGAGGACGATGAGGGCGTCGGTGGCATTGGGCGAACTGGCGCCACGGATTACGCCGTTGTACCAGCCGGCGAGTTTGCCGCGTATGGCTGCGCTGAGCGAGGTGCCCTTCCAGGTCTCTATCTGGGCGGCGTCGACCGACGACTGTGAGCCGGTGTAGGCGTCGCGGGTCTCGTAGTATCCGAAGGCTGTCTCCAGTTCCTGCTGGCCGTAGGCCAGGCTGTCGGCCTCGGCCGCCGTGGCACTGAGAGCGGCGGCTCCCAGGAAGACAGGTATTATATTTTTTTTGAGAATCATGATAGTGAAGGTTTAGATAGGTTGATTATTCCCATCCGGGATTTTGCCAGTACTCGGCACCGAGACCGGTGAGAGAACCGAGGTTGTTTGAATCCTTCAAGGGTATGGGCACCAGGCGGTACTTTGCCTCGGAGCAGTATTTGCTCGGGCCCTTGCCCATGCTTTTGCCGAGAGGGAAGCGAACGTATACAAAGTTCTTACCGTCCTTGTGTATCCACATGCCCGTGTTATACTTTTCTTCCTTGATATCCTCGCCCGGGAGGCCCCAGCGGCGGACGTCGAAGTAGCGGTGCTCTTCGTAGCAGAGTTCAATCTGGCGCTCGTGGCGCAGTATCAGGCGTGCCTGTGCCTGGCCTTCGGCCTTCTTGTCGACCGAGGGGTCGAAGCCGGCGCGGTGGCGGATGTCGTTGACCAGGGCTATGCCTTCGTCAATCTTGCCCGTCTCGATGGCGCACTCGGCCAGGTTGAGGTAGATTTCGCCCAGGCGGTAGTACTTCCAGTTGCCCTCGTCCTTGATTTGGCCGGGCTGCACCTTGTAGCCGTGGTATTTGCGGTTATAGTAGCCGGTGCGGGTGTAGCGCTGGAGTACGGCGTCGACCTTGCAGCCGCCGCTGCCCTTGGGCGAGTACTTGCATTCCTGGCCGTCCCATGTGTTCTCGTTGTTCCAGGTATCGACGGCCTTGTTGAGCACGCCGGTATTGATTTTCGAGCCGTTGTACCATATGCAGGCGTAGAAGCGCGGGTCGCGGCCCTTGTAGGGGTTGGCGGGGTCATAGCCCGACTTGGGGTTGATGTTGATGTCGCTGTGCATCTCGTCGACATAGGGGTTGGCCAGGTCGTAGATAGGTTCGCCGGTGGCCAGCATGTCGAAAGCGTCGACAAGTTCCTGCGTGGGCACGCAGCCGGCCTGGTGCGAGTTGGTGAACAGGGGCACGCCGTTGATTGCCGAGTGGTTCACGCCGCCGCCGACGGGGCTGCCCCAGATGGTTTCCTTGTCATCGGCCTTAGAGCCCGCATAGCTGCGCGAGGCGAAGTACTCCTCGTAGGCGTTCTGGTACGCCTTGCTGTCGTTGAGGTGGTTGTAGAGTTCGTAACCGTTGGCGACGAGCAGGTCGAAAGCCTTCTTGTTCTTGTCGTATGCATACTGCCACAGGTCCTGGCCATGGCAGAAGAGGGGGCTTGCGGCGTAGAGCGATGCCTGCGATATTATGGCGCATGCGATGCCCTTGGTCATGCGGTTCCTCATCTGCACCGAGGTGATTGCCCACGGCAGGTTGGGGCTGTCGAGCGCGGTCTCGCACTCGTCTACGATGTGCTGCAGCACCTGCCATGCCTCGGCACGTTCGAGCCCGGCATACGAGGTGTTGATGCCGTAGACATCGGTGATGATGGGCAGGTCGCCGTAGAATTTCACCATCTGCAGGTAGTAGAAGGCGCGGAGCACGCGGGCCTCGGCGATGCAGAGCTCGCGCTCCTGTTCGCTCTCGAAGGCCGCGGTGGGGAAGTTCTCAAGGCAGTTGTTGAGCACGCGAATCATGGCCCAGTAGCGCTGCCAGTAACCGCCGTCCCATTTGCCCTGGGCGGTGTCGTCCCACTCGAAGCGGTGCTTGGTGGTGTTGCAGTTGCCGGCATAGATATCGTTGATAATCAGCGGCTGGTAGTCGGCCGTAGACCACCCTTCGTCAGCCATGTCAATCAGATAGTTGTCGAAGAAGTAGTATTTGAACAGTTTGAAAGGCACGTGTGCCCAGGCCGAGGCGAAGTAGTCCTTGGTATTCTCGGGGGTCGAGAACACAGCCGCGTTGTCGAGGCGGCCGTCGGGGGTAACGTTGAGGTCATCCTCGCACGAGGTGAAGACCATACCCGCGCCAAGCAGCGCCGTGACCGATATGAATATATTTTTAAGATACTTTTTCATGAGTCAGTGTTTATTAGATGTCAATCGACACACCTGCCGAATAGGTCTTCATAAGGGGATAGGAAGCGAAGCTGCTCTGCTCGGGGTCAATCATCTTGGTACGCAGGTTGCTCCACGTGTGCAAGTTGTCGGCACTGATGTAGAAGCGTACGTTGTTCATACCAATCTTCTTCGTAAGGTTGGCTGGCAAGGTATAGCCAAGGGTGATATTCTTCAGACGGATGTACGATGCGTCCTGGATATAGTAGTCGTTGGCTGTGTGGCTCGGGGTGTCAGACAGCGAGAGGCGGGGGTGCGTGATTTTGTCGCCGTTGGCATAGCGTTCGTCGCTCCAGCGGTTGTCGCACATGTCGGAGAAGAAGTACGTGCCGTAGTTCTCAAACATTATCTGGCTGCCGAAATACTTGGAGTATTTGCCCACACCCTGGAGCATGACCGAGAAGTCGAAACCATAGACGTTGCCGCCCAGGGTGAGACCGTAGGTTATGCGGGGCAGGAGGCTCGAGTATCCGATGGGAGCCTGGTCTTTCTCGTCAATCTTGCCGTCGCCGTTGAGGTCCTGGTAGACGAAGTCGCCACGCTTGGGTATACCGAAGGAGTATTCGAGGCCGCGAAGCTTGATTTGCTCGTCGGAGTTGAAGAAGCCTGTGCCGTCGAGGCCCAGTTCGGGGTTGACGCTGCGGTCGATGCGGTAGCCGAAGAGCTGGCCGATGCTGAAGCCCTCGCTGCGCAGGGGGTAGGCGTAGTCGTCGCCACGGTAAACCTCGTCGGCGTCGATGACCTTGTTGTTGTTGTAGGCGAAGTTGCCGCTTACATAGAATTCAAGGTCCTTGTTGACGGGGTAGGTGTAGCGTGCCGTGATTTCGTAACCGGCATTTTCGACCTTGCCGAAGTTCGAGCGGGGTAGCTGCGTGGAGTTGAGACCGCCGAGGATTGGTATGGTGTTGCGCGAGATGAGGATGCCCGAGCGGTTTTCGCGGAAGTAGTCGAATGTAAGGTCGAGGTTGCGGAAGAGCGTCAGGTCAATAGCGTAGTTCTGCTTCCACGCTGTCTCCCAGTGGATATCGTTGTTACCGATGAGCTGTTCCTTAATCACGCCTATGCCTGCGCCGCTACTGGTGAGCGACGGGGGTATGAGGGTGCCTTCCTCGGCGTGGTAGTAGTAGTTGACCTTCGAGTTGTTGTCGAGGTAGAGGAAGCGGTGGCGCTGGCGTGTGGCCTCGTCGGCACCGGCATAGAGTTCGTCGTTACCGACCTTGCCGACCGATGCGCGGAGCTTGAGGTTGGTGATGGTGCCGCTGTCGTGGAGCGGGGCCATGAATTTCTCGTTGCTGATGACCCAGCCCAGCGAGAAGGCGGGGAAGAAACCGAAGCGGTGGCCGGGGGCGAACTGCTCGGAACCGTTGTAACCTATGTTGACCTCGGCCAGGTAGCGCGAGTCGAAGTTATAGGTGAAACGGCCGGCTACGCCTATCATACGGTAGGGAATAGAACCGAGGATATTCTCCTTGTCGTCGCGCTGGAAGAGTACCATGCCGGTCACGTTGTGCACGTCGTTGAAAGTGCGGTTGTAGTTGACCTGGGCCTGGAAGTTCATAAACCAGCGGCTGACGTCGGCACGCGACAATGTGAGGCGGTCATCATCCTCCGAGTCGCCCTGCATCAGCAGCACGGGCTTGTCGAAGCCGCCCGGATGGAGGTCGTAGAGGTAGCCCGAGAACTGGCGGCTTGCCATGGTGAGCTCCTGCGAGTATGTTTCAAACGACACGAGGGCGCGGGCCGAGAGACCCTTTGTGATGCCGTCGAGGTTGAAGTTGAGTGTCGCAATGGCGTTGGCGCTGGCCTCGACGAGTTGTTTGTAACCCGAGCGGTTCAACTGGCCGTAAGCCATCTGGGCGAGGGTGAGTTTGGGGTCCTGTACGAGTTTGCCACCCTTTACATAGTGCCAACCCATTGAGCCGTCGGGACGCTGGCCCTCTGAAACCACGAAGCCGTTGCTCTCGTTGCCCTCGATAGTGAGGGGGCCGGGTACGGTGGACTTCGAGGTCAGGGCCGACCAGCGGAGACCGGCGGTATCGCCGCCCGACATGTTGGCTGCGGCCTGGTTGGTCTTCTTGATTGACGAGCTCACGTCGAACGATGCACTCAGCCAGTTATTGAACGTATAGTCGAGGTTCGTGCGGATGTTGTAGCGGTTCATCTTCGACTGCGGGTCGTAGCCGAGCTGGCTCTTCGACTCGGTGTTGTACATACCGCCCTGGTATACGTAGCCGGCGCTGGCGAAATAGCGCAGTTTCTTGGTACCGCCCGAGATGTTGACGTTGGCCTGAACCATGTTCGAGTGGTCCTTGAGGTAGATGTCACCCCAGTTGGTATCGGGGTACCAGTAGCGCATGGTGGGGTCCTCGGGGCCGTTGCCGCCGTTCCACATATCATAGAGGGCGATTTCGTCGGGCTGATAGATTAATGCACCGCCGTCGTTTTGCGAGGCCTCGTTGACCATGCGTGCAAATTCCCACGAGTGGCGCTGCTCGGGCCAGTAGTTGAACTTCTGCATCGAGTATGTCACCTGGCCGTGTACGTTGACCTTGCCTTCCTCGCCACGACGTGTGGTAATCAGGATTACGCCGTTTGCACCGCGAACACCGAACACGGCTGTCGACGAGGCATCCTTGAGGATACTGATAGACTGCACCTCGTTGGGGTCGATTTCGCTCATCGATGTACGGGGTATACCGTCGACAAGAATAAGGGGCGATGTGCCGTTCATCGTAGCCGCGCCACGAAGGAACATCTTCACGTTGTCCTCGCCCGGGGCGCCGCTCTGCTGCATGGTCGTCAGACCGGGCAGCTTGCCCGAAAGGGCGGCGGCAAGGTTAGGCTCGCTGGACTTCTTGATGTCCTTGGCGCCGATGGCTGCGACCGAACCGGTCACCGTCACCTTTTTCTGCTGGCCGTATGCCACTACCACTACCTCGTCGAGGTCGGTGATGGCAGACTCCATCGTCACATTAATAGTTGTTGAGGTCACAGGCACGCTGACCGGTTTCATACCTACGAAAGAAAACTCGAGGACCGGTTTGGCGGTCGTCAGTTTCAAGGTATACGCACCGTCGATGTCTGTCACCGTGGCGTTCTTTGTATTCGCTTCACGGACGGCAGCGCCGATGACAGGTTCGCCCTGGTCATCGATAACAGTACCGCTGACTTTAGTTATGCCAGCACCCCATGCTGCCGGGACTGATACCACGCATAGCAATACTGCCATACATAGTGCAATCAGGAGTTTTTGATGGTAAGACATGATTGGTTGTTTAAGATTTGTGGCAAAGTTAGCGACTATCATTTTAATCTTTGTTTTCAGTAGTTCCAACTTTGTTTAAATTTGTTTCATTTTTTGTATTCTTACTTACATATTCGTGTCATTCGCCTGTTTATCGCGCTAACTTACAGGTGTTTAGCGCTTCGACGTATACACGTAGTTAAAACGGCCCCCGGGGGCGGTGTCGCCGCTGATATAGAAGTCCAACACGTCGCCGAGCGACTGCATGTTGTCGTTCCATTTGAATTCGAAGTCGGGTTTGGCACCCATGCCCAGGACGTTTTTGGGTATCTCGAGCTCGAGCACGTTGCCGCTGACGACATAGCGCCCGGTGCCTGCCGGCTGCCACTCCCACGAGTTGCCTACGCACCTCTCGACATAGACCCTGCCGGACTCCGGCGACGTGCGGTTGACGACGAAGTCGTAGCCGTTCCACCCGGTCGACTTGTCGCGGTCGGCGTCGATAAAGAGCATCATCCAGTTTGGGTCGGTCGACGGCGTGAGGGCATCGGCAGTCTCTACGCGGAAATATACATTGCCGCCGTCGTGCGCCACACGGGCACCGACTATGTCGTTGCGGCCCGAATTGTCGACGTAGTGCTTGCTGTAGCGTCCGTCGTGATTTCGGTGCATGGTGTTGCCACGATATGCTACATAGCGCGGCAGCACGTCGTCCCACTGGCCCGGGACGCCGAGGCGGATAGTTTTTGGTGCCGACGCCTGCTGCGGCTTCGACATGCCCTTGAAGCGGCGCACATTGTCGACGAGCTGCTGATAATACACATCGCCCTTGTCTCCCCAGCCTTTGGTTGGCTCGATATCGCGGCTGTGGTCGCGGTCAAACTGGTCGACAAACGACAATGGGTCGCTCCAGCCGTGCGATTTGTTCCACATGCCCGAAGTCCACTCGTTCCAACCGGTCACAAACACCATCTCGGGCTTGAGGTCGTTGATTGCGCGGTCCCACTGCTCCTGGAAATTCCAGCCATAGAGGTAGGCATCCTCGCGTTTGTCGAAGCCCTTTGTCTTGCTATAGCTGCGGCCGTAAGTACCGGGCAGGTTGAAGGCGCAGCAATGACCGCCGCTGGCATCGCCGGCATTCTGGGCAATACCGACCACGCATTGCTCGGGCCGGCCGGTAATCGAATCGGTACAATATCCATGGGTTGGATATACCTCGAGCCAGCCCCACTGCTGCATACCCGGTGTCGGGCCGTTAACATAGTCGGGCTGACCGGGGCGGAAGGTAAAGAAGTCGCGGATTTCTTTTTCGACGCCCGTCTCGGCAAGGTTGTCGGGATAGGCCATAATCAGAGGCTTGCCTTTCCAGTAAAACCATAAGTCTTTATATTCGCCCTTGCTATACAAGTTCTTATACAGCTTGAGGAGCGACTTATGCGAGTCAGGAGTTGCGGCAAAAGGCAACATAAACACGATTTTGGGCACGTTTACCCCGTCTTTCAGTGCCTGCGACCAGGTTTCGAGCAAAGCCCTGTAGGAAGACTCCCACACCAGGGAGCCGTTTGTACAGTCAAAGAAAACGGCATCGACACCTGCATCGGCAAGCATCTCGGCATGTTTGCGGAGCACCCATGGGTCGGTTGTACGGTAGTAGCCGAAAATAGGTTCGTCCCAATAGAACACTCCCGGGCGCCTGCCGGGCAAGCCCCACGCCGGGTGATTGTAGTCGTTGATAGCCTCGGGATGCGCACGTAGCACTTCGGTTATGTTCTTTACTTCGATGTCACGGTCTTCGCGGCCTTTATCGCCGTCGTAACCCTGGTGCCATGTCCAGTAGAACATACCCACAAAACGCCCGTCATCCCTGTCTCCGGCCACATCATAGCCACAGGCTTTGCGTCCGAGAGCGTCAGTAAGCATCCAGTCATCGCTTACTGTCCCGACGCTCCCGGTAGCAGCCCGGCCGTCAGCCCCCATGCACATGGTGGCTGCGACTACAAACAGTTTGAGAAAAGTTGATTTGTGATTCATTAAAAAACTATAGTTGCATGATAATTTACCTTACAAAGACCTTGACGGCCTTACCTGCCGACGATACGATGTACATACCCGCGCCGGGTAGTGCCACCGTGGCGTCGCCCGCGCCGTGCGCTACGGTGCGCCCGGCGATATCCGTCACCGTGTAGCCGCCCTCACAGTTAATCGAGAGCATACAGCCGGGCTGGGGCTCGGCCACAAGTGTGGCGCCGCTGTCCACGCGGTCTACTCCTGAGAACTTGTAGTCGCTCTTATAGTGATAATTGAAGCGTCCGCCCGGGGCTACGTCGCCGCTGACATAAAAATCCATTATGTCGCCGAGGTTCTGGAGATTGTCGGCCCACTTGAACTCGAAGTCGAGAGTTTCCATGTCCTTCAGTGCCGATTTGGGTATGGCAATCTCGAGGGTGTTGCCCTTGACCGTGTAGCGTCCGCGCCCTACATTTATCCAGCGCCAGAAACTGGCGATACTGCGCTCGATATATACCTCGTCGGATGTCGGCGACTTGCGGTTGACCACATACTCGTAGCCGTTCCAGCCGGTGTCCTTGTTGCGGTCGTAATCGATAAAGAGCATCATCCAGTTGGGGTCGGTCGACGGCGTGAGGGCGTCGGCGGTCTCTACACGGAAGTATATGTAGTCGGCATCGTGCGTCACCTGGGCGCCGACGATGTCGTTACGCCCCGAGTTGTCGGTATAGTGCTTGTTGTAACGGCCTTTGTGGTCGCGGTGCTTGGTGTTGCCGCGATAAGCCTTGTAGCGCGGCAGCACGTCGTCCCACTGCCCCTCGGCTCCGAGGGTTATGGTCTTGGGCGCGGATGTCTCGGCAGGCTCGGCCATGCCCTTGAAGCGGCGCACGTTGTCGACGAGCTGCTGGTAGTACACGTCGCCCTTGTCGCCCCAGCCCTTGGTAGGCTCTACGTCGCGGCTGTGGTCCCAGTCGAACTGGTCGACGAACGACAGCGGGTCGCTCCAGCCGTGGGCCTTGGTCCACATGCCCGACGTCCATTCGTTCCAGCCCGTCACAAAAATCATTTCGGGCTTGATGACGTCGATGGCCCTGTCCCATTGCTCCTGGAAGTTACGCCCGTAGAGGTACGGCTCGGGCCGAGTGTCGAAGCCCTTGGTCTTGCTGTAGCTGCGGCCATAGGTGTTAGGCAGGTTGAAAGCGCAGCAATGACCGCCGCTGGCGGCACGGGCATTCTGAGCCACGCCGACAGTACACTCCTCTGCCCTGCCAGTCTTGCTGTCGACATTGAAGGCGTGGTTGGGATAGACCTCGAGCCACCCCCACTGGTTGGAAGTACGCGGCCCGGCAACATAGTCGGGCTGCGCGGGGCGGAAAGTGAAGAAGTTGCGTATTTCTTTTTCGACCCCGGTCGTGCCGAGGTTGTCGGGATAGGCTATAATAAGCGGTTTGCCGTCCCAGTAGAACCACAGGTTCTTATATTCGCCCTTGCTATATACCTTGTTATACAGGTTCGTCAGCGACACCTTCGAGTCGGCAGTCGCCGCGAAAGGCAGCATGAACACGATTTTAGGCACGTTCACGCCGTCGGCCTGCGCCTCGGTCCACGTCTTCATCAGGGCCTTGTACGAGTATTCCCACACAAAGCTGCCGTTTGTGCAGTCCATGAATATACAGTCGATACCCGCGTCGGCAAGCATTTCGGCATGCTTGCGCAGCACCCAGGGGTCGGTCGTGCGGTAGTAACCGAACAGCGGCTCGTCCCAGTAGAACACATTGGGCCGCGCAGCCCCGCTACCCCATGCCGGGTGGTTGTAATTGTTGATTGCATCGGGATTGTCGCGCAACACCTCGGTGATGTTGCGGATTTCCATGCCGGCAGGGTCAGCGCCGCCGTCGAAATCATAACCCTGGTGCCAGGTCCAGTAGAACATGCCGACAAAGCGGTCGGTATGCCTCGCGCCGGCTTGTTCGTAAGTACGTGCTTTGCGTCCGAGGCCGTCGGTAAGCATCCAGTTGTCGCTTTCGGCAGTCACGCTGCCGGGTCCGGCCGTGACAGCCGTGGCTGCCGCGAGGGCCGCCACGGTTGACATCAGCCTGAGTTTAGGCATTTTTACGCTCATCTATTATATAGTTGTTTTATTATCGAATACTATCTGACAAGTACCTTCAGTGCCTTTGTGGCCGAGGATACGATATACATGCCGTCGGAGGGGAGTGTTACCGTCGCGCTCCCGCGTCCCGACGCCACCACCGAGCCGAGGAGGTTGGTCACGGTGAAGCTGCTGTCGCTTTCCACGCGCACGGCGTTGCCCGTAAGGGGCGTTGCCTTGAGCACGTCGTCGCCTGCGGGGGCCTCGGCGAGGCCCGTGGCGTCGTATTCCCAGCGGTAGTTGTAGCAGAATCGGCGGTTGGGGGCGGTATCACCGTTGACACACAGCGATATGGCGTCGTCGAGGTCGGCAGGGTTGTCGGCCCATTTGAAATAGAAGTTGCCTTTGTCGGCATCGGCCAGGCCCAGCGAGGCAAGCGTCGTCTCGACTACGAGGTAGCGGTCAGAGGTGCGGAAGTCGGCCTCGCCGCTCTTGACCCATTGCTTGGTAGCGGCATCCCACTTCATGATGCAGGTCTTGGTGCCGGAGGCGAACTCCTTGTTTATAAGGTAGTCGAAGCCGTTCCAGCCGGTCTTGAAGTCGCAGTCGGAGTTGACCATCAGGAGCATCCAGTTGGGGTCGGTATAGGGCGTCAGCGCCTTGGCGGTCTCGACATAGAATGTGATTTTACCGTCATTTACATTGGCCTTCGACACCAGTATGTCGTTGCGGCCCGAGTTATTCTTATATATATTGCCGCCGTAGCCGGTGTGGTCGCGGTGCGTCACGTCGCCCGGAGTGTCGAGGAACTTCTCGGCCACATTGTCCCACTGCGCGAAATCGGAATTGAGGTCTACCTGTGCCGGCTTGGTGGCCTTGGGAGCCTCGCGCACGCCCTTGTAGCGACGTATGCCGTCTATCATCTGCATGTAGTAGTTGTCGGTGCCGCCGCCCTTCATGGGCTGGATGGTGCGGTTAAACTCGGCGTTATACTGGTCGACGAACTGAAAGTTGCTGTTGGCGCGCCCCATGAAGTTGCAACCTTCGTAGGTAGCAAACTGGCCGGCAATCCATTCGTTCCAGTCATTGATATATATGAAGTCGGGGTCGACGCTGAGGGCCTCGTTCCAGCGGTCCTTGAAGTAGAGGCCGAGATACTCGGGGTTGGAGACCCATTTCTTGTTGATGAGTTTCCTATTCGGCAGGTCGTACTGGTTGAGTGTCGGTTCCTTACCGCCTACAGTCCAGCTCTTTCCGACCATCGTCGAGGCGTGCTGGGCCGGGGTGACGCACATCTGCTCGTAGCGGCCCTTGTGCGTGGCGGCCCTCTCGGCAGGGGTCAGGTCGCTCACGTGCTTGTCGTGCATGTCGTAGCCGAAGCTCCAGTGGTCTTCCGAGCCGACGTAACGCTTGCCGTTCTGGTAGTAGTAGCCCCACCACATGTGGCGCAGGGTGAAGAAGTCCTTGATTTCCTTCGGGTATGTCTTTTCCTCGTTATACAGCAACAGGGGTTTGCCGTCCCAGTAGAACCATAGGTCCTTGTACTTGCCTTGGGCGTAATAATACTGGTATACGGCATTTACGCAGCTCGGCACAGACTGTGCGCCGTCGTTGTAGCCCCAGAAGCAGAACTTGGGCACCACGTTGCCCTCGGCCTTCATCTTGGTCATGGTCTCGAAGAGCTTGTCCCAAGCCTCGGGATAGAGGGTGCCGTTGGTAAAGTCGAGGATTAGCACGTCCACGCCGGCGTCGGTGAGCATCGATATGTCCTTGCGAATCACATACTCGTCGCCGCTTGTGAAGTAGCCCAGCTCGGGCTCTCCCCAGTGGTAGGCAAACTCGTGGAGCCACAGCTTGTGGTTGTAGTCGAGCCTGGCCGACGGGTCCTGCTGCAAGATTTTGGTCACATCGCTGGCATACGGCGACTTGAAGTTCGTATAGAAAAAGTCATAGTGCCAGGAGACATAGAATATACCCACGGTACGGTCTTTGTCTGATTTAAAGGGGTGCTCGTCGGCAGTCGGCAGTACTCGTTCGAGGCCGTCGATTGCCACCCAGGTATCAGGGTAGATATCGACAGTCTGAGTTTCGGCTGTCATTGCCTCTGGGACGAGCATGAGGCCGCCCAGACAAACGGCGCAAGCTAATCCTCGGTAATTCATTGTTGCTGTGAAGTTGTTGGTTAGGATGTTGTTACTTTATGACTTTCACGCCTTTCGGGGCCTTTACCGAACATACGGTCTTGCCCGAAGCGTCTTTGTGAGCCTTCACCGACAGGGGTCCGTAGGGGGTGGGCACGGTACCCTCGGCAAACGCCAGGTCGCCAAGGTGGGGCTTGACCTCTACGGTCTTGCAGCCAGGCTCGACGGGTTTAACGCCGAGGACGTAGCGCTGCAGCCAGGGGGTCGGGCCGGCAGCCCATCCGTGGCACAGGCTCTGGCGGAGGCCGACGTAGCAGTATTCGCCGCCGTCGCCGTGTATGTCGTATGTACCGGCAGGCACAATCTCGTCAATACGTCCGGCCTTCTTGGTGTCGGGATAATATAGGTGTTCCCAGAAGGTGGTTGCGCCGAGGTCTATCATCGAGCCCCAGTAGTCGCTTACCATCTTCATGGCGGTGTCAATCTCGCCGTTGGCAGCCAACGCCTCAATCGCATAGTAGCCGTAGAAGGGCGAGAAAGAGTTCAGGCCGTTGTCAATGAGTTTCTTCACATCGCCTTTGACGTCTTTCGACGTGCCGGCCAACAGGCTCAGGCTCAGGGCCTGGCTTGCGTCGGTATGCTGCATGTCGCACTTCTCCATACGCTTCATGCACGACGAGGCTATGCCGTCGAGTTCCTTGTCGCCGAGCCATCCGGCAATGTCGCGCACGGCCTTGAGGGTCATATAAGTCAGGGCCTGGAGGCCGTCGTGTATGACGTCGATTTTTTCCGACGTGGGCCAGTCGAGGAAGCGGACACCCGTCATCTTCTCCTCGCCGTTGGCATCGACGCACTCGTCGAGCTGGCGAGTAAGGCCCTTGATATATTCCTGGTTTTCCTTGAGGTAGGCAAGGTCGCCGTTGTGCAGGTAGTAATCATGATGTATCATCAGCCACCACATAGAATATGAGCTGAAGCCGTTCATCCAACCCGGCAGCGGGGTATCGTTTTTACCGAAATCGAGCGTGCGGCGCACCACGTCGTGCTTGCCCCACACGTTGCTGACGGTCATCACCTCGGGGTGGAGGTCGCCGAGCCATACCAGGCGGTCGCGCTTGATGCCGTCCCACAGGTAATCTTGCATGTTGAGTTGCACGGTATATGCACCGGTCTGCCATATTTTATTGAGGCGGTCGTCGCTGCAATTGAACGAGCCCACCTGGGGGTCGTCAATCATCACGCTGATAGCCTGTATATTTCGCAGCAGGTAGTCGACGTCCTGGTCGAGGAGGTCGATGCGGGCGAAGCGGAAGCCGCTGTTGCCGTACTCGATAGAGCCCAGCCAGGGCACCTGTACCTCGAAGTCGCGCATGGCGTGTTCGTTGGTCGCGTTCTGCGGGTTGCAGTCAGGCGACACGTCGCTCATGGCCTCCGACACCGATTCGCCCAGGCGCACCCTCAGTCGCAGAGGACGGGTAGAGGCACGCATGCCCGACGAGATGCGTATGGCGCCGTGAAGCTCCTTGCCAAAATCCATCAGGATTGCGGCCTGGTGCTTGGGGTCGCTGCGCATGACTGTGCAGTTATTGTCGGCTACCGACACCTGGCCGGCAAAGTCCTTCATCAATATTTCGGGGTTCTTAATAAAGTTACCTGTGGTGTCCGACATCCACACGATGCGGGCCGGGGCTACAGGTGTGCGTGCTATGCCGGCGTCGGCCGAGGCCGGCAGCAGCACTGCGCAAACGAGAGCGAGTAAGCAGATTGGTTTATTCATGGGAATATTTTTATGTGGTTTCTGGTTCTGTGTTATTTCGATGGCAAAGTTAGCCATATATATCCGTGGCGTATTGTCGGCCATATTTCAAATTTCTTCACGTAGGCGCACATGGTGTAAAAATTGTTCCAAATTTTGTCCCCTATGTTTAAAATGCTTCTCTCGGCACAATTTCGAAGCATTTTTAACGCTTTTGTACATTTGGCAGAGAATATTAAGTTAAGTACTCGTCATTAACGTTAATTTGCAAAGATGCGGCAACAAAAGTTGCAAGATTTAAGAATATTTTTAGGTATAGGCGGTTGATGCGCCCAATGTTAGTCGGTTGATGCTAAACGTATTGGCACATTATTCATCAGT
>VSPF01000056.1 GCA_009775195.1 Muribaculaceae bacterium
AGGTAATACATGACATATTATAAGGCGTTTACACGACGCTTTGGCCGGGACTCTCTGAAATCTAGCAAATTTACAGAAATTATTGTCCGGACATTGCCAACGGTAGATACCCATTGATGTGCTTATGTCCATCAGCATTCGTCGCACATGCGGCGCTTGCTGTTGGTTTGTATCCATATCGACGTGGGCTTCTTTCGTTGTCTGTTCAACAATAATTAGGCAATGCTAGAGCCTCAGAGAGTGGAACTGACAACGGTCAGCTCCACGTCTTTTTTTATGCCTTTAAGAACTTGGATACAAACTATTAAAAAATGAAAAGACCAATTTTAATAATTGCGATGTTGTCTTTGTTGACGACAGCTTATGCCGAACACTTCAAGTTTATGGGTATCCCCATCGACGGCGATATCGCAACTTTCGAAAAGGCACTTTTTGCAAAGGGATTTACTCTTGATGAAGAGGAGCCAAATAGTGCGTTAGAAAAATGGTATAGGGGTATTTTTGCGGGTAACAAAGTCCTCTTAACTGTCACGTTTACGGCTAAAAGCAATATTGTGGTATCTCTTACAGTGGGATATGGCGAGATGGATGATTCGGCCCGTGAAAAAGAAGCCAACCGTATAGGCGAGGTGATAAAATCAAAGTATAATATTGACGATATTGTAGAGAAAGAAGGTCTGACCGTATATTTTGTAAATAATTGTGGCAAGATTGGTGTGGGTGGGAAGACTTCTACTATTACAATTACATATGTAGATATCGAGAATAATAAATTATTTCAAGCAGAAAAAGACGAAGATATTTGATATACATAATACGGATAACTTCACCGTAGCAAATAGAGTATAAACCAATCAATCAGATTTTATGAATCAAAACAACTTAGTAAAATGGGGGTGTATCGCGGGGTATGTAGTCCTTGCCGGCATAAGTTGCTGGGCGACCGAGCACTCGTTTCATCTGCTTATCAATTGGTTCCCTGTGCCTTTAGTTTGGGCCTTTACCATAGCATTCTTCGTGATTGCATCGTATGGCTCGAAACTTATCGTAGATGCCTGTAACTATAGTAAATTTGTAGAACATCGTCGTAGGAGCTTTTGGCTTGGTGTGATACTTGTTGCCGCTTTCTGGTTGTGCATGAGTATGCCCACAAACACCCATACCTTCTTTTATCAGCATAAGATTGGCAACGTGGTGCAAGATGATATCGAGCATACCAATAAATACCTTGCCCAAATTACGTCGCGCCAAAATTATGATAAGGCATATGACAACATCGACGACCAGGTAAATCATTTATTCCTACAGCTTTCAAACGAGTTCCATGGAGTTGGCAAGTCTGCGGGTCGAATCGGAGATGGACGATTCGTTCGAGAGAAAATGCTTGAAATAAATGCTATACTCGAAAAGGAAGCACCAGGAAAGCAGATAGTACCTGCTACGACGTTTAATAAGTTTAACGAAGCCGCCCTCAATAATTATGAGCGACAGATGCGTCATGCTCTTGCCTTCATCAAAGATAGTAATTACAAAGTATCGCGTATGGCAGCCTCTAAGGCCGATTCCACTATGACAGATCTCCGGCTTATGGGTGACACTATCAAGACCATGGTGCAAATGGGCAGTGTACATGAAGATGTTATTACACAAACCGAAGGTGTATTATCTACAGGATATTCACAAATTAAGAACGACCAAAAATATGTGGTTTTCGAGAATGAGATAGACAAGACACTCTATACTGCTGAAAATCCCGAAACACGCACAAAGCGTATGCTGTCTGTGATTGACGTATGGGCGGATTTTATGAATGGCAAATATCCTATGTCTTTCTTATTCTATATCTTTTTGTCAATCTTGATTGACCTTGGTGCGTTTCTCTTCTTTGACCTTGCATTTAAAAACTAAAAATACTATATGGATACAAATCCCAATATGGGCAGTGTGGAAAACACTTCGGGTAACGCTATGAGCCCTGGTGCAACCCCGCATGATTCGGCCACACCGTCGTCAAAACCTATAGCAGGTCTGACTGTAGAAGAGCAGAATGACCATAATAAAATTCAAATCACACTGAGGGATTCTGAGGTGCCTATAGTGGTCCTTTTCGGTCCTCCTGCTTGTGGTAAAACAATGACTTTGGTACGCCTTTCCCGGTATTTACGAGACGTACTAAACTACACAGTACAGCCCGATAACAAATTCAGACCTGACGACGATGTCAATTATCAAAAGATGTGTTCTGAGTTCAACGATATGCTCAGTAGCGACCAAGCTGCCAAAAGCACGTCGAATATGAGCTTTATGTTGGTTCGCGTCTTGGACAAACATGGAAATTTGTTGGTTCAGCTTCTTGAGGCCCCGGGTGAACTTTACTATAACCCGAATGATAAAAGAGAACCGAATGTAGACTTCCCACGTCCTGTAAGGGTTATAAGAAGTAGCAAGCATCGAAAAATCTGGTGTCATATGCTGGAACCGAATTGGGAATTCCATTCCCAGGCAGGGAAATACGTGGACAAAATCAAGAAATTACACTCTAGTCCAAAAGCGGGAGACAGCAACATATTCATCTTCAATAAAGTTGATGAATCAAATTTCGTTATCTCTACAGGGGTTGTAAATTCGAAGGCCATGATAAGAGAAATCGATGGCATATACCCGAATATATTTGTGCCTTTCACTACTCATGGAATCTTCGGAACTTCCTTTAATTTCCAGGTGGTACCATTCCAAACCGGCGAGTATTGTCATGCCGCTGATGGTACAAAATCATTCGACCCGGGCCCTGATGAATATCCGGCTCTCTTATGGAAAGTGATTTATAAACTTATCCGAGGGTAATATATGAATGTTGAGTTTCAAATCCATGGCGTGCTTGCAACCGGACAAAGCGTGTGGAAGCAAGACGACATGGACTATTATAAGACGTTTTATGCACAGCGAGCTGAAAACACGTTGATGACAGTTGAAGCGCTCCGACGTCCTCATGGACTATGCACGTATTACAGCTATTTGCGCTCAAATAATGTGGTGTCGGCGCGTGAGGGTTCCTATTTTGGCATGACTGTGCGTATCGACGGAGCTTTCTGCACTGACGTGCGCGGTATGTATGATATTCTCGACAATCTTTTTGAAAAAATGGTTGTCGGCAAGATTCTCTTACCGATTGAAGGTGGAAGACTTAAATTTGCAGTTGACAGGTTCGAAGATTTATCTGATTATTTGACCCAGTTAGAGCAGAACTTCTTCGGAATGTATAATGCCTTCTTTGCCATTTCCGATTTTATCTCACTTACCAGTGCGTCGCTTTCTAATCGTTATAAAGTCAACCCTATCGATATCACCCTGACGTTGGTAAGGCAACTTTTTAATCAGCATTTAAAAATAGGGGTATCGCCTGAAATCGTGCCTTTGTCTGCACAAGAAAGCATTCGAAAGGCTCATGCTGATATAGAAAGAGAGCGACAACAATTATTGTCGGGTGTCAATGAACGTACTGAAGAGATAACTAATTTACGAACCGAGATTGATAGGTTAAGGCAAGACAATCAACGATTGACTAACCATGCACAGTCATCAAACCTCGACGGTGAAATCAATGAGATGTTACGACAGATTGGGAAGCCTATATCACGCTTATCCAAGGTAATTTGTGACCGTTTCCCCGAGGAAATTAGTAATGAGAAAAAAGAAGATAAAGGGCTAAATACTCTATTGTTGTGGGCCATATTGGCTTTAATCATTATCATGAATCTCTTCGGAGTAAAGAGTTGTAACAGCAATCAGGTGTTGCCGCAACAAGCATCGGCTCAGAATGTTAGAGACACAACGTTAACTGCAACGTATGGTCGAGTAGGCCAAGCTGTCGCTACTTCTCCTCTGGTTGATATAGAAGAGGACCCTGTTGTAGAAGTACCTATAATCGATTTTAAAGGTGTTTGGCCAGATATTGCGCCCAATGCTAATTTAAAAATAGGGAATAGTTATACTTTATCATTGACTAAGAATAGGCTGCCTTTTAATATCGAGGGAGAAGGGATGTGGCAATATAAATATGACGACGTGGTTGTAAAGTTAGATACCTACGAAAATATAGCTCAACTATATGTCACGGATAATAGCTTGAAAAATAAATCGATACAGATCGAATTTCTATACAATGATTCAGTTGTTGTTGTCCGTAAACCAATAATAATCCAATGAAAAATATCCTCAATATCGCTATCTTTGTAGCCCTCACAATTTCATGTTCATGCTCTGGTGACAAGAAGCCGCCTGTAGACTTGTCGTCGCACAAGCCTGTGGCGCAAAACGTGGTTGAAGTGCCCTATGAAGAGATGGCCGGAGTAAAGACAATTACTGCCAAACTCAATGGGGTCAGTCTCGACATGATTTTTGACACCGGCTGTTCGGGTATCAGTTTGTCGTTGCATGAATTTGAAACCATGTATAAAAATGGCAAGATTTCACTTGACGATGTTGTTGGAGAATCATTGGCCACAATTGCCGACGGTTCCACTGTGAAGAATTACGAGGTAGCTATACGTGAAGTCGAAATCGGTGGACGCAGCGGTGTTGTTGTTCACAATGTTACAGCTTCGGTCACACCAAATCAGACTGCCCCGGTGTTGTTAGGCAATAACGTATTCAATGAAGTTGCATCTGTCGAGGTTGATAATACAAAACAAGTCATACGTTTTAAGAAACGCTGATGAGTTCTGCTGTCTACGTATTTGGCAACTTGGCGGAAGGCTATACCCAATATCCTACCGATTCCACACAGGATATATTCAGATTCGAATATACCAGGGCATCGGCCCCGGCCCAACTGGTAATACATCGTGACGGTTGCATGATGTATTACTCTTACATACTGAATTTTGGTAAGAATTATATTGGCTTCTGCACTCTTAACAACGGGGTGGCACTTGTCGATTTTGACAAGATATTCGACATATATGAGAGCCTTGTGGCCCGGTTGGTAGAGTTGGGATATATAATTGGCCTTGACGAGCATGGCAATTTGCGGCCGCTGGCCGGACGACTATATTTAAGTGCTGAAGAACTTGCTTTTATTACAAGTACACTCTCTGCTGCTTTCGAGCAATTGCGATACAAAAAGTTACCACCGGTAGATTATTCCAAATCTGGCGATTCGATTGCAGAGTTAACATTGTCTGATGGAAATACGATTATCGCTCAGGCCGCAGTCTCAAACGGGTATACTTTTGTGTATAAACACAATAATTGGGCAAATGCAAGACTTAATGGTTTTAAGGGTGTTCTAAAGAAGTCGAGAGATGAGAATGAAAAACTTATCGCAGAAAACAATGAACTGAAAGCCAAGATTGCAAAAGTCAACCGTCAGAAAAAGCAATTTAAGTTGGTCGTGCTCTTGGCGATTGCAATCATTGCATGTGGCGTTTTCCTGTTCACTCTCAATTCAGACCTTGATAGGGCTCGTCAGACCATATATAATCAGAAGAACATTATAACGGAACAACAAAGTAATATAAATAATTTGTTGGCAGATATTGAGACGAAAGATGGTGAAATAGAGAGTAAAAATTCTGAAATCAATACTTTAAAATCAGATAAAGAGGAGCTTGAAGAGAAGCTTTCGGAGTTTTCGAGCGCATATCCTATAAAGATTACCAATATGGAGTTTGCTAATATCAGAAAGGACAACTCCGTTATTAACAGTGCCGGTAGCACCTTGTATTCTAATGCCAAATATATTTCCCCGGTTATAACGTACACTGGTCTTAGGTCGGGTGAGAATATAACTCTCTATGTCCGTTACTATAGGTCAGGTCAGAGCTATGTACATTCGGCAAGTTCGCCAAGTGGATATACAAATTCGGCATCGATTTATGTTTATAGTGGCAGTGATAATACAGCAAGTGTAGGAGGGTGGGGTAATGATTCAGGGAATTTTTGGAAAAAAGGTAATTACCGTTGTGAAATCTGGTATAACAATAGGTGCCTTTATTCTAAGAATTTTACAGTGTATTGAAAGTTATAGAATTTAAAGTTCTATTGCATAGCTTCTTCTATGAATGTTGTAAGGGATTGGAGGATGGCGGCGCGGTCGGTGGCGGTGTAGTAGTAATGGCCTGAACGGGGCATGAGGGTGATATGGCTGCCGGGGACGGCGGTGAAGTAGGAAGCGACCGAGGGCGCTATCATTTCGTCGCGGCCCGAGATGAATACGTGGAGCTTGCAGCGGAGCCGGCCTACGATTTTGCGCGTGCGGATTATTTCTCTGAAAAGTTCGATGTAGCGTGCCGGCCAGCCGTAGTAGTGCAGGAGGTTGCGGTCTATGGCTATGCCGTATGCGGCCTTTGCGGCCTCGGTGACGGGGTCGTCGACGCGCCCGAGCATGATTTTTGCCGGTGTGGTGAAAAGTCGGCGCATAAGGCGGAGTTTTAGGGGCGGATTGAGGAGGAAGAGCGCGTCGGCACGACCAGCCACGGCCTGATTAATCGCGAAGAGCGTGCCCATAGAGTGGGCGACGATTATTACTTTTTCATGCTTAGCCTTTAGGTCCTTGGCTGCGCCATCGACTTGCGCAATCCATTGCGCCATAGATGCTTTTGAAAAATCGAGGGCGTTGCCCCCGTGGCCCGATAGTGTGAGCGCGACGGTATGAACTCCCCGGGGAAGGGCGTCGACAAGGAAATCGAAAAAGTCGCTGTTCCCTACGATGCCATGCACGAAGAGAATGGCGCATTTGTCTTTGTGAGAGCTTGGCATATCGCTTTAATTATAAGGGGATACGGCCTCGGGCGAAGCCGTATCCCCCTTAGATGTTAAAGTTTCGCAAGTTATAGACTTGCGAAACTTAAATTGGACGGATTAGTCGACGTTGGGGTTGAGGGCGTGCCATTCGCTGATGGGGGGCAGTACGCCCATGGCGATGACTTCGTCGCGGAGAGTGCAGAGGTGCTTGTAGCTCTGCTCGAGCTCCTGACGCTCTTCGGGAGTACCCTCGACTTCGTGGTAGTGAGTGCCGGTAGCGTCGACGGTTGTCTCCATGGCCATCATTATGTGGTCGAAGTGGCCGTTGTTTACGTATGTGCCGACAGGCCAGCGGAAGGGCTTGCCACCCATTGCGGCGGCAATCATCTCAATCGAGAGGTATGCCGGGCTCTGGAATGAAGAACGGCCACGAAGCTCGATGATGTGCTTGCCGCCTTGTATTACGCGGCCTTTGAGCTCTTCCCATTCGCCGTTGGGCAGTTCCTCGGTGCCGATGATGTCGGTGAGGGCACGGCCATTGACTGTGGTCGTAGATGCGAATACGGCCATCTGCTCGCCGTGACCACCGTATGTACGGGCGTTAACGACCTTGTCGGGGTTGACATTGAAATGTTTCGATAGTTCGTAGCGCAGACGTGTGCTGTCGAGTGCGGCGAGGGTAGATACCTGCGAGGGTTTGAGGCCCGAGTAGAGCAGGGTAATCAGGCCGGTGATGTCGGCGGGGTTGAAGATTACAACCACGTGCTTAACATCGGGGCAGTATGTGCGGACGTTCTTACCGAATTCCTCGGCGATGGCGGCGTTGCCTTTGAGGAGGTCTTCGCGGGTCATGCCGGCCTTGCGTGCGGCACCACCCGACGACACGATGTATTTTGCGCCTGTGAAGGCTTCTTTGACGTCAGAGGTAAACTGGAGGTTGACACCTTCGAAAGCGCAGGCGAAGAGTTCTTCAGCCACACCCTCGAGTGCCGGGGCATACGGGTCGTAGATGGTTATGTTGGGGGTCAGATGCATCATCATGGCGGTCTGGGCCATGTTTGAGCCTATCATGCCGGCGGCGCCGACGATAAGCAGTTTGTCGTTGCTAAGAAATTCCATGTTTCTTGATATTTGTGGGTTAGTTATGCGATAGATTAACAATTTCAAAAGTTTGTCGTTGACATCTTTTTGATATTTTCACACAAATATAGGGCATTTAACCGAAACGTCAAAATTTTTGTTTACTTTTGCCTTATGAAGCTTGAGCAGCAGCCTTTGATGAGTATCGTGGTCCCTGTCTACAACAGGGCCGGGCTTGTCGCGGCTACCCTTACGTCGCTTGCAGCGCAGACGGCGTGCCCGGTCGAGGTGCTCCTTGTCGACAATAATTCGACCGACGGCACCTACGACGTCCTCGCCCGTTGGGCGGAGGCGGTGCGAGGGCCGGGTTTCGACGTGGTTGTCGGGCGTTGTCTGCGGCCCGGTGCTGCAGCGGCCCGTAATGTCGGCCTCGGCATGGCCCGGGCCGGGTGGGTGATGTTTTTCGACTCCGACGACACCATGCCGCCACACCACGTGGCCGACGCCCTGGCGGCAATCGAGGGGCATCCCGGTGCGGATATTATAGGCTGGGACTACGTGAGCAGCGACGGCCGGCGCGAGAGGCTCAACCGCTTTTTCGGGCGCGACATGCAGTGGAACAACCTCTTCCACGGGGCGATGTCGTCGGCGCGGTGGTGCGCTCGGACGGCCCTGGTGCGCGAGGCCGGGGGGTGGAATGAGGCTGTCGGCTATTGGGACGATATCGAGCTCGGGGCGCGTATGCTCAGCCGTGCAGCGAGGGTGCATTACCTGGGGTTGTCGGGTGTCAGGGTCCGCGAACACGGCGAGTCGATTACCGGCACTTATGCCGCCGACCCTGCGCGCATCGAACCGGCCCTGAGTGCCATCGGTGCCACGCTCGGCAGTCAGGCCCTGCCCGACCTCAAGAGGGCTGTCGAATATGGCCTTAGCTCCCGGGCCGGCAATAACCGTGGCCGCGAGTTGATGGGCAAGCTGCTGCAGCGCAATAAATTACCGCGCCGCCTGATGCTGTGGTTTGCCTACACGCACACTCGCCTTGGGCTGCGTGGTGCCGCAACTTTGCTGAAGCCGTTATTATATTTCGGCAAAAAATGACTATCTTTGCAAGTTGTAAGAGCGGCCGGATGTGCCGGCTGGCGACAAGTGACTAAGAAACAGTATGATAATGAAGCGTCTATACTCATATATGCTGCAGCGGTTTCTGCCGCTGCTGGCCATGACGTTTTTTATCTGCCTGTTTATAGTGCTGATGCAGTTCCTGTGGCGCTTTGTCGACGACCTTGTCGGCAAGGGATTGTCGGTGAGTGTGATAGCTGAGCTGTTTTTCTATGCTGCCCTGACCATGGTTCCCACGGCGTTGCCACTGGCGGTGCTGTTGGCGAGCCTGATGGTATTCGGCAATCTCGGCGAGAAATTCGAACTTACCGCCATGAAGGCATCGGGAATATCGCTTTTCCGCATCATGAGGCCGCTGATATGGCTGATGGCGTTTATTGCCGTCGGGGCGTTTTTCTTTCAGAACAATGTGCTACCCGTCGCCCAGACCAAGATGTGGACGCTAATGTTCTCGGTAAGGCAGAAGTCGCCCGAGGTCGAAATACCCGAGCGGTCGTTCTATGACCAAATCCCCAACATGAACCTCTATGTCGAGCGCAAGAACAGCGAGACAGGCATGCTCTACGGCATGATAATCTACGACCTTTCGCGTGGCCTCGACAATACGCGCGTCATCCTTGCCGACTCCGGGCAGTTTAACTTCACCGAGGATAAGACGCGGCTGTTGCTCGACCTGCACTCGGGCGAGATGTTCGAGAACATGCGCGACAACTCGATGGGGTCGGGCAGTTCGAGATACCTGCCCTTCAGGCGCGAACATTTCACGCGCAAGGAAATCTATTTCCCCTTCGATGCCAACTTCAACCGCGTTGACGAGGGTGGTGTCCGCGCCCTATATGTGGGCCAGAATATATCGCAGCTGCGTCATTCGATAGATTCAATCAGTCACCAGGTCGACTCGATGGGCAATGTCTATGCCCGCGAATTGCTGCAGGCCGGCTCGTTCGGCATCAGGCCCACAAGAACCGTCGTGCGCAACGGCCAGGCCGTCGAAGAGCCGGTGCGCGACGTTGCCATGGCCGAGCCGCTCGACCTCGACTCGCTTTTCACCGCGCCCTCGCCGGTGTCGGCAAAGACCTATATATCGCAGGCCCTCGCCAGGGCAAAGAGACAGCGGCAGGAATATATGTACCGCAGCCTCATGCTCGAAGAACAGGCCAAGCTGATGCGCCGCCACGATATCGAGATGCAGAAGAAATTTACACTGTCGTTTGCCTGCATCATCTTCTTCTTTATCGGCGCCCCCTTGGGTGCGATTATCAAGAAGGGCGGCATCGGTACGCCGCTGATTATCTCGGTGTTGCTATTTATCGTCTACTTTATCATCGACAATGCCGGCTACAAAGCCGCGCGCGACGGCAAGCTCGAGGTGTGGCAGGGTATATGGCTCAGCACGGCCGTCCTCCTGCCGTTAGGCGTGTTCTTTACCTACAAGGCCGTCGGTGACTCGGCGGTATTCAATGTCGATGCATACCGCAACTTTTTCAGGCGTCTTCGCGGCAAGGGACTCGAACGTTCGCTCACCCTCAAGGAAGTGCGAATGGCCGAGGTCGAGCGCGACCGCGCCCTCGAGATGCTTGCCGACTTCCTCGGCATGGTCAGGGAGGCCAAGGCCCGAACAGCCAAGGCTCCGCTCTATCTCAAGCTCTACCGCCGCCTGTCGGGCTCGGGCGTTTCAGAGCTGAGGCAGCCCTTGGGGCAGCTCGTCGACTATCTCAGCAACAGCCCCGACATCTATGTAATCAACTACCTCAACCAATATCCGTTCAACCCGGCCACGAGAAATCTCGATGCCATGGTCGCGACAACCGAGGCTTTGATAAAAAGAATAGAATAACACGCAATGATAAAACTTGACAACATCCAGGATGCAATCGACGATTTCCGCCAGGGCAAAATGGTGATAGTCGTTGACGACGAAGACCGCGAGAACGAGGGCGACCTGATTGTCGCTGCCGAAAAAATAACCCCCGAGCAGGTCAACTTCATGCTCAAAAACGCGCGCGGCGTATTGTGCGCACCCATCACCCTGTCGCGCTGCCGCGAGCTCGAACTGCCGCACCAGGTAGAGCAGAACACGTCGATGCTCGGCACGCCCTTTACGGTGACTGTCGACAAACTCGAGGGCTGCACCACCGGCGTCAGCGCCGAAGACCGCTGCGCCACCATCCGCGCACTTGCCGACCCTGAGTCGACCCCCGAGACCTTCGGCCGCCCCGGACACATCAATCCGCTCTATGCCCAGGATGCCGGAGTGCTGCGCCGTTCGGGCCACACCGAGGCTGCTGTCGACCTGGCACGTTTGGCCGGCCTGCAGCCTGCCGCCGCCCTGATGGAAATCATGAGCGACGACGGCACGATGGCACGTCTGCCTGAGCTTCGCAAGCGTGCCGACGAGTGGGGCCTCAAGCTCATCTCGATTCGCGACCTCATCAGTTACCGCCTCGCCGCCGAGCAGCTCGTAGAGCAGGGCGTAGAGGTCGACATGCCCACGGCATACGGCCATTTCCGCCTCATACCATTCCGCCAGAAAAACAACGGCCTCGAGCATATAGCCATCATCAAGGGCGACGTTGCCGACGGCAAACCGGTGCTCGTGCGTGTGCACTCGTCGTGCGCTACCGGCGATATATTTGCATCGAAGCGCTGCGACTGCGGCGAACAGCTCCACAAGGCCATGGAGATGATTGAGGCCGAGGGGCGCGGAGCCGTTGTCTACCTCAACCAGGAAGGGCGCGGCATCGGCCTGATGGATAAAATCAAGGCATACAAGCTACAGGAAGAAGGGCTCGACACCGTCGAGGCAAACATACATCTGGGCCACGACGCCGACGAGCGCGACTACGGCGTAGGGGCGCAAATCCTCAATCTCTTAGGCATACGCAAGATGCGCCTGATGACAAACAACCCCGTCAAGCGCATCGGACTCGAGGGCTACGGCCTCGAAGTGGTCGAGAACGTACCAATCGAGGTGGCCCCCAACCCCTACAACCTGCGCTATATGCACACCAAGAAAGAGCGCATGGGCCACGACCTGCACCAGGTAGAATAATGGATATTGCACAACTCAACGAACGCATCTCGGCTTTCAAGGCCGAGATGCAACGCCTTGCCGAAAAGGGCGACGGCCGCGACCTGTTGGCGTGGACGGGCGAACAGCTTGCCGCTGCCGCCGAGGAATTGCGCCGGTCGGCACCCGACGACCGCACGGCCATGGCGCTCTACGTCATGTACGTGTCACGGCCCCATATCTCGTGCCTCTACGATGCCGGTATGCCCCTCGATGCCCTTGCCACGGGATTGATGGTGCTTATGTCGTGCCTTGTGCAGAAAGCCGACCCGGAGCAGATGCCCTCGGGATACGTGGCCTATCTGCAAAACCTCTTTGTCCTCGCCACGGCCCTCGCAGGCAATCCGCAACTCCTCGCCGCCGACCCCGACGGCCACCTGGGGCGTATAGCTGCCATGCTCGGAACCCTCGAGGTCGCCACGGTCGAGGCAATGCCCGGGCTGCCGCAGCAGTTCCTCGACACTGATGCCGCCATCCGTGCCGAAATCAACGAACTCGCGCCCTCGGAGCGCACCTTCGACGGCCTCCCCGTCACCGCCACCATGGCCCTCGACATCGCTGCCGACTCCATCTCCCGCCTAAAATCCCTCGGCCTGGAAATGTAAACGCCACCGCAGTGAATAAGTTGAAACACAAACATATAAGGGTGAAAGAGACAAAAATATAGAAAGAGTGGTGTCGTTAACTCTGACATTAGCGGAGGTCTAAAGCACATATCACTACCAGGTCAAGCTATAAATGAAGAATATAGTAATCGGTTTAATCGTAATTCTCTTTAGCACATATTGTGTTGCTCAAGATTGTGAACCATGTCTATTTGGAGAAAAATACACCATGGTAGATTTCCGATATGATGCCGGTGATGACGCTTATCCTATAATTTTCCACATGCTCACGACCCAAGATACATTAATGGTGGATACATCTGATTTTGATTCTTTTGTCAGGAGCGTTTACAAGGGCAACTCTTATATGCCCGTAATGGGTAATGCTTTTCACAAGGCTTTCGATATAGTCTTTAAGGGTGTAGGAGCAAGAGAGATTTATAACGATTGTGAACTTTTTTATACATCCTTCGAAAACGATAGTTATAAAATTCGCAAGACAGGGCAGATTAAGTTACAAACAGGCGAGGTGATAAATTATGGTTATTGTAGAATTACGGGCGTATTTATGAAGTTTCCTAAAGATGAATTTTGGGATGTAACAGTATTTTCGTTAGGAATTCAAGATAAAAATTTAATAAGTACTGATACAATAGTTGTCCCTATCGCAATCTCTAATTATGACTATTATAATCAATTTGAATTGCATGTCCAAAATATTGGAAACACCAGGTAAACTTAAGTAGAATTATGATTGCTTAAGCTGCTTCACGGTAATTACAGCGGCCGGTTTTGGGCTGTTCATTGGAGCCTAAGATAACTATTAGGAATGAAAAATTTGAAAAAGTATATTGACTTTATAGTAGCCTTGGCGACAGCCATATCTTTTATCGGTGTGTCGATTTGTCTTTGGGCTATCGTGATGTTGATAGCTTTCCATTGGGCTTTTGATTGGTTTTCTTGGAAAATTCTAATTGTGGGTGGTTTGCCAATATTATTATACCTTATAATGCAAGCGAATACACTCAGCTATTTTATACTCTATAATGAAGATTACTGTAATCGTATAGAAAAATGGGTGTGTCGACATTCTACGACTTTTTTAGTTGCAGTTTCTTTGGGTTATGTCAATGTCTTTCTATTAAACATATGCTACATACGAAAAATATATCAAAAATCTATTCTTATATATTATAATAAGAGCTTGACAATGAAGTCTTTGTTTGCCATGATTCCAATTGTCAATGTGTTAGTGTATATGGATTATGTAGTATGGCTGAAAGATAGAGGAATGTTAGATATCGACTATCGTGATTTGATGTCGTATTTTTTTCGGGGACAAATGATGACTACGATTATACGGACTTTATATAAAGAAAAACATGGGAAATCATAAATATATAATTATTGTTTTAGTATTAGTTACTATATCAATGATATTTTCTTCTTGTAATCATTACGTGGGAGATAGAGAATATATTGAGTATCTTGATTTGTATATAGAGTATGAACAATGTGAAAGTTATGTAAGTTTTAAATTCAAAAACAAGGGAGACGAGGAAGAAAGCACTATTAAATTTTATGATTTAAAAAAGCTTCCGTCGATTTATATTTTGAATAATGACACTATTTTAATTGTCGATAAAAATAGATGTCAGGCTGATATAAATCAAAATAACAGGGTTCATATCGTAAAAAGCGATGTTTCTGTAGACTTGTCTAAAAGATATTTCTATGAAATTGAGTTGTTTGACTCTGGTTGTGGATACCACATACTTAATTCTGATAGTATTGAGATATATAGTTATGGCGGTATTCCACAATTAAAACTCATACATTCATTAGAGAAAATGAAATATTAGATAGATGGGGAAGACTATAAGGGGAGAAAATTACAATAACTGAAGGAATACAATTTGTTTGTTCCACCAGTTGTCGGAAGTAAAGTTGAACATAGAGAACTACATCGGTTCATATAATATGTTTCGGCCTGGCAAGAGACAGATTGGGGGTGGGGATATTCCCTATTTTGCCGTTTGGGGATTTTTTGGTATTTTTGCGGTATCTTAAATTGATTGATACCATGTTGAGAGAAGTTGTATTGTCGTTAGTTTGTGCGGTCGCGATGGGCGGATTTGCTGCCGAGGGTGTGGTGCCGGAGGTACGGTGGGACTCTAAGAGCCTCGTCATCGACGGCAGGCGCGTCGCCCCCGTGATGGGCGAGGTACACTATTCGCGCATCCCCGAGGCAGAGTGGGACGCGGCCATAAAGAAGATGAAGGACGGCGGCGTGACCGTCATTGCCACATACGTGTTCTGGAACCATATAGAGGCGGAAGAGGGCGTTTTCGACTGGCACGGCAACCGCAATCTGCGCAAGTTTATAGAGCTGTGCAAGGCCAACGACATGCCGGTGGTGCTTCGCATAGGGCCGTTCTGCCACGGCGAGGTGCGCAACGGCGGCATACCTGACTGGATTTTCGAAAAAAACATCAAGTCGCGGTCGGAAGACCCGGCCTTCCTCGCGGCCGTGGAGAGGCTTTACCGCCAGATATTTACCCAAGTACAAGGATTGCAATGGAAGGACGGAGGCCCGGTGATGGCGTGCCAGTTCGACAACGAGTTTCGCGGCCCGGCCTCATACCTGCTTACGCTCAAGGGCATAGCTACCAAAATCGGTTATGACCTGCCCTTCTATACACGCACCGGGTGGCCCGAGCTGAGCACGCCCGTGCCTTACGGCGAGATGCTCCCGCTCTACGGCGACTATGCCGACGGCTTCTGGGAGCGTTCGCTCGAGCCGACGGCAGGCAACTATTACAAGGCTTTTAATTTCAAGTCGTTCCGCAGTTCGACGGCGATTGCCACCGAGCAGCTCGGCCAACAGAAAGAAAAGCTGACGTCGGGCGACGAGCAGTACCCCTATTTCACGTGCGAATTAGGAGGCGGCATGGCCACGGCCTACCATCGCCGCCCGTATATCTACCCCGAGGATGCGTATTCACTGGCGGTGGTGAAACTGGGCAGCGGCAGCAATCTCCTGGGCTACTACATGTACCACGGCGGCACGAACCCCGAGAGCGACACCTACCTCAACGAGAACCAGCGCACGCCGGCCACTAACTACAACGACATGCCCGTAAAGACCTACGATTTCCAGGCACCGCTCGGCGAGTTCGGGCAGACCTATCCGCACTACTATGTCCTGCGCAAGCTGCACCTCTTCATGAAGGACTATGCCGAGACGCTGGCACCGATGGAGGCCACCTTCCCCTGCCCACAGGACATCGCCAAGGGCGACGACAGCCACTTGCGGTGGGCGTACCGCTCGGCCGGCGACTCGGGCTTCGTGTTCGTCAACAATTATGAACGCTTGCAAAACCTGTCGGCCAAGAAGGGTGTGCAGTTCGATGTATGCGGAGTGAGATTCCCGTCGAAGCCAATGACCATCCCGGCCGGGGCGGTGTGCAGATTCCCCGTCAACAGCGCCGGCATACGCTATGCCACGGC
>VSPF01000057.1:0-13631 GCA_009775195.1 Muribaculaceae bacterium
ACTCGACGGTGACCAGTACAGGCTCGTATCGCCTTACGAAGGCAATCACACGGCTACAATGTTTGTCGACAAGCAAGACCGCAACGCAGTCGTATTCGCTTTCGACGTGCATCCTCGCTACAATGAGAAACTTGTCAATGTCAAGTTGCAGGGGCTCAACCCCAAGGCCACATATAAGGTACGAGAAATCAACCGCGCCGATTGCTCGACCGACAATAATGTCAAGACCTATTCCGGCCAGTACCTTATGACAGTAGGTCTGCCCCTGTTCTCAAACAGCGACCTCTCGAGCCGGGTTTACGAATTGAATCAAATTTAAGGTTGGTATATAGACTATAATATACGATTGTTTTGTAGGTTTAGTTAATCACGGGTACCGCGACAATGTGATATTATCGCGGTACCCATCATCGAAAAAATAAACCGCGTCGCGATTTGCGATGCGGTTTATATATTTGTGGATGTCCTCGTTATTAGAGTGTGGGCAAGATGTGGGTCACTATATAGTTTACAATGTCGACATCGGCGGCAGTGGTCGCAATCGAATTCACCAGTGTATATGTATTGTCGCTCTCGCGCTGATAGAGGTTCACCACTACCGGCTGGGTGCAGTCGAGGTATTGATTACTCTCGCCAAGCTGCAAGAAATCACGGTAATTGCCCAGCTTGAGGCTTACTTGTCCGGCTTTGGGCTTCCATGAGTCCATTATGGCCAGATGTATGACAGACCAGTTTTGGCCCGGCTTTTGGGCAGTCTTGAGCGCTATCCACCCCATTTGCCAGGAGCTGTCGTCTTTGAAGAACTTGCCATAGCAGGCGTGCGCGAGTAAGGTGGGATATTTGACTACGTAGTATCTCAAGTCATGATGCGCCGGCGCGTATGCATCTATCATATCATTGAGTATTTCGTCGCGATTCTTGCCATTGCGCGAGGCTGCGTCGTAGGCATTGAGGAAGAGCGGAAGCACGTCGGCGATGCGTTTGTTGTCATTCGTGACAAAAAATGTATCGCGCCACAGTGACACCAGGCCCGGCTCCCCGCCGCCAATGCGTCTGCGCCAGCTATTTTCCTTGCACATAAAGTCGCCGTGGGTCAGCATGGCACGCGACAGCATGGCCGATTCGGCAGAATAACGCTTGAAGGCCGTGCGGAATGTGTCGAAAAGACCGGGCTGCGTCCAGCCGATTGCGCCGAGCGAACCAAGTAGCAGCGTGTGGTTTTCGATTGCAGCGATTGCTTTCTCGCTGGTCGGATTAGCCGCTATGTAGTCCGATTTTCTGATTTCTTCGTTCTTTTGGTTGTCGTTTAGGGCTTTGCGGTTCGTGCTGAGTGTGCCATGCAATATCAGTGTGCCTACTTCGCGGAAGATTTCCGGCATACGCTCGGTTCGCAGTTCGTTGTTCGACTTCTTCAGCAGGTTGCGTAACACCCGCATCCGTCGGCACATTTGCTCTATTGTGATATATGCCTTGTCCCCGGGCTCGTATATGCGGTGGTTCGAGAGATAGAGCAGCAACGAGTAGAGCAGCAGCAGTTCGGTATAGCCTAACTTCGAATTTCCCTCTACGCAAGCCAGGTCGATAAGGTGTATGTCGGTGTTGTCGATATTGATTTTGTCGGGGTCGCTGTCGTCATTCTCAAAGAAGCGTTCACAAATACCGTCGGCTTCGGGCATGATAATGCTATCGAGCGCGTGTTCGAGCATCGTTACCCTCGACGGGCGCGAATATATGTCGTTGAGCCAGTCCATGGGGTCGTCAGATGGCTCTGCGCCTTTGGTGGCAAGGCTGAGCATGCGGCTCACGGTATGTATGAAGTTGAGCAGGTAGTCATCGACCTCGGGGATAAATTTATCTTTGTCTTTTTGTCGGAGGGCCTCGGTCTTGATGCTTTCATTGCCCATACGCCACATGCGGTTGGTATACTCTATGTCGATTTTCGAGGCAAGGCGCGATTTTGTGACCTTGTCAAAAGCGGCCTTGAAATGCTCGAAGTCGGTAAGGGGTTTGCCGCGCGAGTTCATCTTGATATAGATGTCGTCGGTCAGGCCCAGGTCTTCGAGGTCGAAGCCGTAGAATTTTATCCTGTCGAGCTTGTCCCATATCGGGGTGATGTTGTCTTTGTCGGGATAGAAGACACTGTCGAGATATGTGAGCATGCGCAGCATACTGTCGATGGTAGGGTCGTCGTTCCACTCGAGTCGGTACCACTTTTGGTCGCGGATGTCCTCGGCAATATTGCCGGTCTCTGACGGGGTGTGGTCTACAAGATGCTGGCAGAAGTATCGCGAGTTGGCGCGTGTGCGGTATGAGAAGTCGGCGAGGAACCCGTAGTCGCCCGTCGGGCGTTTTTCTCGTTTTGCCGACAGCCAGTGCAATAGGTAGAGGGTTGTGAGGCGTTGCTGCCCGTCGAGGGGCACGAAGTCCTGCCCTTCGAGTGCTCCATAGATAAAGTCGAGGGTGCCAGCTTTGCCGTTGATGAGGTCGACGAGTGCCGACACGAAGCCTTCGCGCACCTTCACCTCGTTTTTCCTTCCTTGCGCGTAGTCGCGCTGTATCATCGGTATAACTACCTTGTGCTGATTGTCAAATAGTTGACGGAATGATTGTAGGGCCATCGGGCTATGCGTTTTTTATGTTGTAGACTGTTTCTAATATTTGACGCAGGTATGCCTCGCGGTCTTTCTCGCTCCAGTAGTGCGGTTGGTTCGCCCCGGCGGGAGTATAGTATTTCAAGAATACATTGCGAGTGCATACGGGTACGTAGACACCGGTGCTGTCCATATCAATGATTTTCTGTCGCTTGGTTTCGAAGAGCGAATTGCTTAGCACGATATTGTCCCTAAACCCCAGCAGGGCAAGGTTTGAAATCGAGTGAAGCTCTTCCTCTTCCATATTATCGGTAGAGAGCAGAGCGGTGACTTCGGTGCGCAGGCTGTTGAATATTACTTGGTCGAGTTCTTTGCCTGCGATACCGCTGGAGTCGTCTTTGAGACGCTCGTTTACTTTGGCGATAAGTTCGTCGCGCTTTTGTGATGCATCGATAGCTTCGAGGCTTCTCACGTTTTCTTTGAGCCATTCAATCCATTGCTCGCGTTTGTTGAGGCCTTCGGAGTGCTGTGCGTGTATGTGTTCGAGACTCCAGCCTTCGTTGCGTTTCTTACTCTTATATTTGTCGAAGGGGAAGCGCGACTTGTCGCTCGATGCGGCAGTGGTGCGAACGTTGAGCAGCAGGAGGATTTTCTCGATTTTATGACTATCTTTTTTATATGATAGTTCTTTCAATGCCGATTCGGTATCTTTGCCTTTATCATTCAGTGCTACTTCGGCCTCTATGAGTTTGTCGAGCTCGGCGATTTTATCCTTGTATCCCATGTCTTCGGTCTCGGTGATGAGCCGCGACAGGGGATACTCGTTGTTGACGGCCACGATATATCCGGCGCGGTGGTAGAGGTCGTTGTCGTGATACCACTCGCGGAGTTTTAGGAAATATTCGTATATATCGCGCCACAACAGCTCGGTAGAGCCATTGTAATCTTCTTTTAGCTTGCGGCTGAGTTCGAAGAATATTGAGTATTTGTCTTTCCTGTCGGCCCGGTCGGGGGTGAAGAAGTCGAAGAGCAGGTCGAGGCGTGTGTCGTATTTCTCCGGGTTTTCGTTTGTCAGGAATGACCAAAGGGATTCGTTGTGCAGTTCGCGCTCGAGGTTGTCCCACTGGGCGGCGATTTGTTCTTGCAGTGGGCTTGGCTTGTCGGTGGAGCTTACGCCTCGGTTGAGGAAGAGGGCCTTGACGAGTTCGGCATTGGTCAGGGGGATTTTGCCGATGTTGAGTCGCGCGAATAGTTTCTGACTGTTTTCCGATGCATCAGCCTCGTACCACAGTACCTGTACCTGCTTTTTCAAGAGGTTGAAAATATCCCAGGCCCGTGAGATTGCCTCGTTTTGGTCGGTGCCGAACCACTCCTTGATATATGTAGCCGCGTCGTAGATATATCTATAGTCGATATAGTCGTTCTTTTTGGCCGCGTCTAATGTGTCGAGATAGGTCTCCGACGAGGTTCTTGTTTCGTATTTGAGTCTATAGGGCGTTACGAGTGGTAGGTTGAGGCTTTCTAATACCTTTAAAATCAGATATATGGTCGTTAGTCTTTGCTGGCCGTCGATAAGTTCGTAGCTTGGCTCGTCGTCTATGCGTTTTACAACGACGGGCTGCAGGCAGTAGTTTTGGTTCGTGCCGGCGCGTTCGTAGATGTCGTCGAGCAGGCGTGTTACCTCGCTTTTGCCCCAGCGGTAGCCGCGCTGGTAGGCCGGTATGATAAATTTCCCTTTTATGTCAAGGGTTAGCTTGGGTTCGAATACCATGTAGGATAATGATATGTTTAAGGTTAAAAAATAGCTGCCCGGGTGGGGTCGGGCAGCTATTTTGAAATCATTTTGATTCGACCTCGGTGGCATCGACGTCGTCGATTGGCGGCGGGGTCGGTTCGTTGTCGTCTTTGTGACCGAAGAGTTCGTCGGTGCGCGAGGTCCAGGGGCGCGGACCGAAGATGCGCTCTACGTCGTCGGTAAATATCACCTCGCGAGTGATAAGGGTCTGGGCCAGTTCGTGGTGGCCGTCGGCATGAGCCTGGAGTATGCTCTTTGCGCGTTCGTATTGTTCGGCGATTATGCGCGACACCTCTTCGTCGATGATTTTGGCTCGGTCGTCGCTATAGGGGTTGGTAAACATGTTGCTCTGACCGGTCGAGTCGTAGTACGACAGGTTGGGCAGCTTGTCGCTCATACCGTAATATACTACCATGGCATATGCCTGCTTGGTCACTCGCTCGAGGTCGTTGGCCGCGCCGGTCGATATGTGGCCGGTGAAGAGTTCTTCGGCTGCGCGTCCGCCGAGGAGCGAACATATATCGTCGAGCAATACCTGCGAGGGCACGATTTGGCGCTCCTCTGGCAGATACCATGCTGCGCCGAGGGCTTTGCCGCGAGGCACGATGGTGACTTTTACCAGTGGGTTGCCGTAGCGTAGGTGCCACGACACGGTTGCGTGGCCGGCCTCATGGATGGCGATGGCTTTCTTTTCGTCGTCGGTAAGGATTTTCGAACGCTTCTCCAGACCGCCGATGATGCGGTCGACTGCGGCGTTGAAGTCGTCTTTGCTTACGCTCTCTTTATTGTGACGTGCGGCGATGAGGGCGGCCTCGTTACATACGTTGGCTATGTCGGCTCCCGAGAAGCCCGGGGTCTGACGTGCAAGCATCTCGATATCGAGGTCGGGCGCTGTCTTGATTTTGCGCAGGTGTACCTTGAAGATTTCTACGCGGTCGGGCAGGTCGGGCAGGTCTACATAAATCTGACGGTCGAAACGTCCGGCACGCATCAGGGCCTTGTCGAGGATGTCGGCGCGGTTGGTGGCGGCAAGTATTATGACGCCGCTGTTGGTGCCGAAGCCGTCCATCTCGGTAAGGAGCTGGTTGAGGGTATTCTCGCGTTCGTCGTTGGCTCCCATGCCGGCGTTGCGTCCACGGGCGCGGCCCACGGCATCGATTTCGTCGATAAAGACTATACACGGGGCTTTTTCCTTTGCCTGGCGGAAGAGGTCGCGCACTCGCGAGGCACCTACGCCGACAAACATCTCCACGAAGTCAGAACCAGACATAGAGAAGAAAGGCACGTCGGCTTCGCCGGCTACGGCTTTGGCCAGGAGGGTCTTGCCGGTTCCGGGAGGGCCAACCAGTAGTGCGCCCTTGGGGATTTTGCCGCCCAGGTTGGTATAGCGCTTGGGATTTTTGAGAAATTCGACGATTTCTTCGATTTCTGTCTTGGCCTCGCTCAGGCCGGCGACGTCGCGAAATGTTACCTTGTCGGCATTGTTCTTGTCAAAGAGCATAGCCTTTGATTTGCCGACCGAGAAGATTCCGCCGCCACCTCCGGCACCGCCGCCACCGGCACCCGACATGCGGCGCATCAGGTAGAACCATACGCCGATGAGCAGCACGAAGGGCAGGATTGACCAAAGTATGTTGCCGAACTGGCTGGCTTGCTCAAACTCGACCTCGCCCGTGAATGCGCCCGACTGGCGCCACTGCTCGATTTTTTCGCTCAGCTTGTCGGCCGAGGGTATGTTGGCTTCGACTTTGGCCGGTATGTTCTTGCCGGCTTGGTAGTTGCTGTTGTTGAATATTTTTTGTGCCAGTGAGTCGGTCAGGTAGCCCTCGACCATTTTCTTGTCGGAAAATACCACGATTTTTGTAATGCCGTGGTCTACCTCGACATATCGCTCGAAGGTCGAGTAATTGACCTGCTTTGTGACCGAATTGTTGTCGAAGTAAAATATACCGCCGAGGAAGAGGAGTACGATGGCGTACATCCACCACAGGCTGAAGCGGAAGGGATTTTTTTTCGGCTGGTTTGACTGGCCGTTATTTGATGGTGTGAATGCCATTATGTGATGTGCTTATTGGGTTTGAATTAGGGGTCAGTCTAAGTCTGCCACCCGGGTTATCTCTGCGTCGCTCCAAAGTTCTTCGAGGTTGTAGCGCGTGCGCGTCTCCGGTAGGAAGATATGTACCCAGATGTCGCCATAGTCCATGATTACCCAGTCGCTGCCTTCTTCGCCGTCGATACCGTAGGGCTTTACGCCGCTTGTGTCGAGTACATGTTCGGCAACGCTTTCGGCTATCGAGGCCGTGTGGGTAGTCGAGTTGCCCTCGGCTATGATAAATGAGCCTGTGGCGGCTGTATCTATTGAACTTAGGTCTACTACGCTGATGCCGTGTCCTTTACGGTTGTGGATGCCTTCTATGATGAGTTCCTTGAGGTTTGTCGTCGGGGTCATTAACAATTTTATCTTAATTTATGCAAAGGTAATGAATTATTCTGAAGATTTTGTATGTATATATTTCTTTAACAATTATCATGCCAAAAAGTGCGCTGTCATTCATATTTTACAGTCTTGGCCGGGTCGATTGACGAGGCCAGGCGCGCCGGCAATACCAATATCACCCATGTAACGACGGCCACGCCGATGTTTAGGGCCACGAAGGCCCAGACGTTTATCTCGACCGGTACAGAGTTGAGGTAATACATGTCGGGGTCGAGGGGGACGGCATGGGTATATTTTTGGAGCAGTAGCAGTCCGATGCCCACTACGTTGCCTATAACCATGCCCAGGCCGGCCAGGCGCATGGTCATGTCGATAAATATACGACGTATAAACGGTTTTGTCGCCCCCATGGCCCGTAAAACACCTATCATTGTCACTCGCTCGAGGATGAGTATGAAGAGGCTCGAGATGAGGGTGAGGCCGGCAACGCTGAGCATGAGTATGAAGATGACAGTCACATTGGTGTCGAGCAGCGAGAGCCAGTTGAAGTAGAGGGCGCCGGTGCGTAGCACGCTGTCGACGGGGTAATACTGGTCGAGGCGCCCAGCAGCGGCATCGCTGATAAGCCCGGCTTGCAGGCGTTCGGCCTTGGTCGCAATCTCGTCGAGCTGTATGCCGCGTATGTCGAGGCGGTTTCCGCCAAGGCTGTCGAGCCCGGCAACCCTCTGTATGCCGCGCAGCGAGGCGTAGGCCACCGTCTTGTCGTATTCGCCGAAATTTGACTGAAAAAGTGCGGCAATGGTGTGGCGGCGCATCTTCACATTGCCGTCGATAAAGAAGGTGCTGTACACGCGGTCGCCGACGCCGAGGCCGAGGGCTTGCGCCGTCGGTACAGAAATCACTATTTTGTTGTCGCAACTGTCGCTGGCATAGTCGGGCCAATCGCCGGCTACTATGTTACTCTTTTCAAAACTGAAGTCGGCATCGGGCGACTGGGCAAGGAAAACGAGGCCCTCGAAGTCGTTGTCGGTTTTCAGCAGGGCTGGTTGGCGCAGCGACAGCCTTATGTCGGCGTCGGGCAGTCGCTTACGCACGGCGTCGATTAGCACGGGCGAGGCTTCGAGGGTCTTCCCGTCGGCAGGGCAGACTGTTATCTGCGCGTCGAAACCCATCAGGCGGCTGTGTATGCCGTCTTTGAACCCGACGACTATGGCGAGTGTAAACTCCATGATTATCAAGGCCAGGGCGACACCGGCAACGGCTATGACCACCCCTGTGGTGCTGCCGCCGACACCGCGAAGCCGTAATCGTCGTGCTATCCAGAAACTCGTATTCATTTTTGCAATTGTTTAAGAAGTGCGTCGCTCAGCAGGTTGCCCCACAGCCGGTAGCCAGTGGCGGTAAAATGTACCCCGTCGCGCGACAGCACCCGGGCCGACTTCATTTTTGCCGCGCTGCCGGCCACGGCATAGTGGTTGTAGTAGGGTATGCCCTCGCCCTCGGCATACTCCCTTATGGCACGTGCCATGTCGGCTGTCTTGGTGTTTACGACCGAGTATGCCGTGCGACGCCGTCCTTTGCGACGGCGGCGGTACACTTTTTTATAGCACTCGGTAGGCCCGACCAGCAGTATCTTTGCCTCGGGGCTGTGGCTTCGTATGGCCGACAGGAGTACGTCGACATCGTTTTGGATGGTCTCTGCCGATGTGCGTCCGAAAGCCTCGTTTGTGCCCAGGGCGATGATTACCAGGTCGGGACTGAGGGTAGCAAGACCGCTGCCGAATTTATCGGTGGTGGCGTAGGCCGAAAAGGTGGCACCGTTGTTGCCAATCGAGTGGACAACCGTGCCGGTGCTGTCGCTTATAAGCTCTATGCCGCCAAATACAGTGGTTTTATCACTTGAAAAGCCTATGTCGAAGTTCGATGCAGGAGTGTCTACGTCAATCACTGTAAGGCCATTCCCGTCGACGCTGCACGAAAAATCTACCGGCTTGCCGTCGGCTCTCACCGTCTTGGCGACGGCATTCGAGCCACGCGAGTGAAACCGAAGTTTTCTTGTCGGGGTGGGTGATTTGATGCTGAGAGAAAAATCGTGGGTCTGCGGTTGGAGACCGATGCCTGTGAACGGCATTTCGGTGGCCCACGGCGTGCGCATGAGTTTCGACGATGTATAGGCACTCGTCATGCCGATGCTGTAATCGTTGGGTTGGTTGGTACCGGCAAGCCTGTAAGGTATAATCAGTCCGCGTCCGGCATTGCGCGATACCTTTGTAAGGCGGTCGCGAAGCACGCTGCCGCCGAAGTCGGCCTGTATATGCGAGTCGCCAAGGTAGACCACTGTAAATTTGCCTTCGCCACGCCTTGCTGCGGCAAATTTATCGGCTAATTGTGACCAGTCGTCACCGTTGAGGGCTATCTTGTTGTGGTGCAGGCGTATAAACGGATAGGCCGAATAATCGATGTCGTCGCTTGCCGCTACCTCTTCGATTTCGGGATTGAGCCTGAGGTCGGCCTGGTTGTCGGTCAGTTCGGCTTCTTGTGCTGCAGATGTCAGTGCGACAAATAAAGCTATGGCTGGTAATACTTTATTCATCGAGCGAGTGTTTTAGAGCTTTGTCGAATAGCTGGGCGAGTTCTGCGCCGCCGGCATGATTGAGGTGTATGTAGTCGGCGTTTAGCAGCTTGCGTTTGCGCCAGTCGACCACGGCCAGTTCGCCGCCCATTGCCGCCCTCGTGTCCCAGAAGTGGGTGGATGTGCGCATGGCTGTTTCGCGCTGTGCCTTGACCATGGCGGTGACTGTGGGCATCGATTTTACCTCGCTGCCGATTTTTATGCCACGGTCGCCGACACCCATTATCAATATGTCGGCATCGGGGTAGCACGACTGCAGGTGCCTGATGCCCTTGACCATATTTGCCGTATATGGGCTGTAGTCGGTTTGTTCGCTGCTGAGCACGTTCATGCCGAACTCCACTATTATCAGGTCGTAGTCGGCCCACTGTGCCATCTTGCGGCATAGGTCGCGGTTGATGCGCACGGTGCCCAGGCCCGAGTTCCCACGGATTGACATGCAGTCGACCTGTATGCCCGTGCTGCTGTCGAGATATGTGCCGAGGGCTACCAGGCCTGGTACGTCGACGTTAATCTCGGCTTTACTTGTACTACCATTGAGCGTAATAGCCTGTGGGTCGGCCGAGGCTGATACAGCCATAGTCTGGAGTTGGCCGTCGCTGCCCTTGACAGTAATGCAGCCCGAGTCGGGTGCGAGGAATACAAACCGGGTCCGTGCCCAGCTCTTGGTAGTCGGGAATTTGCTCCGTCCCTCGTATGTCGACGAAGCTTTGCCCGTGGCTATACCGTAATCGCTCGACAGGGTGCGTAGAGTGTCGCGCCGCGACATTGTGCGTATGTCGTGCATTGTCCATCCATGGCTTTTTTGTGCCACGGTTTGTCTGAAGCCCGGGAACTCGCAGTGCGCCGCCATGAAGCCTACTCCGCTGCCGCCGTAGCGTTGCTGCAATATGTCGCGCAGGTTAGAGCAGAATATGTCGCCCTCGATATACGAGTCGCCGATTACGGCCACGCGGACAGTGCGGTTGCCGGCTTGTCGGAGTGCTTGGCGGAAATGCTGTAGCGGTGTTGCCCCGCTATAATTCTCGATAGCTACCGAACCGTCGATTACAGGAGCCTCGATAGTTTCAATATCCTGCAACGTGCATGTGTCGGTTTCGGTGGAGTCTGCAACGGCTGTGGCCGGAGTGGCGTCCGAGGCTGTACCGCCCCCGCCGTCGGCCTGCGTCATCATGGCTTCAAGTTCGGGGTCTACAATCGACGAGGTGGTATTGATGGCTGCGGAGCCCTCGCTTGGAAAGAGGTCGCCGAAGAGGTTGAAGTCTTTCAATGTATTGTTTGTCAGCCTGCTCCATGGTATGACTGACAAGAGCATCAGCATGCCGAATGTAAGTCCGGCAATTGTTATAAGATGACGTGGAGAGGAGTCGTTTCTTTCTGACATTAGTATTAATATTTATTGAGGAGGGAGAGCAGGGGCGCAGCCTTTGCCTGTGTTTCGGCCCATTCGTCGTCGGCCTGTGACAAGCCGGTGATGCCGCTGCCCGTATACACGCACCAATGCCGCTTGTCGAAGTGCACGCAGCGCAGGACCACATAGGCCGTTGTGTCGGTCGATATGACCCCGGCGTAGAATTTGCGGCTATGTTTTTCGAGCCGCCCGATATCTGCAATCGCCATCTCGCGCGGATAGCCTCCGACGGCGGCGGTGGGGTGGAGTACCGATATAACACGGTGTATGGGCATGTCGCCCTCGCCGCTATACCGCAGGGCGATTGGTGTGCATAGATGCTCGATATTTTTGTATGGCAATGTCTGCCGTTCGAGTGGGCGGCATGTCCAGTCTGTGCCCAGTGTGGCGATATTCTGCGCTATGTCGTCGACAACCATCTGGTGTTCTGCCTTGTTTTTATCGTCCCAGTCTCCTGTTTCGGTTGCCGGGCGTGTGCCTGCCAGCGCGCGCGTCATGCCTTCTTTGCCGTCGATAGTCACAAGCAGCTCGGGGCTGGCCCCCATCCAATATCCGGTAGACGGATGATAGAAAAGGAAGCAGAACATGGTCGGGAAATTGGCAAAATATTCCTCGGCCATTTTGATTGGGTTGAAAATTTGAAATTCGCCGCATATTTCCCTTACAATCACTGTCTTGCCACCGCGCTTCCCGGCCATTGCCGAAGCCTCACCCACGATTTCGCTATATTGTTGCTTACTTGTCGACTGTGTGTCTACGTCCATACGAGCAATAGCCTGTCCGAGCCATGTGATGACATTTATCCCCTCGGCCGAGAGACAGTTGTCTCCGACTGTGATATCGGTTGCGAGGTGCGAGGTGGTCTCGCCGGGAAGGCGGTAGAGGATGAATGGCAGATTACAGTCGAACTGTTCCATAGAGGTCAAAACCTTCGCTGTCGGTTATCGTGACATTGCGTATGTCGCCCGGTGCCAACTCGCTGTCTGATTCGACAAACACGTTGCAGTCGACCTCGGGAGAGTCGAATTCCGTGCGGCCAATCCAACGCCCCATATTGTCGTCGTATTCGTCGATAATAACGCGCAATGTCTTGCCTACTTTGGATGCGGCTACCTCGGTGGCAATTTCTTCCTGTACGGACATCAGTCGTTCGAGACGTGCTTGTTTCACCTCGTCGGGTATGCTGTCGTCGTAGTTCCTGGCTGCGTATGTGTCGTCTTCCTCGCAATAGGCAAACGCGCCGAGACGTTCGAATCGTTGCTCTTTTACGAAGTCGACGAGGCGCTCGAATGCGGCATCGTCTTCGCCCGGGAAGCCGACCATCATCGTTGTGCGTATGTGTATGCCCGGCACCTCGCGGCGTATGCGTTCGAGCAGCCGCCGTGTCTCCTCGGCGGTGATGTGTCGTCTCATGTTGTCGAGTACGGTGTCGTCGATATGCTGCAGGGCTATGTCGAGGTACTTGCATACTTCCTTGCGCCGGGCCATGACGGGCAATATGCCGTAGGGGAAATCCGACGGGTAGGCGTAGTGGAGGCGAATCATTTCTACACCCTCTATGTCGGCCATGTGGTCTATGAGTTCGGCCAGGGCGTTGTCGGGTGCTCCGTCGAGGTCGCGGCCATACGACGACAGGTCCTGGGCGATTATATTGAACTCGCGTGTGCCCTTTGAGGCCAAATCGGCTACCTCGGCAAGTATCTCGTCGGGCTTGCGCGAATGGTGACGCCCGGTGATAAGCGGTATGGCGCAGAATGCGCAGAAACGGTTGCAGCCCTCCGATATTTTGATATATGTATAGTGCGGGCCTGTCGACAGTATGCGCTCCCACGGCATTTGTGCCGCAACGGCTTTCGGCCCTGTCAATGCTTCGACTATGCCTCCCCAGTCAAATTTGCCGTATATGCCGTCGAGCTCGGGCATCTGCTCGGCTACGTCGGCGCGGTAGCGTTCGCTCAGGCACCCCATTACATACACGGCTTTTACACGGCCCTGCTTCTTGAGGTCGAGAAAGCGCAGAAGCTCGTAGATTGATTCTTCTTTAGCGTCGCCGATAAAGCCGCAAGTGTTCACCACGACCGACGAGCCGCGTGGGGGTATTTCCTCGTCGAAGGCGACATCTATGCCGGCATCGGCAAAGCGACGCGCCAGACGTTCGCTGTCGACAAGGTTTTTAGAACATCCGAGGCTGAATATGTTGACGTGTTCTTTCTTCATTTAGTGATTACTGCTTGCCGAAGAGTGAGTTGACGAATGCACGTTTGTCAAAAAGCTGCAGGTCGTTGATGCCTTCGCCTATACCGATATATTTCACGGGTATCTTGAACTGGTCGCTGATGCCGATTACCACGCCGCCACGGGCTGTGCCGTCGAGTTTCGTAACTGCGAGGTGTGTGACCTGCGTGGCGGCAGAGAACTGGCGTGCCTGCTCGAAGGCGTTCTGGCCTGTCGAGCCGTCGAGTACGAGCAGCACTTCGTGCGGTGCCCCAGGCACGACTTTGTCCATCACACGCTTGATTTTTGTCAGTTCGTCCATCAGGCCCTTTTTGTTGTGCAGACGGCCGGCAGTGTCGATGATTACCACGTCTACATCGTTTGCCACGGCCGACGAAAGTGTGTCGTAGGCCACAGCGGCGGCGTCGCTGCCAAGGTTTTGCTTCACAACGGGCACGTCGGCACGCCTGGCCCACTCGTCGAGTTGTTCGATTGCTGCGGCACGGAAGGTGTCGGCGGCCCCCAAATAGACTTTTTTCCCGGATTTCTGG
>VSPF01000057.1:13641-15992 GCA_009775195.1 Muribaculaceae bacterium
CACGGAAGGTGTCGGCGGCTCCGAGCATCACCTTGTTTCCGGCCTGTTTGTACTGATGCGCGAGTTTGCCGATGGTGGTGGTCTTGCCCACGCCGTTGACGCCGACAACCATTATCACATAAGGCTTTTTGCCGGCAGGCGGCATAAATTCGCCCGTGCTTGTGCCGTTGTCGTTCTCGGCAAGCATATCGCTGATTTCTTCGCAAAGCAGGTCGTTGAGTTCGTCCATGTCGACATATTTGTCGCGAGCCACTCGTGCCTGTATGCGGTCTATGATTTTGAGGGTCGTCTCGGCCCCGACGTCGCTGGTTATAAAAATTTCCTCGAGCTCGTCAAGAAAATCGTCGTCGATGGTGCGGCGGCCGGTAAATGCGCGACGCAGTTTGCCGAATACACCTTCTTTTGTCTTCTGCAGGCCCCGGTCGAGGTTCTGCTTTTTATCCTTGCTGAAGAAATCAAAAAATCCCATGTCGTATTTATTGCAAAATTAGACTACAAAATTAGTGAAAAATAATGGCATGGGCAACTTATCAAGAACTATTGTGCTATTTCTGACGTTGTAAGGGTGTACGAAATCTTAAAAAATTCAAGTATATGGCACTTATCAAGACATCTGGAGAACGAGAAGTAGAAATGCTCCGGAACGTAGAGCACGAACTCGAACGCCGCGAACGTCGCGAACGCATACACCACATCCTTATTGCAGGTCTTGCCCTGCTCTCTATTGCCGCATTTGTCGGCGGTCACCTCACAGGCCGCAAATGCACCAAAAAGCATCGCTTGCTCTGAATGTAAGACAGCAGACTATCATCACGTTATATAAAATAAATTGGCATGCGTAGGGGCTGTTTGCCTGGTGCACATGCCAATTCTCATTGGTTATGAGGGGATGGCCACAACGTCGGTATATTATCTAAATCGTTGTAATACTATAGTTGATTTTGGTTCAAATTGAAATCTGAGCCAAAATTATATAATATTATGCGTCCGGGAAAATATTTATCGGTTCAATTTGGTTCAAAATCTATATTTTCTTGAGTGGCATCGCAGACGTGAAATATTCGATTTGTGCTTGCGAAAATGAACATGTTTATTTAATTTTGCACAGACATATTTGTTAACTATTCAAGTTTCGCAAGTATGTAACTTGCTCATTGTTAGTAGCCTTTGGCTATAGGTTATGGTTTGATAAATGCAAATAACAATATTATTAGTGTTCACATTTAGCGAACTAAGGCTAACCGCTAAACGATAAACTATTAACAGTGAGCAAGTCTTAGACTTGCGAAACTTAAGTTAACTATGAAAACACATAAATTTCATATGAAAGATTTCAAACCAAAAGCGTGGATGCTACCTCAGCCCGTGCTGATTATCGGCACTTATAATGCCGACGGTACTCCCAACGCCATGAATGCCGCATGGGGCGGACAGTGGGATTATGAAGAGATTATGATTTCGATGGGTGCTCATGCCACCACCGACAACCTTAACCGCTGCGGTGACTTTACCGTTGCTTTTGCCACGGCCGACACTCTCGCGGCCGCTGACTACGTAGGTCTTGTGAGTGCAAAAACGCATCCCGACAAGATGGCTCGCGCCGGCTGGCAGCATGTCGACGCTGCCGCTGTCAAGGCCCCGGTGTTTACTGCTTTCCCCATGACCCTCGAATGCCGCATCAAGGAGAAGCTATATGAGTCGGAAACAGGATATTATATCATTGCCGAAATCGTCAATATCGTTTGTGACGAAAAATATCTTGCTGCCGATGGCAAACCCGATGTTGAGGCGATGCACCTTATCACTTTCGACCCCGTGCACAATGGCTATATCGCTCTCGGGGCGAGGGTCGGTAATGCTTTCTCCGACGGCAATGCCCTCAAAAAATGAGTGTAAAACGTTGCTTTTGGGCGAATCCTAAAAATCCGCTCTATATCAGCTATCATGACAACGAGTGGGGACGTCCTGTGCACGACGACCGCAAGTTGCTCGAACTGCTGCTCCTCGAGAGCTTTCAGGCCGGATTGTCGTGGGAATGTATCTTGAATAAGCGCGAGGCTTTCCGCGAGGCATTCGACGGTTTCGACTTAGATAAAATCCTCGCATACGACGATGAAAAGGTCGCGAGCCTGCTTGCCAACCCCGGCATAATACGTAATAAGGCCAAGATTGCGGCAGCGATTACCAACGCCCGAGTATTCAAGGAAATACAGGCTGAGTATGGTTCGTTTGACGCCTATCTGTGCGGCATGTGTCCGGCCGACGTCGTCTATGACCATGTCTCGACCACTTCGCCTCTTTCTGATGCCCTGTCGGCTGACTTACGGCGTCGCGGCATGAAGTTTATGGGC
>VSPF01000058.1 GCA_009775195.1 Muribaculaceae bacterium
CTCGAGCTTCACGATATCGTGAACACCAACTTCGTAGTATCGCGACTGATGACCACCGAGGGCAACATCGTCATACCCAAATCGTCGACCACAATCCACACCGGCGACAAACTCAAGATTGTATGCTCTGCCGCCGAGGCCGACCGCTTCCGCGCCGTCATAGGCCCCGACGTAGAAATGGACTGGGATTCGACCCCCACACCCGTATATTCGCGCCGCATCGTCATAACAAAGAGCGAGTACAACGGCGTGGCCCTCGGCTCGCTGCGACTCCACAACGGCTACCAGGTCAACTGCACACGTGTCAACCGTGCCGGTGTCGACCTCCTCGCATCCCCCAACCTGCGACTCCAGATGGGCGACCGCGTAACCGTGGTTGGCAACCTCGAAGATATCGACCGCCTGGCCGACCGACTTGGCAACTCGATGAAACGCCTCAACCAGCCCAACCTCATCACCATATTCGTGGGCATCATCCTCGGTATCATACTGGGCTCAATCAATATCGGCTTCGGCATGAAACTCGGCCTCGCCGGCGGCCCCCTCGTGGTGGCAATATTGCTGAGCCGCTTCGGCTACAAGGCAAAACTCGTCACCTATACCTCGACCTCGGCATCGATGATGCTACGCGAGCTGGGCATCTGCCTCTTCCTTGCATCGGTCGGCATCGCCGCCGGTAAGGATTTCGCCGCATCGGTATTCAACGAGACCGGCATGTGGTGGGTAATCTGGGGCTTCGTAATCACCCTGGTGCCCCTCATCATCGTAGGCTGCATAGCCCGTGGGCACGACCGCATCAACCTGCTCACCATCATGGGCCTTGTGTCGGGCTCCAACACCGACCCACCCGCCCTTGCCTACGCCAACAACTCAACCGGCAACGACCAGCCCGCCGTGGCCTACTCTACCGTCTACCCATTGACGATGTTCCTGCGCGTCGTCGCCGCCCAAGTACTCATCCTCTGCCTGATGTAGGATTGGAGAATAACCACATACCAACCGGCCAGCACCCCAGGTGCTGGCCGGTTTTTGCGTGTTTTTTACATTACTAATCATTAATCTAATATTTTTCGTTATCTTTGTGACATAGAATAATTTTATGGCACCGAGGCAGAGAGCTAAGGTATATGTATTTACGAAAGGCACATATCGAAGATATGGAGGACGTGATGCGAGTTTTCTCGCAGGCACGCCTTGCCCAACGTCGAGCCGGATTCAGACAATGGGAGGACGGCTATCCGTCAATCGATGTTTTGAAATCTGACATTGACAGAGCCATAGGTTTTATCCTCGATGACAACGGCAAAACAGCAGGCTATATCGCAATAGCTGCGTATGACGACGAATATAACCGCCATCCCGAATTATGGGACGTTGGTAAAGATTATGCCGTCTTCCACCGTATTGCTCTCTCAGACGATTATAGAGGCAAGAAATTATCAGGCATATTATTCGATTTAGCCGAGTCGCATGCACTGAGAACGGGGGCCGCTTTTGTCCGCATCGACACCGGCCTTGAAAATAAGCCCATGCAGCACATACTATCAAAAAGAGGATACATCAATCTTGGTCGCTGTGATTTCATCTGGGGCGAAAGGCTGGCCTACGAAAAACCACTTCCATAAAACATTAGGAGCTTCTACGACAAGGTTCGGGGATACACCAAAGTCGTAACATCGGATAATACTCCCTTAGAATTTCATTTTAATGACGGGACTTTACGAAGATTAGAATAATTTGTTTGCTTGTTTTAACAACTTGAATAGAACATATACAGTGAATTTTATTAATTTTGCAACAATACTTTTTGGTTAGTTATAACACCAAATAGTAGTTATGATGACTGAAAAAGAATTACAAAAATACCTACTTCACCGATTTCCGAAAGAAGATGCAAGTTGTGATTGGAAGGAAATGAAAAATTTAAAAAATTCATTTTCTGGTGACCCACATAAGGATGTGATATCCTATCTCTCAGGTATTTCAAATATGGAGGGCGGACATCTTGTCATTGGGGTCAAAGATGGTACATTGGACATTGTCGGCACAGACTTATCAAAGTTTAATTACGATAAGACTTCTGTTATATACCAAATGGTTGAAATGTGCCCTAATCTACCTTCGGAAGGCTTATTCATAGAAGAATTCATTACCTCAGACACAAACAAAGTTGTCTGGATAATAAATATTCCTAAACATCTTCCCAGACGTCCGGTATTCGCTCATAAAAAGAAGTGGCAGCGAATAGGCGATTCCCTTGTCGAACTTACCCCCGAGAGAGAATCCGTAATTCTCAGCGAAGAGATTATTCCCCATGATTGGTCTGCAGAGATTGTAGAGGATGCTACTTTTGCCGACCTTGACAAAGAAGCAATTGAAAAAGCTTTAGAAGGATACTGCGAAAGATATCCCAAAAGAGCTAATGAGGCTCGGTCGTGGAGCGTTGAAACTTTTTTGGACAAGGCTAAGGTAACGAAAAATGGAAAAATCACTCGTACTGCATTACTATTGCTTGGTAAAGAGGAGAGTGTCCATTACCTCAATCATCCTGCTGAAATGATTTGGAAACTCCAGACCGGCGAAGAACGCGCAGCCCAAATATTCTATCCGCCCTTCCTCCTTACAGCAATAAAACTTCGCGGAGAGATAAGAAACTACCAAATAAAAATATTCCCTTCAAACGCATTACTACCATCGCCTGTACTAAAGTATGACCAACGTTCACTTCTTGAAGCACTTCATAACTGCATAATGCACCAAGATTATACCAAGCATGAACGAATAGTGGTTACGGAAACCTCGGATAGTGTCAGATTCCAAAATGCAGGCTCTTTTTACGAGGGTGAATACTATGACTACATAGCCGGAGAAAAGACACCTACTAAATATCGCAACGAATTTCTCAAAACCGCCATGCTCAACCTCAACATGGTTGACAGCCAGGGGTTTGGCATACACGATATGTTTGAGCATCAGCGTAATCGATTTCTTCCTATGCCCGACTACGAAAACTCCACTGACACTCATGTAGTTTTGGTTATTCCAGGACAAGTTATTAACGTAGAATACTCAACGGCATTGATGGAGAATTCATCTCTTGATTTAACAACTGTCTTCTTACTCGATAGAGTTCAAAGAAATAAGCCAATAAGTAAAGAGGCTCGCACCAAGTTGAGAGAGTTGAATTTAATCGAGGGTCGCCATCCTCATATTATTATAAGCCGCCAGGTCGCTCAATTAACCAATATGGAAGCTGAGTACACAGACCTCAAGGGATTCGATGACGATTACTATAAAGACCTTATACTGAAATCACTCAGTGAACATAAAAAGCTTCGTCGAGACAAAATAAATAAATTATTATTTGCCAGACTTCCCGGAGCCTTGAATAATAATCAGAAAAAGAATCATATTGATTATCTTCTTAAATGTCTACGGAAAGCCGGGAAAATACATGTTGGTCCAAAAAAATATTGGGAATTAGGGCCTGGTGAGGATGAATAACTATAATCAATCTCATTGTTACGCAATTCCTCACTTTCAGGTATATTTCTCCGTGAAAATTCCGCGAACTTTCCGTGAAAATTCCGCGAACTTTCCGTAAAAATATTTTGCAACGCTATTTCATATCATTGAAAATCAAGTGATTTATAATAAAGAAGTATTCTTGCGATTTCCGCGAAGTTATTCCTTCTTTCCGTGAAAATTAGCAATACTGCAATCCAAGAAAAGACTCAAGCCCGGGCTCTCGCAGAGGGAGTCCGGGCTTGTGGTGTTGGGTGGGGTATTGTTGCGTTATTGGGCCGTGCCTTTTAGCAGGGCGTTGTAGCGCTCGGGGTCGTTGATAAGGTCGAGGGCGGCGTTGAAGTCTTTCGACAGCGGTGCGAGGGCCTTGTAGTAAGACCCGTCCTCATAGAGGTCGCGCGCGACAAGCCCCGTCATTATGGCCTTAATCATCGGCTTGGATATTTCGTACTGCTCGGCGTTGTAGGGCACCTCTTTCTCGTTGCCGGCGGCGATGAGCTTTTCGAGAAGTTCGTCGGGTATCGCGTAGCCTTTTTCGAAATCAGCCGCAGTTGGGTATTCGTTGAGCAGGGACTTGCGATTGGCATCGACATAGTTTATGACAGTGCGGTTTACCACACCCTTGGCTATGAGGTCGCGGTAGTAGGCCGAATAATAACTCGTATCGGCCGGCACGAACACGTCGGGGATGATGCCGCCGCCGCCATATACAGGGCGGTGGTTGCGCAGTGTCTCGTATTTGAGCGAGTCGGGACGCGCTATACTGTCGGCACTCCACAGTTCGCCCGACTTATAGCGGTTGAGCATGTCGAGGTAATACTCCTCGCCGTGGCCTTTCTCGTAGGGGCGCTGTATGCACCGGCCAGAAGGGGTATAGTAGCGCGAAACGGTTAGTCGTATCATCGAGCCGTCTGGGAAGGGGAACGGACGTTGCACCAGGCCCTTGCCAAAAGTGCGCCGGCCTACCACGAGGGCGCGGTCGTTGTCTTGCAACGCGCCCGAGAGGATTTCGGAAGCCGAGGCCGACGACTGGTCGGCAATGACCACCAGGCGGCCGTCGAGGAAGCTGCCCTGCCCCTCGGTCACGTATTTATAAGGCTGTGTGCGACGGCCGGCTGTGCTGACAACGGGCGTACCGACAGGCAGGAACTCCGAGGCAAGCTCGAACGCCGCGCCGAGATAGCCGCCGCCGTTGCCCGACACATCGAGGATAAGGTTCTTCATGCCCTGCTTCTTGAGCTTGGCCATGGCCTGCTGCACCTCTTTGGCCGTCTCTTCAGCAAAGCGCGTGATGCGTATATAGCCCGTTGTGGGGTCGGCCATAAAAGTCTCGTCGACCGAGTATAGGGGTATATCGTCGCGCACGACAGCGAAGTCTACAAGCTCGTCACCACGTTTTACCTTGAGGTTTACGGTCGAGCCTTTGGGGCCGCGCAAGGTCTTCATCACCTGGCGGTTGGCAAGTTTCTTGCCGGCGATTACGGTGTCGTTTGCACTGATGATGCGGTCACCGGCCAGGATGCCGACTTTTTCCGACGGGCCACCGGCAACAGTCTGTATGACATAGACGGTGTCTTCAAGCATGTTGAACTGTATGCCTATGCCGCTGAATTTGCCCTCGAGGGGTTCGGTAAACTCCTTGGTTTCCTGGGGCGAGGAATATTGCGAATGGGGGTCGAGGGTCTTGAGCATGGCCACTATGGCCTCGCTGACGATGGTGTCGGAGTTGACATCCTCTACGTAGAAATTCTCTATAATCGCCTCGGCGGCGCGTAGCTTCTGGTCGGGCGTGAAACTCTCGTGCTGACGCTGGCTATAGGCCGCTACGGCAACGCAGAGAGACAGCAATGTGATGTAGATTTTTTTCATATCTTGTTATATCAGGGCAAAAAGGGTGTCACATCTTCGCCGTAGGCCGACAACTCGCGCACCATCGACGAGGACAGTGCCGACAGTTCGGGACGGCTAAATAATATAACGCTTTCGATGCCCGAAAGTTGCATGTTGACAGTGGCAAGGTCGCGCTCGTATTCAAAATCCTTGACCGAGCGCACGCCCCTGAGTATAAACTGTGCCCCGACCTGGCGGGCAAGCTGCACCGTGAGGCACGAATAGACTACGACCTCGACCCGGGGGTGGCCGTCGTAAAGGCGGCGTATGGCATCGGCCGCAGCCTCGGCGTCGGCCGCCGGCTTGTTGATATTGTAGCCCACGGCTATGACCACGCGGTCGAAGAGGCGCAGCCCGCGCTCTACAATGTCGGCGTGACCGCGAGTAAAGGGATTGAACGAGCCGGGGAAGATGGCCGTGCGGCTACTGGTCGATGTGGGTGTCATCCTCGACAACGAGATTTTCAATGATAAAATTCTGACGCTCCATGGTGTTCTTGCCCATATAGAACTCGAGCACCTCGGCCACGCCGTCTTCCTTGCGCAGGCTCACGCGGTCGATGCGCATATCCTCGCCGATAAAGCCACGGAACTCGTCGGGCGAAATCTCGCCGAGACCTTTAAATCGTGTTATTTCGGCATTCGAACCAAAGCGTGCTATGGCATTGACGCGCTCCTCGTCGGTATAGCAATAGACCGTGTCGTCGGGTGTGTCGCCGGTGCGCACCTTGCCCGAACGCTTGGCTGTCTTCTTGTTTCGCACGCGGAAAAGCGGTGTCTGCAACACGTAGACATGCCCCTTCTTTATCAGGTCGGGGAAGTACTGCAAGAAGAAAGTGAGCATCAGCAGGCGTATGTGCATGCCGTCGACATCGGCATCGGTAGCGATTATGACCTTGTTGTAGCGCAGCCCGTCGATGCCGTCCTCGATATTGAGGGCGGCCTGCAAGAGGCTGAATTCCTCGTTGGTATATAGTTCCTTCTGCGTCGCGCCGTAGGTGTTGAGGGGCTTGCCTCGCAGCTTGAAGACGGCCTGGGTCTCGACATCGCGCACCTTTTCAATCGAACCTCCGGCCGAGTCGCCCTCGGTGATAAATATCGAGGTGGCGTTTTTACGCTCTTCGTTGCCTCGGGTGTCGTTGAGGTGCACGCGGCAGTCGTTGAGCTTGCGGTTGTAGAGGCTGACCTTCTTGGCAGTCTCGCGGGCCTTCTTTGCCACGCCGGCCATGGCCTTGCGGTCGCGTTCGCTGGCCTGCACCTTCTTGAGTATGATATCGGCCACGTCGAGTTCGCGGTGCAGGTAGTTGTCAAGCTCCTTGCGTATGAAGTCGCCGATATATTTCGCGATGGTGGGGCCTTCGGGCTTCATGTCGCGCGAACCGAGGCGTGTCTTGGTCTGGCTCTCAAACACCGGGTCGACCACATTGATAGCTATGGCGGCAACCATGCCGTTGCGTATGTCGGAATACTCGAAGTTGCGGCCGAAATAGTCTTTCATCGTGCGGCTCACAGCCTCTTTGAAAGCCGTCAGATGCGTGCCGCCCTGGGTGGTATGCTGGCTGTTGACAAAGCTGTAATACTCCTCGCCATACTGGTTGACATGGGTTATGGCCACCTCGATGTCCGGCCCTTTGAAATGTATGACGGGGTAAAGCGGCTCCTGGGTCAGGTTTTCCTTGAGCAAGTCTTCGAGGCCACGACGGGAGATATACGACTTGCCGTTGAAAACGATTTTGAGCCCCGTGTTGAGGAAGGTATAGTTCTTGAGCAGGGGCACGATAAACTCATCGCGGAAGGCATAGTCGCGGAAAATGGGCGCCGAGGGAGTAAACGTTACCAGTGTGCCGTTAGGCTCGTCGGTGGGTTCGACAGGTGTCTCCTCTACAAGTTGCCCCAGCGAGAAACGGGCACGCTTGCACTCGCCGTCGCGGTACGAGCTGATTTCGAAGTTGGTCGACAGGGCGTTGACGGCCTTGATGCCGACACCGTTGAGACCCACGGTCTGGGTGAAAGCGCCTTCTTTAAACTTGCCGCCTGTATTCATCTTCGATGCCACATCGACCACCGAGCCAAGAGGTATGCCACGGCCATAGTCGCGGACGGTGGCGGTGGAGCTGTCGACATCGACGATAATCTGGTTGCCGTAGCCCATCATATACTCGTCGATAGAGTTGTCAATCACCTCTTTGAGCAGTACATATATACCGTCGTCGCTGTTGGTGCCGTCGCCGAGCTTGCCGATATACATGCCCGGGCGCTGCTGTATATGCTCGTACCACGACAGCGACATGATGGCGTCGTCGTCATAGCTTGCCGTCGTCTTCGGCCTCCGTTCGTCTGCCTCTGCGCTATTGAAAATATCTTGTTCGTTGTCCATGTAGATTGTTAGAGCATTTAAGAGTAATTTCTACTTTATATCTCACCGTTAGGCTTAATTTTATACCGTTGTGCCGGATGTGTCGGAATGTCGGGATATTCTCGTACCAATATGCCACGCCTCAACATTTCAGGTATAATTCTCCGCGAAATATATTGAAATTCTTCACCAACGTGCCTTGCCATTTCCGAACTCTTCCGCCATGTACCACAATACAAGCTGAGTTCTTTAATTGCGATTTCTTTCTTTCTTCGAGCTCCGGCTTTGTCCTTAACTTTGTCCTTAACTTTGTCCTTAGCTTTGTCCTTAGCTTTGTCCTTAGCTTTGTCCTTAGCTTTGTCGAATCTGGCTAATTTATAATGAGTTCCACGTCCGATACCATAAGCTTCAAGATATCCGTTACGACAAAGCTCACGTAACAACAAGGTTATATCAGCCCTGTGTGCATCGATGATATATTGCAATCGTTCGTTAGTCACGTCTTCGCTTACAGCCGTGGCCAATATTGTTAAGGAATTGTGGTCTAAATTATTTATTCCTTCTCCAAATCTTTCGGTCAATTCATTTTTAATTTTTTTGGAAAAGATAGATTCGAGAGGCATAAAAAGTTCCACTTTATCGGGCCGGTCACTTTCAATAATATATGGAGTTCTTAGGTTCTCCTCCTGCCAACCATGCAATATAACATCACCACCACTCCCAGCCTGGTCTCCAACGCCAAGTAAAGAAAACATAACCTGTAAGGATTGATTTCTACACACAGACTGCCCTCCAGTAAAAAACTGTCGTTGACTAACCAACATTGTACCAGGATTTGAAAATACAATTTCGTTAGGATAGCAATTCACCACAATTCTGGCAATCGAACCATAAGTAGTATGAATAATACAATTAACCAGAGCCTCTCGAATCGACTTATGTGCAGGCTTTTGGTCTATTCTCGTACTACCCTCAAGTCGGAACGGCGTATCTATGACATTGTGCAACCTTGGAAGTACCCGATAGAAAAATTGAAACAGGTTGGCTTCCCATGAACCATCTGAAAAAATACGATGACTCCACCGTTCGCTATATGCAGTATATTCACGATAATCCACGCCATAATTAGGCATACCATCTACATCTCGAATCGAACTCCATTTACCAAACATCAACAAACCGGCAACTGTAAGTCCTTCTTTCTTTGTACGTCTATCAACCCGATATCCACCAAGTTTTTGAAGGAGTTGCTTATTGTCAAGACTAAGCCACACATGGTCTGGATTAGCGACGGCCATTCTTTGCCGATATTGATTAATTGTATCAATATCAATGTCATCCATACCGAAATTCTCAAGTAAACGACTATCAGCCGGCACTTCAATATTCGCATCTGCAAACATTTGCCTAACCTCTGACGGTGTGCAGCGGTAGTCTCCTTCATGACCTCGTCGATATGAGCCCGTCATTGGGTCTCGTCCTACATAAACCGGACGGTCTGAGATAGGTACCCGTGGGATATTGAACAATATTATGTTGTTCTTTCCATATTTGATTACTTTGACATCATTGTTCGATAACAAACCTAAACTTATGCTATCTTTGCTTCGAACTTGTTTCCAAAATGTTTTGAGAAGTGTATCAGTCAAAGAATCGTCTATGAGGTCGGGTGTAAAAATACCATTATGCTCTTTTACTCCAAACATTATCAACCCTCCATTTGTGTTTGCAAATGCAGAATATGTTTCCCAGAAATTTCCAGGGAAACCACCATGTGCATGTTTGAATTCTAATTCTGCGTTCTCTTGTGAAGAAAGCAGATTATCGAGATATTCATTAAACTCGTCCATCATACATATCTTAATAAGCCCACGGGATGTGCCTCAAAAATCTTACTCTTTCTCCTTGGAGTCTTTGTCTTTTTCGACGTGTTGGCGGCGGAGCGGGTGGCGGTAGGCTTCGTCGAAATTGGCGCGGTTGCGGTAAATGTCGGCGGCGGCATATATGGCACTGCGCAGACTGTCGGGCGAGGCCTCGTTCTTGCCGGCGATGTCGTAGCCTGTGCCGTGGTCGGGCGATGTGCGCACAAATGGCAGGCCGGCGGTGAAGTTGACTCCGCTATCCATCGCCAAGGTCTTGAAGGGTGTCAGTCCCTGGTCGTGGTACATGGCTAAGATGCCGTCGAAATGGGTATAGACACCGCTGCCGAAGAAGCCGTCGGAAGCGTAGGGCCCGAAGGCGAGGATTTTCTTCTCACGGGCGGCGGCAATTGCCGGGGCAATCACCTTTTCTTCTTCCTCTCCCAATAGGCCTTCCTCGCCGGCATGGGGGTTTAGCGACAACACTGCAATTCGGGGCGACTGCACGCCGAAGTCGCGACGCAGCGACATGTTGAATTGCTCGAGTTTTTCACCAAGGAGTTCGGGAGTAATGGCCGCCGGCACCTGCGACAGCGGCATATGGGCCGTGGCAAGGGCGACGCGCACATCGCCGGCGCACATTATCATCAGCGCCTTGTCGCCGTCTTCGCCAAGCCGTGACTGTAAATACTCGGTGTGGCCCGGAAATTTGAAGTCGGCGCTCTGTATTGATTTCTTATTTATCGGCGCTGTAACGAGTACATCAATATCACCTGCCTTGAGGTCGGCCACGGCAGCCTCGAGAGCGGCATAAGCGGCCTGCCCTGCGGCCTCGGCAGCCATGCCGGGGTCGATTTTGAGGTCTTCGCCTACGACATTGATGATGTTGAACTGGCCGTCGCGGGCATCGGCGGCACTGTCGATGCGGTTGAACTGCACCGGTGCCAGCTCCATTGCCTTGCGATAAAAAGCGGCCGCCTTGCCCGACCCGTACACCACGATGGTATAAAGGTCGGCCAAACGTTCGTCGTCGAGTGTCTTAAGTATTACCTCGTAACCAATTCCGTTAGTATCGCCATGAGTGATTCCTATTTTAATCATTTTTCTAAAAGGTTAAAGGTTAAGGGTTAAAGGTTAAGGAGCTCTACCAGTATATATAGTCTTTACCTTTTATCCTAATTCTTTTGACGAGACAAAACTGGCATTTAAACCGCCAATCAATCTCGATAATTCAAATATGGTAGTTTTTAATTCTAAAAATTTAGCTTCGCATATATAACACAAATCCATAGCCAACTGAAGTTGACAATAAACTTCAAGCAATGAACCGTATGCTATTTCTAAAAAATGAATTTTTTCTTTAATCGATTTACGTCCAGAACCCTCAGCAATGTTAGACGCTATCGATACAACAGCTCTTTGAAGCTGGCTCGAAAGACCAAATTTTTCAAAAGAAGGAAAATCTTCAGTTATATGATATACACTCTTTACCAAAAGTCGGGCAACTTGGTAAGCATGGAGTTTTTCAAAAGAAAAATTTGGCGTCATATCGATTATCTTACATTTAACGGTGTCTATATCATTAACCTTTAACCATTAACCTTTAACCTCAGGCTCGGAAACCGAGCCTGAAAGCATTCCGCAGGCGGCCATGATGTCTTCGCCGCGCGAGGCGCGGATAGTGGCTATGATACCCGAGGCGTTGAGGGTGTCGCGGAAGCGTTCCATCGTAGACTGCGATGACGGGCGCCCCTCGAAACCGGGCGTGCGGTGGAAACGAATCAGGTTGACGCGGGCATCGGTGCCTCGCAGCAGACGCGCAAGGGCCTCAGCATGACGGATGTCGTCGTTGATACCATCGAACATCGTGTACTCTATCGAGAGTCTGCGCTGATGCGCGAAGTCATATTTGCGCAAGGTCGCTATAATCTCGGACATGGGATAGGCACGCTGCACAGGCATGAGCGACAGCCGCTCGTCGGCAAAGGGCGAGTGGAGACTTACGGCAATATGTACCTGCGTGCGCGAGAGGAGCATGTCGAGTCCGGGCTGTTTGCCGATGGTCGACACGGTGATGCGTCGCGGACTCCACGCCATGCCCCACGGCGAGGTGAGTATGTCGATGGTGCGCAATACGGCATCGATATTGTCGGCCGGTTCGCCCATGCCCATAAAGACGATATTGGTAAGGCTTTCGCTCTCGGGTAACGACAGCACCTGGTTGATTATAGCGCCGGCATCGAGGTCGCCCTGCCAGCCGCCCTGGCCTGTCATGCAGAAGCGGCAATTCATCTTGCAGCCGGCCTGGCTCGATATGCACAGGGTGGCACGGTCGTGGTCGGGGATATATACAGACTCGACATCGCGGCCCCCGACACCGGTAAAGAGATATTTCACGGTGCCGTCGGTGCTGCGGGCCTCGGCTATCGGGGCCTCGCGCCCAACGACATACCCGTTGTCGCGCAACCATGTCCGGGCCGACTTTGGCAGGTCGGTCATGGCATCAATCTCGGTGACGCCGCGCTTATAGAGCCACGCCGCCATCTGCTTTGCCGCGAAGCGCCGCAGCCCGGCCTCGGCAGCCACGGCCTCGAGCCCGGCAATATCAAGTCCGATAAGTTTTTTCATGTCAGTTAAACGTCTGGGCCATGGAGCGGAAGGCGCGAGAGGCCGATACGCCACGGTAGAGTATGTTGTAGACAGCGTTGAGAATGGGCATGTCGATGGCATGGTGCTGGTTTATGTCCCATATGCACTTGGCACCATAGTAGCCTTCGGCAGTCTGCTCCATCTCCATGCGTGCAGCCTTCACCGAATATCCCTTGCCTATCATCGAGCCAAAGTTGTGGTTGCGCGAAAAGCGCGAGTAGGCCGTTACCAGCAGGTCGCCGAGATACACCGAGTCGCAGATATGCCGCTGACGGGGCGAGACAGCGTCGACAAAACGCTCCATCTCGCGTATGGCGTTGCTGATGAGCACGGCGCAGAAATTGTCGCCCGTCTTCATGCCATGCACAATGCCAGCTGCTATGGCATATACATTTTTCAGCACCGAGGCATACTCGATGCCGTCGACGTCGCTCGAGGTTATGGCGTGGGTGTTCTTGCCTCGCAGACAGTTGGCAAAAGTCTCGGCAAGGGCAAGGTCTTCGCAACCGATAGTCAGATAGCTGGGGCGGTCGAGGGCGACCTCCTCGGCATGACACGGGCCCGAAACGACCAGGGTACGCGACATCGACGTGCCGAACACCCGCGCCATATAGTCGGTGATGAGCTCGTTGGTATCAGGCACTATACCCTTGACAGCCGACACTATGTTCTTGCGCGAAATATCGACCGTTATTTTGTCGACATGGTCTTTGAAATACGGCGAAGGCATGACCAGCAGCAGGGTGTCGGCTCTGTTGCAGACATAGTTTATGTCGCTCGAGAAGTCTATACGGCTGATATCAAAGTCGACGTCGGTGAGGTATGCCGGGTTGTGGCCCAGGCGTTTGAAATCCTCGATGCGGTCGTCGCGCCGCATATACCAGGTTATCGACTCGCAGCCTTGCAGCAGCAGTTTGGCGAGTGCCGTCGCCCAACTGCCGCCGCCCATCACGGCGATATGTCCCGGAAAACTTGTATCCATGATAGTCTGTTTTTAGTTAGGCTCACTCGCCTTTCGCAGCTGCGACCCAAGCCTTTACGTCGTCGGCCGTCGGATTGGCAAGGCCGAGTTTGTTTTTCTTGTTATAACCGCAAAGGTCTTGGAATAGTTTGTTGGGGTTCATCGGGGCGAGGGCAGCCACGGTGGTGACGCCGATTTTCTGAAGCGGCGCAACCCACTGCTCGGGGATACCGATTACAGTATATGCCTCGGCGGCATCGCGCTTCTCTACCTTCTCGGGGCGCATCTGCGGGAAGAGGAGCACCTCCTGGATGGTGGTCTGGCCTGTCATAAGCATCACCAGGCGGTCCATACCTATGCCCATGCCCGATGTGGGTGGCATGCCATACTCGAGGGCGCGGATAAAGTCGCCGTCAATAATCATGGCCTCGTCGTCGCCCTTCTCGCCAAGGCGCATCTGCTCTACGAAACGCTCGTACTGGTCGATGGGGTCGTTGAGCTCCGAGTAGGCGTTGGCAAGCTCCTTGCCGTTGACCATAAGCTCGAAGCGCTCGGTCAGCTCGGGCTTGTCGCGGTGACGCTTGGTCAGGGGCGACATCTCTATGGGGTAGTCGGTTATAAATGTGGGCTGTATATATGTGCCTTCGCATTTCTCGCCGAAGATTTCGTCAATCAGTTTGCCTTTGCCCATCGTCTCGTCTACCTCGATACCCATCTCGCGTGCGGCGGCACGGAGCTCGTCTTCGCTCTTACCCTCTATGTCGTAGCCGGTGTGGTCTTTGATGGCCTGTGCCATGGTCACGCGGGGGAAGGGGGCCTTGAAGCTGATTACATTGTCGCCGACCTTGACCTCGGTCGTGCCGTTGACATCGAGGCAGATTTTCTCGAGCATCTTTTCGGTAAAGGTCATCATCCAGTTATAGTCCTTGTACGAGACATAGATTTCCATGCAGGTGAACTCGGGGTTGTGTGTGCGGTCCATGCCCTCGTTGCGGAAGTTCTTCGAGAACTCGTACACGCCCTCGAAGCCGCCTACAATCAGGCGTTTGAGATAGAGTTCGTCGGCAATACGCAGGTAGAGGGGTATGTCGAGCGCGTTGTGATGGGTGATAAACGGACGTGCGGCGGCCCCGCCGGGAATCGACTGGAGAATGGGAGTCTCGACCTCGACATAGCCGGCGTTGTTGAAATACTCGCGCATCGAGGTGTAGACCTTGGTGCGTTTGAGGAAGATTTGCTTCACGCCGTCGTTGACCACCAGGTCGACATAGCGGCGGCGGTAGCGCAGCTCGGGGTCGTCGAAGGCATCATAGCGCACGCCGTCCTTCTCCTTGACGATGGGCAGGGGGCGCAGCGACTTGCTCAGCACCGTCAACGACTGTGCATGAACCGAAATCTCGCCGGTCTGAGTGCGGAACACGTAGCCCTTGATGCCGACAAAGTCGCCGATATCGAGCAGCTTCTTGAATACGACGTTGTATAAATCCTTGTCTTCTCCGGGGCATATCTCATCGCGCGAGATATATACCTGTATGCGGCCATGCGAGTCTTGCAGCTCGATAAACGAAGCCTTGCCCATGATGCGGCGGCTCATGATACGACCGGCCACGCTCACCTGGCGCGAGGGCGCGTCGTCTACGAAGTTTGACTTGATTTCGTCGCTATAACCTGTTACGACATACTCTGCAGCCGGATAAGGCTCGATGCCCATGGCGCGAAGGGCCGCCATACTGTTGCGGCGTATTTGTTCCTGTTCGCTCAGTTCGCTTGCGTTCATATAGTAGCTTTGTTATATTTTCAAAACAGCAGGGGCCCATGCCCCCAATTAAAATGCAAATATAGCAAAAACGCTCGAAATAGACAAATCGTGGCAAAAAGGGGGCTGCGTCAAATTAAGACTACCACCAAAGCATGTCCTATTTTTATTTTTCATAGAAGCAGTCACCTGCCCAATCGGCCACATTATTGTCAATATAATTCATGATATTGTCAAACGACCATTGATTTCGTATTATATGTTCATAATACCGAGATTGCCAGACCGGTAGGGACGCGATTAATCGCGTCCGCGCAGTCCGTGTCACACCAGCCTTGAAAGCTCCAATTATTGTTGCAAGACTGCTATTGTGATGAAAATCGCTAACAGGTTCCGCATGTCTCGGGCCTTTAAGGCAACCCATGCTTGTGGCGGCTACTTTGGTCGCATTGGTTACTGTTGCCTCGGCGGACGCGATTAATCGCGTCCCTACTGAGATAACCAAATGAATGTGGTTGGGCATGACCACATAATTCCAAACCTCAACATTATGGTAATGAGAGGGCAAGGAATTAATGTGTTCGTCGACAATTTTACCAAGTTCCGTCGGATAGAATGAAGAACAAGAGATTCGTCCTAATAGAGGCTGCCTTAGAGCAGTACATATCGTAATGAAATATATACCGCCATTATAATCATGCCATTCTGCTCGGAAACGGTGTCTTTCACTCATTTAGTATTTTGCCAAAAAGTAGGAGCCGGGGGCGAGGACGAT
>VSPF01000059.1 GCA_009775195.1 Muribaculaceae bacterium
AACCCCTATCCCTCACCGTCGCCCCGACACCGACACCCGCCGCCGCCAACTCTAAATTCACAAGACCATGCTTCCCGACAAATATGTAATCACCATAGGCCGCAGCTTCGGCAGCGGCGGACGCGCCCTGGGCCGTATGATAGCCGAACGCCTCGGCATAGCCTTCTACGACAAGATGCTGCTGGTAAAGGCCGCAGAAAAAGCCGGCTACAATATCGAATACTTCGAACAAGGCGACGAGCGTGTGCCGCGCATTATGGGCAGCATCATTCCATTCTCTATGGGATTTTACCCCATGTCGTGGGTCGGTGATTCGACCGGCGGAAACACCGACCGCGTGTATAAGGCACAGTGTGATTTCATCCACGACCTTGCCAATGGCGAACCCTGCGTAATCGTGGGCCGCAGCGCCGACTATGTGCTACGCGACGTCGACAACGTGGTCAATATCTTCGTCCACGCCCCCATCGACGAATGTGCCAAGCGCATCGTAGGCCGACATGACACCGAGACCCTCGACGAGGCCCGCGCACTGGCCGAGCGCACAAACAAACTTCGCGCAAACTTCTACAACTTTTACACCGACAAACGCTGGGGCCACGCCACAAGCTACGACCTGTGCATCGACTCCTCGACCATGCCCCTCGAAAAACTCGCAGACTTCATAATCAACTACATCCACCTCCGCCTCGAATAATACTGAAATATCAATATATCTTATGGAGGATTATATTAGGGAGAGTCTCAAAATCCAGTCATTCATTGATGATTTAATGAATGGCTACGAAAGTAAAGAAGTTGAATTCAAGTCAGCTCATGGAGGTTTCCCGGGTTCATTCTGGGAAACATACTCTTCTTTTGCCAATAGTGATGGCGGAATTATAATATTTGGCGTAAAAGAGAAAAATAATGTCTTTTCAGCCAAACCGCACACAAAAGAAGAAGTGGCAAAATTACGGAAAGCCTTTTTCTCAAGTCAAAATGACAAAGATACTATAAGTTTGCCACTTCTTTCAGACAAGGACGTATTAGATTTACCCTATTCCGAAGGTTATCTATTGGCATTTATTATTCCACGAGCCAATAGAGAACAACGTCCCGTTTATGTTGGACGGGACCCCATGACTGGCACATTTCGTAGGAATGACGAGGGCGATTACAGATGTTCGCCCACCGTGCCTACACAAATGTTTGCGGATAGAGAATCAACTCAATATAAAACAGAAAGTAGAATATTGCGAAATTACACATGGGACGATATAGATATGGCATCCTTTAGACAATATCGTACCATGTTTGCTAACCGAACACCATCGCATCCCTGGACTGCATTAGAAGACCTTGAACTGATGCGTAAACTTGGTGGTTACAGGAAAGATAGAAAAACAGGGGCCGAAGGCTTCACTCTCGCAGGTCTATTGATGTTCGGAAAAACGGAATCAATAACAGATCCTGAGTGTGCGCCAGATTTTATGCTCGATTATCGAGAAATACCCTCTGATACTTCTATAACCAGGTGGATAGACCGAATATATCCCGATGGTACTTGGGAAGCCAATCTTTTTCAATTCTATAGACTTGTCTTACCAAAATTACAAGCGTTTATGCCTAAACCATTCATTCTCAAAGGGGATGAACGGCAAGATGAAACGCCTGTACATGAGGCATTGCGAGAAGCCTTGATTAATTCGCTCGTTCATACTTTATATGGTGGTTCTACAAGGATTGTTATTCTGAAACTTCCCACTGCTATTATCATGACTAACCCTGGTTTTTTGTTGGTTTCGCTCAACCAATATTACGAAGGTGGCATAAGCGAATGTAGAAATCCATCGCTCCAAAAAATGTTCGGACTAATTGGTAAATCAGATAAAGCAGGTAGCGGTGTTGACAAGATTTTGAAAGGTTGGCGAAGTGCAAAATGGCGACGCCCATATATTGAAGAACGTAGTCTGCCCGACAAAGTAGAACTCTATCTACCAATGGAGTCTTTAATCTCAGAAGAAAATCTCCGTGCTTTGCATGAGAAATTTGGTGATAGCGTCTACAAATTAGATTATAATAGATTATCTATTTTATCAAGTGCCTATTTAGAAGAATATGTAACTAATAATAGTTTACGTAACCAGATTGAACTACATCCTGCTGATATCACAAAACTTCTACGAGAGTTAGTTAAAGAAAACTTTTTGCTCCCATCCGGCTTTGGTCGTGGCACTATGTACTACCTTAGCCAAGATATACAACTTAGTACAAATGTACCAAGCTCAGATGTACCAAGCTCAGATGTACCAAGCTCAGATGTACCAAGCTCGGATGTACCAAGCTCGGATGTACCAAGCTCAAAATTTATCAGCCCAGAAGAAGAGATTATGGTATTGGAATATTGCTGCCAATGGAGAAATGCATCAGAAATAGCACATCAAATAGGACGTAGCAGGCAACATACACAAAAAAGAATCATAAAAAAATTACTTGCAAAGGATATGCTTATAATGGAATTTCCCGACGCGCCAACATCTCCCAAACAGCGTTATAAACGTAACGAAAGATAACTATAAACTAAATACACCCCAATATTAGCATCGCCCATACTAAAACTTGCCTGATTATTGAGTGTCCACACTGTCCACGGTGTGTCGTGCGTGGACAGTGTGGACATCACGGCAGGAGATACATCAAAAATGTAAGTCGTCGTAGAAGGCGTTTTCGTCGTTAGCCCCACCATCATTGGTGGGATAACTTAAGCACATACGATAAAAATTGTTATCCCGGACTGAGCCATAAAAATTATCTGAAGAACCCGTTGTCTTCGTTTTTGGTGGCGGTGGGAGCGGAGGCTGTGGCGGCGGAAATGTCGACGGGGAGCCAGACGGCCATGTCGCCTTCACCACGGTGTGCCCATGCGTAATAGGGGATGAGCGTCAGCTTGGTCGGTGAAACGACAAGTCGACCGTCGTTGTCGTAGCTCAATGCCTGGGCATCGGTGCTGATGCGCGTGATGCCGCCAAGGTCACTGTCGTGTCCGCCGAGGGTATAGCTCGGATTGCGGCGAAGAAGAACGGTGTGGATATTGACATCGTTGTCAGGCCATTCGGCACAGTAAACAAGCGGTCCGCGCTCTACGGCCACGCGGCCACGGTCGTCAACGACTTTATCATTGGCCTTGACGGTACGGACGGGCATGTCGAAAGCAATATCGACCACGTCGCCCTTGCGCCACTTGCGCGGGATTACAAGGTAGCCGTTGTCGAGCTGACCGGCAACTTCCTCGCCGTTAACTCGAACCGAATACGAAGGCGCCTCGCTATCGACATAGCTGTAGAGGTCGCCGGGGACAACCTGGTTGCGCACCCAGCCGGGAATGCGGATTTTCAAATCCATGTCGGCACGGCCCTTGTCGATAGTCAGCCTGATATTACCGTCCCAGGGGTAAGAAGTCGACTGCGAGACGGTGACGCGCTGGCCGCCGACATCGAGCCGCGCAGTATTGGGCATAAACAAGTTGACATAGAGAGACTTGTCTTTCACCGCATAGATATAGCCGGGCAGCGAGGGGATGAAGCGACTGATATTGCTGGGGCAACATGCGCACCCGAACCACGGCTTGCGGCTGTAATTGCCTGTCGATGCAAGAGGATTGGGATAGAAGAAGCTGCCACCGTCAATCGAAACGCCCGAAATAAGGCCGTTGTAGAGGGTGCGCTCGAGTACGTCAAAATACTTGGCATCGCCATGGAGCAGGAAGAGGCGGTAGTTGGTGTAAACGTTGCCAATAGCCGCGCATGTCTCGTTGTAGGCCGAGGCATTAGGCAGCTCGTAGTTGTCGCCGAAAGCCTCGCCGCGATGGCGCGCACCTATGCCGCCGGTGATATAGAGCTTTTTGCCTACGATATTGTCCCAGATACGGTCGACGGCATGGATATAGGATGTGTCGCCCGATATTGCGGCAACATCGGCCATGCCGGCATACATATAGGTTGCGCGGACAGCATGACCCACGGCCTCAGACTGCTGCACAACGGGAATATGTGACTGCGAGTATTTCTGACGACGTTCGGTAGTGCCACGTGCATCAAGGAAGAACTTGGCAAGGTCGAAGTAACGCTTCTCGCCAGTCACATTGTAGAGGCGCACAAGGGCCATCTCGGCAATCTGATGGCCGGGCACGAGGCGCAACTTGCCCTCGCCTTCGCCGATGTTGCGGTCTACACAATCGGCATAGCGGCAGGCAATGTCGAGAAATTTGCGTTTGCCGGTGGCCTGGTAATATGCCACGGCACCCTCTATCATGTGGCCGAGGTTATAGAACTCGTGGCTGAGGTTCTCTACCGAGGTCCAACGCTCCTTACCGGCCCAGTCGTGGGGATGGGCCGGGTTCTGGGTTCGCGCCGTATAGAGGTAGCCGTCGGGCTCCTGGGCTGCGGCCATGATGTCAATCACGCTGTCGATATAAGCCTCGAGTTTCTTATCGGGATAGTTGTGCAGACGGTAAGCGGCACCTTCGATGGTTTTGTAGACATCGGTATCGTCGAACGAAAAGCCTGTCACTTTGTACTCCTCGCTCGGGTGCGCGGCACGCACAAAGTTGGCATAGCGTTCGTTTTCCTCGCACTTGGCAAAGGCCAGGGGGATGGTCACATTACGACTGGCCTCGATACGCGCACCCCAGAATGGGCCCGAGACATGCACAGCGGTAAAAGGCACCGGGGTGATGGGATAACCGGGGGCAGAGACCTCGGCCACGGCACCTGCCGACAACAGGCCGGCAGATAAAATTGAGAACAGTATTCTTTTCATTTCCATTCGAGAACATAGACAGGTTCGGGCTTGGCCGAGGTTACTTTTTCTCCGTCGCCCTGCGAAGTCTTTTGTACGTAGATATTGAGTTTCTTATCATTTCGCCACAAGTCATTGTCGAGCGAGGGTTCCCATGCATCGACGCTGAAATCGGTGAGGTCGGTGACCTTCCACTCCTTTTGACCGTATTTGCGTGTAGCGGCCGAGACGCGGCTGCCACGTTCGGCATCGCGGAATATATATGTCAGCTTCTTGCCGTCACTCACTACCCTCGGACGGGCTATGGGAATCATCTTCGTACCGCCGCCGGCCAATGAGAAGGGCATTGTGCGCTTGCCAACAAGCTCCATGTGCCAGCCGTCGTCGTCACGACTTACGAGGCGGTACTGGGGAATTGAATCACCCTGTTCGCGCCAATATGTGGCAATCAACGGGCGGCCGTCGGGGTCGGTAGTCATCGAGGTCTGGTTAATCAGCTCTGACTTCTGCGGTATGGCCCATGCCAGTTCTGCCGTTGCCTCGGTTATGGGCAGTTCGTATGCCGTGCCGTCGCTGCGACGCCAAGTGAGACCGCCGTCGTCGCTGCGCGCATAGCAGAGGTCGTGGTTTGTCTCGACCATCCATGTCTCGCGCCACACCCACGACAGGTGTATTGAGCCCTTGCTGTCGGTGCACATCTGCCAGTAGGCATTGCGCTTGCCCTCGCCGTCAATCAGCACGTCGTGGACGCGCTGCCACTTGCCGGTGGCTACGTCGTAGCGGTTCATGACCATGTTGCCGCGCCCCGAGGCACCCGAGCGGTAGACAAACAGCAGGTCGCCCGAGGGCAAGGTGTGGAACTCGGGATATGTCACATCCTCCTCTCCCGAGCCGAGCATCGGCTCCATGTCACCGAGGACGAGCGACCCGGGAGCTACACCCTTGGCATAATGAAGCGGATGGCCGTGATGGTCGAATGAAACGTGGAGTATCCCCTTGCCGTCGACAGCAATCGAAATCACATTGTGCCCGTCGGCGACGTTGCCGCGATATTGTGTACGGTTCACCGTCCATTTGTCGCTACCTATTTTGCGCGAGGCAAGAGTCAGGTAGCCGTCGGGGTCGTAATACGAGGCATATTGCGTGTCGCCATGCGTGGCAAGTGAGTTGGCGCGAAAAACGGCGGTATTTACCGAGGTGGCGCTATAGCCGTCGCCTATGCGCGAAAGGTGCGGCTTTGCAGCGCATGCACTAAGCGACAGCGCGACACCGGCCATGGCAAGACATATTCGTAAATTCATGGTATAATGATTGGTGGAACAACTATATGCAAAGATAGCAAGAAAATCATTGTTCAACAACCTTACGACTAACATCATTCCGATAATGCTTAACACTTTAGATTTTTTAAGAAATCGGAACAAAAAAGTCTCCCCTTAATAGAAAATATTTATTATTTTTGTAAAAAATAACCTTGTCTTCGGATATTATTTACGCAAATGTAATCTCTTATCAACAAATACATGAAATGGCAGAAAAAGACACTAATAACAATAACAAAATACTGTGGTTATCGATAATACAAGGTTGGGCAATATTGCTTGTGGTTATCGGGCACGTCAATGCTTTCACTTATAATGCCGACGGCGAAATCTACCCGTTAGGCAACTTCATACAGACTTTTTGCTATAGCTTCCACATGCCCCTTTTCATGTTCGTATCCGGCGGCCTACTTTATTTCTCACGGCTTTCAAAGGGTTGGGCAACAGGGGAATTATACAAAGACAAGCTAAAACGCCTCCTCATACCCTACATTGCATTTACTATAATCGGGTTTTGTATAAAAATCCCCATGTCAGCGTTTACCAAGCGTGGTATCGATGCCACTCCCGGCGGCTTCATAAATGCTCTTTTCGACCCGGCCAACGGTCCGCTAAACGAGCTATGGTTTATAGGCACGCTTATGTGGCTTATGCTTATGTACCCACTTTATAAAATGATGCTCAAATCGGCATGGACAGAAGTGATACTTCTAACCATGACCCTCATCCCGTTTATAATCGACGTACATCCTAAATTCAACGGCTGGTTCAACTTGAAAGACGTATCTCAATATGCCTTTTTCTTTGTCGGTGGCATACTATTCTTTAAATACAATGTCATACACTATTTCGAGCGCAGCCTGCTCCCTGCCATTATATTTACATGTATCTATGCATTAGCATGGATTATCGACGCGGCCCCGGTATGTTTAGCAACCGCAGGGATACTCATGTCTTTTGGCTGGGGTGCTCAGGTCGTACGATTTTTCCCTGGCCTATTTAATTTATTTCGAGACTATTCATTTCAAATTTTCCTCGTCGGCATTTTCCCACAAATGCTTGTCGAACTTGTGGTCTGGCGTCAGGTACACTCTCAATCTTTAGTGGTGCCATTTTATCTGGTAAGCGTTCTATTTGCCCTCTTTGCCGGAGTATTGATAGGAAAATATGGCCGGCGTCTGCCGGCAATACTACGCTGGTGCATTGGTCTGAAATAAATTCGATTTAAGTTTCGCAAGTCTATGACTTGCTCACTATTAATGGTTTATAGTTTAGCGGTTAGCCTTAGTTCGCTGATTTTGAACACTAATAATATTGTTATTGGTATTTATCAAACCATAATCTATAACCAACAGACTACAAACAGTGAGCAAGTTACATACTTGCGAAACTTGATAATTTGACTATTACTCACCCAAGTTGAGTTGGAGGCGGCGCCACAGGGGGTCGGGGACGAGGCGCCAAAGGGCGGTTACGACTGCCCAACGCGAGTCGACAACGGCAATGCGCCTGCCACGCATGATTGCGCGCTCGATGCGCGGTGCAACATAGTCGATGCTCATCAGCAATGGGTAATTCTTGTCGCCGGCAAGCAGGGGCGTGTCAACGAAACCGGGACGGATATCGGTAATGGCGACATTGACGTGCTGCTGGTGGGCAAGCTGGTCGAGGGCCTGGAGATAGGTCCACTGGTAGCGCTTTGAGGCACTATACGTTGCCGATATGCCTATGCCCTTGACACCTGCGACCGATGTAATGACAGCTATATGGCCACGGTGCAGATTAGCAGTGTCTTTAAAATACTTATATGCCGCGTTGACAATGCGTGTAAAGCCCACGACGTTGACATCGAGAGTCTGACGGTCGCGTGCATCGTCGAGTTGGGGGTTACGCCATCCGCACCCGGCGGCATAGATCAGATAGTCCATGCCGTCAATCAGCTCAATCAGCTTGTAGAAACGGTCGACGGCATCCTGGGCCGTGACATCGATGGTCATATACTCGATACGGTCGGGATAAAGGTCCTTTACAGCCTTAAGCCGGTCTTCGCGCCGGGCCGCAATGCCCACGCGCCATCCCAGCCGGGCAAAATCGGTAGCTATACGCATACCCATGCCCGACGAGGCACCTATGATGATAATCTTTTTCATTGGTCGGTAGTTGTAGTGATTTGTTGCACAGGTGCCGCTTTGTCTACGGCGGCATCTATATCTACAACATTCTCACCCTTGGGCTTGTTCAGGTGGTCGAGGGGCAAAGTGTACACAATAGAGAAGGAGCCGCCGATGGCGTTGCGTGTCCCATAGCCGGGTATATACCACGGCTTGCCATAGACGCCCTTGCTCTCGTGCAAGAGCTGCTTGTAGCGGAAGGTCCACCCGGCAGAGATTGGGCCCCAGATTTTTACCCTCAGGCCGAGTGTAAACTCGAACCAGCCGGCAGTAACGTGCTGCGACGGGATGTCGAAGGTGGCCGTCTCGCCCCAGTAAGGCGACTTGACTGTCACATTGTCTACCGCGAAGCTGAATGGCGAGAAGCCATAGCGCACACCGGCAAAAAGCGAGTATGCCGGGTCGGAGTTGAAAAAGAAATTATAGTTGGCACCGAGGCGGAAGTAAACACTCATGGGCGAACGATAAGTGAAGTTCATTCCCGAAGGTGTATATTTTGCCGTGCCGAGGCCGGCCTCGAAGATTGGTTTGTAGCGGTTGTGGAGCGACAACTCGACCCATGCGTCGGCAATGCCGTAGTGCTGCCCGAAGGCACGCATCAGGGGGTCCCACACATTAAGCCCGACGCTGAGGGCGTGGAAAAGCGGGTACTCCATCTTGGGCACGCGCGATATGACCGTCGAGTCTATCCACTCGTCGCCGGTTATGGTATCGACGTAGACGGTAAAGCCGTTGTCGTTGACATAGGTCATGCCGGCGGCGGCGCGACGCTTGGCATTGATACGCGAGGTGTCGTTGGCGGTCTCGTTGATTGACTGCGTCTGCGCGGCCTGTGTCTCTACAGGGCTTACACGGCGACGTTCGCGCCCCGATGCCGTCGCCAACACGAGTAGGGCGAGGATGCCGACTATCAGTAGTTTAGCCTTGTTCATCGGGTGTATCAGGTGTTTCGGGTGCCTGCGCGGTGCGGAAGTAAATTTTTATGCGCAGGCGGTCGGTGTTGGTTATGAGCGAGTCGGCCACCACGACCGAGTCGATGAGGTTATATGTGGTAGTGCACCGGGTAATCCGGTAGTTATACATCGCACCACACTCTTCCGAGGCAAAGAAAGGCTGTGACTCGTAGTCGAAAGTGACAATATCGTCGAGCCCTTCGAGCCCCTCCTGGTCATAGCGGAAGCGCCATGCCGTAGACTGCTTTGTCGACCTCATGGGCAGGTAGACCTCGCTCACGGCAGTGCCGGGAGCGACAAGCACCGAGTCGCCCGGCGCACCGACACCGCTGATTTCGATATTGCTCAGCGTTATGGCATTGCCTGTTGCCGACGAGAAAAGGCCTGCCTTCGGCAACGAGCTCTGGTTGTCGAGGCAGCCGTCGGTGTTGCATGCCGCAGCGGCAAGGCCGACGACGGCTGCGAGGATATATTTCAATTTACAGCTTCGCACCGTGGTCAGATGAGAATATCGTCGAGGTCCTTGCGCTTCTTTTCGGGTATCTGGCCGGTGGCAGGATACCCGAGGGGCAATATAACTATGGGGCTTACACCGGCGGGAAACTCGATTTTCGATGTAAGCACTGCGGGGTCGAAGTTGCATACCCAGCATGTGCCTATGCCGGCATCGGCAGCGCAGAGGCAGATATGCTCGGTCAGTATTGCCACGTCGACATCGACATGACACTTGCCGTCGAAGGGCCGTACCCAGGCCTCATCGGCAACACCGCAGATGATGAGATAATACGGGGCACCGGCTATCCATGGGCGGTCGTAGGCAGCGCACACGGCCTCGCGCCCCTCTGTATCGTCGGGGCCTATGACCATGATGCGCCACGGCTGGCGATTGCAAGCCGAGGGGGCCATGCGGGCCTGCTCGAGAATGGCACGAACTTCGTCGGCTGTCGGTATGGCTTCGCTATATGAGCGGCAGGAGTATCGGAGCATGATTTTTAAGTTTGAGTTTTATTCGGTCACGGTGTCGATTTCGGCCTCTATTTCATAGTCGTTGCGGCGAGGCGAGTTGCGCACCACGAGTTCGCCCACAAATCCGGCAAGGAAAAGTTGGCAGCCGAGTATCATCAATACCAGCGAGATATAGAAATAGGGCGAGTCGGTAACGAGTATGTAGTGCGCGCCCGTGTGAAGGTTATAGAGCTTGACGGCTCCCACCACTATGACGGCTATAAAGCCGAGGAAGAACATCAGACTGCCCAGCAGGCCGAAAAAGTGCATCGGCTTCTTGCCAAACTTGCCCGTGAACCACAGGGTGGCCAGGTCGAGGTAACCGTTGACAAAGCGGTCGAGGCCGAACTTTGTCTTGCCGTATTTGCGTGCCTGATGGTGCACTACCTTCTCGCCGATTTTGTCGAAACCAGCCTGTTTGGCCAGATAGGGTATGTAGCGGTGCATGTCGCCGTAGACCTCGATGTGCTTCACCACCTTGTTGCGGTAAGCCTTTAGTCCGCAGTTGAAATCGTGGAGATTGTGTATGCCGCTCACCCGCCGCGCAGTGGCATTGAAGAGCTTGGTCGGGATAGTCTTTGACAGTGGGTCGTAGCGTTTCTTCTTATACCCCGACACCAGGTCGTAGCCTTCCTGGCGTATCATGCGGTAGAGCTCGGGGATTTCGTCGGGACTGTCCTGCAGGTCGGCATCCATGGTAATCACCACCTCGCCACGCGCCATGCGGAAGCCCGTGTTGAGGGCCGGTGACTTGCCGTAGTTGCGGCGGAACGAGGCACCGCGAACATGCTCGGGGTGCTTTGCCGAGAGCTCGTTGATGACCTTCCAAGAGCCGTCGGTAGAGCCGTCGTCGACAAATATCACCTCGTAGCTGAAACCATTGGCGGCCATCACGCGCTCAATCCAGGCGTAAAGCTCGGGCAGCGATTCTTCTTCATTATATAATGGTATAACGACAGATATATCCATTGTCAGTTATTTTTATTCTCGTTGGCACACTTGTCACAGCGGTTGCGCAACTTGACCAGCGGTGTCACCAACAGCGACAGCGCGGTGCCAACGACGATATTGAACGATATAAGGTTTGCGGCAATGTCGGCTGCCGTGGGCATCGGGGCCTTGGTGCGGATGTCGATCAGCGTCTGTGCCCACTGGTCGCCCTCGGGCGTGCCGAGGGCCTTGAAAGCCTCGATAGTCCTGTCAATCTGGTCAGGCACGAAATCGGGAAAGGCAAAACGCAGCAGCAAATATGTAACCATTGCCGGCACGAGGCTGCCAAGAAAAAACGACGCTATGCCCTCGGCCCAAAGCTCGGCAAAGCCCAGCGAACAATGCGCCCGGCAGTAACTACGCGCCAATATGCGGTAGATTACCACCGGCATGGCCAGGCTGCCGGCCCATAGCAACAGGCTTGCAGGTGAAAACACCGAGGTAAGGCCGCACAAAAACAGCAAGAGGCATATACAGCCGCTGATTATGAGGCCGTTTTCGGCAGCTCGGGCTGTAATGGCCCGTGGCGGAGGGGTCGGGGGCAGGGTCGACATGCTCTGATTGGTTGATTTATCATGCAAAATTAAAAAATTTTTCGCTATAGTGCCACAATTTACACTTTATAATTGTTAATATGTGGAGATACAAACCATAAAAGGAAAAATATGAAAGGCCGTAATCTGATTTTCACCGGGGCGATAGCCCTGATTGTAGGAGTGTTGATGCTCATATTCCGCATACAACTGGCCAACGGCGGCATTGTCTTTGCCGCCGGCGCACTGTTCGTCGGTGCCGGCCTACTCAACATGACCGTATTTTTAGGTTCGCGCGACAAGGAAGGCCGGGCCCGCATGGGGGCCTTCGGTACGGCTTTCGGATGGATAGCAAGTGCCGCCGCCGTTGTCCTGGGGCTGGCGATGCTCATTTTCAGCAAGGCTTTCGCAGCCATGATAGGGTTTATGTTCGCGGTGCTGCTGCTTTTCGCCGCCTTGTTCCAACTATTCCTGTTGCTCTTCGGCTCGCGGCCCACGCGGCTGTCTAACTGGTTCTTCCTCGTGCCCACGGCACTGGTGGCGGCTGCGGTATATATATTTATGCGCAAGCCCGATATCGCCGGAGAGACCATCGACATGACTTTTGTAGGCATATCGTTTATCGTTTTCGGCCTGTTTACCATAATCGAAGGCTCGGTAATCGGGCGCGCCAACCACGTGGCGAGAAAAACGACGGAGCCAGAGCCCCGACAAGAAAAGACCGTCGAAGAAGAGTCGTAACGACGCAGTCGCAAGGCTGTGCCGAAGGCCCAAAAACGCGAAAATGCCACATATTCACAAGAATATGTCAAAAAAAATGCGTTTTTGGGCCTGATTATTGTGTTTGTTTCAAGAAAAATCACGATATTTGCACCGCAAAACGGAAACCGCCCCCGGCGGCGCCCCTTTTAGCCGTAAAAAATTATTCATTACCAATCGTATAAAATAAACCCAACAATGACTAAAGCCGACATCGTCAACGAGATTGCCAAGAGCACCGGCCTCGACAAAGCACTCGTGCTGACTACTGTAGAACGCTTCATGGAAGTAGTAAAGGATTCTCTCTCTCACGGCGAAAACGTTTACCTCCGTGGCTTCGGCAGCTTCATTATCAAGACCCGCAGCGAAAAAACTGCCCGCAACATCAGCAAAAAGACCACTATCATCATCCCCGAGCACAAAATCCCCGCATTCAAGCCGGCCCGCGTGTTCATGGATGAGGTAAAGAACGCCGACTAAGCCTTAGTCACACGTGCCATATCGACGGCACGAACAAACAAGGCAACCCCGACACCGAATATACAACAACATTTATTAACCCCATAAAGCGTTACCACAATGCCCAGCGGAAAGAAAAGAAAAGGCCACAAGATGGCTACGCACAAGCGTAAAAAACGTCTGAGAAAGAATCGTCATAAGAAGAAATAAACGGCTCCGCGCCACGGCCGGCACACAATTGCCGGCCGGCATCGAGCCGTAGACCCGGCACCGGCAGCGCCGCACGTCACAACCGACGACGGCGACAAAGGCGCCACTTCTTACGCTTCACTCTCGTGACCACACTCCGGACAAGAGCAAACTTCACCGCTGCGGAGACCGCACAAGCCGCCGCAGCCGCGAAGATTTGTTCTTTGCCGTTTTTAACAACAAAACCCGACTTTGATGAAAAGTGAACTAATTGTCGACGTACAGGCTGGCGAATTTTCGATAGCCCTTCTCGAGGACGGCCGCCTGGTCTCCCTGCAGAAGGAGGCACGCAACATCGCATACGCCGTGGGCGACATTTACCTGGCAAAGGTAAAGAAGCTCATGCCCGGCCTCAACGCCGCTTTCGTCAACGTGGGGTATGAAAAAGACGCATTCCTCCATTATCTCGACTTAGGGCCACACTTCGCCACGTACAGCGACTTCCTGACACAGCTCATGGCCGACCGCAAACACGTGCCGCAACTGCCCAAGATGAAGATTTTGCCCGACATCGACAAGCACGGCTCCGTAGCCCAGACCCTGACACCCGGCCAGGAGCTGCTGGTGCAGATTGTAAAAGAGCCGATTTCGTCGAAGGGCCCCAGGCTGACGACCGAAATCTCGTTTACCGGCCGCTACCTGGTGCTGACCCCGTTTAACGACAAGATTTCGATTTCGCAGAAAATCAAGTCGTCGGAAGAGAAGCTGCGCCTGCGCCAGCTCATCGAATTTATCAAGCCGCGCAACTTCGGCGTCATCGTGCGCACCTCGGCCGAGGGCAAGAAGAGCGCCGAACTCGACAGCGAGCTCAAGGCCCTGCTGCAATGCTTCGAAGACGCCTGCACAAAGGCCCAGAAATCAGAGGCTCCGGCTCTGGTGTTCGAAGAAGAAAACCGCGTGGTAGGCATGCTGCGCGACGTCTTCAGCCCGTCGTTCGAAAGCATCTATGTCAACGACGCCGACATATACCAGCAAATACTCAAATACGTGTCGATTATCGCGCCCGACCGCAAAGACATCGTAAAGCTCTATACCAAGGACACCCCCATTTTTGACCACTTCGGCATCACGCGCCAAATCAAATCGTCGTTTGGCAAGACGGTGTCGTTCAAGTCAGGGGCCTATATCATCATCGAGCACACCGAGGCCCTACACGTAATCGACGTCAACTCGGGCAACCGCGCCAAGGCCACAAACGACCAGGAGAGCAACGCCCTCGAGGTCAACCTGCGCGCCGCCGACGAGATTGCACGCCAGTTGCGACTGCGCGACATGGGCGGTATCATAGTGGTCGACTTTATCGACATGGCCAAGCCCGAGCACCGACAGCAGCTCTACGACCATATGCGCGAAATCATGGCCAACGACCGCGCCCGGCACAACATACTGCCGCTGAGCAAGTTCGGCCTGATGCAAATCACGCGCCAGCGTGTGCGCCCCGTGCTCGACATCCATGTGGCCGAGCAGTGTCCCTCGTGCCTTGGCAAAGGCGAGGTACAGCCATCGCTCCTCTTTACCGACACCCTGCGCGAAAAACTCGAGTATATCGTCGAGACCCTCGGCATACACGACTTCGTGATGTACGTGCATCCCTACGTCGATGCGTATATCAAGAAGGGGCTCTTTACCAGCATGTATGGCAAGTGGCGCCGCGCCCTGGGCCGAACCTTCAAAATCCTGCCCGACGAATCGCTGGCATACCTGCAATACAGGGTTGTCGACAAAGACCGCAACGAGCTCGACCTAATCGACGAGAAAGACAGCGGCGAAAGCTCCAAGAGCAAGAAAGACAACAAGGCCCGCAAGCGCGGCGGCGACACCGACGACACCCCGGCCACCGAACAGCCGCAGCAACAGCCAAAGTCCCAGGCCAAGCCCGAGCCAAAGGAGCAGCCGAAACAACAGCCAAAGTCGCAGTCCAAAGAACAGCCTAAGCAGCAACAGCAGCCCAAGCCGAAACCTCAACCCAAGCCGCAACCTAAAGAACAGCAGCCAAAGGCACAAGTAAAAGAGCAACCCAGGCCACAGCCAAAGCCAATAGCGCAGCCAAAGGACGAACTGCCGGCGGAAGAGCCTAAGGAACTCCCTACCGAAGAGCGCTCGGCACTATTGTTGCCCGAACCGACCGCGACCCCCGACCTTCTCGACATCGTCGCAGAGCCGGAGGCCGAACCCGACACAGATGTTGCCGACGACACCGACGGCGGCGACACCGAGGCGAAAGCCAAGACCCGACGCCGCCGTCGTCGCAAACCACGGCCAAAGAGCGACACTACGCCGCAACCCGAGGAATAGCATCACACACCCCACAGCCCCGCCCCCCGGCGGGGCTTTTTTCGTAGTAGTCGCATCTCCAAGAAAAGCCATTTTGATGACGGGAGGAAACAAAAGGTATCCGTCCGAAATAGGCCGGCTTGTACATAGCGTCTTGGGTTGCGAACTTTGCAATCAAAAACGCTATGTTTA
>VSPF01000006.1 GCA_009775195.1 Muribaculaceae bacterium
AACTTCGTAAGGGTGGGGTTACACAAAGTAACAGTCTTCGACTGTTTTTCTCCGTCTTCATTTATAGTATTGATGCATTATAATTTCGGCTTGCCCCCAAATATAGGTGATATATTTCCGGCTTTAGCGATTATTTCATGCGGCCGGTGGCGTTGAGATACTGCGCTTCCGAGAGTTTGAACAGCCCGTATGCCCCGGTGTAGTCGTCCTGGGCCTGTCGATAGAGCGTCTGCGCGTCGAGAAGGTCGGTTATGGTACTTATGCCGGCCTCGTAATATGCCTGGTTGAGGCGAAGGTTCTCCTTGCTTTGTGCTATCGCTTCCGAGGCAAGTGTCATCTTGCGGTGTGCGGCGGTAAGGTTGTCCCATTTGTCGGTCATCTCAATCTCTAATTTTTGTCCGAGGTTTGAGAGTTCGGTGCGTGCGTTCTCAAGTTCGAGTTTCTTACGCTTTATGGCATGAGACCCGCCCCACCAACCTGAAATCGGTATAGATACTGTCACCATCACACCGCCGAAGTTATGGCTCTGGTTAAACACGTCGTGATAGAACCATCCTGCGGCCACACCCACCTGTGGCAGGTAGTTGCCGACTTCCATACGTTTCTCCAGTTCCTTGGCCTCGACGTTCTTTACGAGCAGACGGTGGTCGGAGGTCAGGCCGAGGGCTTCGGCAGAATTCATGAAGAGGGCTTCGGGATACACGGGTACGGTGTCGGGCACCGCTTCATTTACATCTACCCTCGCGTCGACACCGAGGCCTACTTGTTGGGCAAGCAGCATTTTTATTAACTCTATGCCGTTGTCAAGATTTACCAGGTCGGCACGGTAACCGTTGCGTTTCAGGTCTACTTTCAACAAGTCGTTGCGCATGGCAACACCGGCATCCACGGCCTCTCCTACCTGTCTCGACAGTGTGTCGAGCATGGTAATGGCACTTTCTACGGTGTGCTTCTGAGCCTTGAGTGTCACGAGCTGCCAGTAGAGAGCCTCGGTTTGTAGCTGTACCTGGTTGGTGCTTTGCTCCTTGCGGATACGGGCGGCCTCCTCGCCTACCTTGGCGAGTTTGTTGCCGTTGACAATCCTGCCTCCGGCAAAGACAGGCTGAAGTGCCCATATCCCGGCAGCCTTGCCTTTGTTTATAATCCCGAGCGTGAAAAGGTCGAGCACATTATATTCAAGCACGTCATTATGTGTCTTGAACCATGTGCCGCCAGCCGATACTTGTGGAAAATATTTGGTAAAAGCCTCGCGGCGCGTCTCAATGGCGGCGCGAAGGTTATTGTCGGCCATATATATGTCGGCATTGTTTGCTACGGCCATCTGTTTGCACTCGTCGAGCGTGCAGACGGTGTCGGTAGTGGCCGTCGATGGTACATGGGCGAGGCATATTCCTGTGCCTGTACCAAATGCCGCAATACAGATTATCGTTTTATATATCATTTTCATCTCTTTAGGACAGGATTGGGGGTTATAGTAAATGAGTCTCAAGCGGTTCGGGCAGCGGCTTGTCGGCACCTTTCTGCCGGCATTTCATCATGGAGTATGCCACCGGAATCACGGTAAGGATAAATATCATTGTGACGGGAGTGCCCCAGAATATCACCACGCCCATCGGCTTCCATAGTGCGCTATTGCCTATAACCATGGGCAGCACGCCCATAGTGGCGGCAGCCGAGGTGAGGAAAATCGGGCGCATCCTTCGCTTTGAGGCGTTGAGCACGGCATCATAGACCGTCTCGCCCTGGTTGCGCAGCTCCTCGGCATAATCAAGGAGTACGATGGCGTTTCTCACCAATATACCCATCAGCGACACAATGCCCAGCACGCATGTGAGCGATACATCGGTCTGCTGTATTATCAGGCCCAGGGCCGCACCGGGCATGCACAGCAGCAAGGAGATAAGCAATAAGATGGCGGTGTCGGCCTGAGCATAGTGAAACAGGAGTATGAAGAAAATTATTGCTACTGCCATTGCCAGGCCCGAAAGTATCTCGGGCAGCGTGTCCATGGTGTTTTCCCACTCGCCGGCACGCTCGATGGTGATGTCGGGCGGCAGGTTCATGTGGCTGATGCTGTCCATCAGCACCTCGGTGCGGTCTATCACGTTGACGTTGCGCTGCACTTCGGCTATCACTGAAACCGTTGCTATGCCATTATAGTGCGTCAGCATCCCGTCATGCCACTCGGGGCTGACAGTCGATATCTGTCGCAGGGGTACGGTGGCGAGACCTATTACCGGCATCGGTTCGTTTTCGAGCTGGTCAATCGAACTGCGCGTCGAGGTGCCCGTCTTGAGTGTGACCGGGATACCGTAGTCGCCCTCCCACATGGTAGCCACAGGCAAGCCCGGCGAATAACGCATGGCAAGGGATGTCTCGACCAAGGTAGAGTTGAGGCCGAAGCGTTCGGCGCGGTCGCGGTCGAGGCTTACTGCCGCCGATGCCAGCGGGTTGTCTAAAGATGTGCGCACGTTTCGCAACCCTGGCACGTGCCGCGCTACCGCTGCCACCGAGTCGGCCACTTTCTTGAGGGTGGCGGCATCGGCTCCCGACAACTTTATCTGCACCGGATAGTCGGCGGTTGAGTAACTAAGCTGCTTAAATCTCACAAAGGCATCGGGGAAATAGCTCTCGTACTTTTCGGTAAACCTATTGAGCACCTCGATAGTGGCATCGTTGCTTTGGGTGTTGACAATAAACTGTGCGAAGTTGGGCCCTCCGACCTGGGGGGCGTACGTGGCCTGAAAACGGGGCGACGAACACCCGTGGAACGAGGCTATCGAAACCACCATCGGGTCTTTCGACAGTATGTTTTCCAAAGAATCGGCTATCACGGTGGTGCGTTCGACCGATGTGCCCTGGGGCAGGAAAATCTCTACGGCAAACTGGTTGCGCTCGGCGATGGGCATGAGCTGGAGTGGATGAACTATGAAGAGCCACGAGCCGGCCACGGTAAAGGCTACGCCGAGGGCTATGGTGGTTTTCGGCCACGCAAAGCACCAGTCGATTAGCTTGTTGTAGCCTTTCTGCATCGATACGAAGAAACTAAATTTCTTTTTGCCCGAGGCAATGGCCTCTTGCTGGAGCCTGTAGATGGGTTTCTTTATAAGTTTGTACTGCATGTATGGCACCAGGAGCTCGGCAACCAACAGTGATACAAACAGGATGATTGTCATGCCCCAGGGGAAGTCGGTGAGAAAGTCGCGGAACATTCCCTTTATCGTGATTAGGAACGGGAAGAAAGTGACCGAAATGGCGAGGGTGGCCGAGAATATAGCCTTGAAGAACTCTGTGCCGGCCCTAAGTGTGGCATGGTAATGGTCCATGCCCTCGGATATCAGTTCTACGTAGTCGTCGATGATTACCACAGAGTTGTCTACAATCATGCCGAGCGATACGATGAGGCAGGCAAGGGTCACAGTATTGAGCTCTATCCCGAAGGCATAGAAGAGGCCCAGCGATATAAAGATGGCTATGGGGATGGTGGATGCGGCAATCAGCGCCACTCTGAGCGGGAGGAGCAGCATAATCACGATTACCACGGCTATGATGGCCACGAGCAGTTCGACCAGGAAATAGTTTACCGAATTGTTGACCACCACCGGCTGGTCGGTAATCTTGAACAGTGTGACGCTTTCGGGAATTTCAGACTTGAAAGCCTCAATCTGTTTGTCAACTTCCTTGCCCATCTCGACTATGTTGTAGCCCTCTTTCATCTGCACACTCAGCAGTATGCACTTCTGAAAGTTGTTGGTAATATAGCTTTCGGCCTCCGGATATTCGCGGCGTATGTCGGCTATGTCGCCCAGACGTACCACGCTGCCGTCGGGTGTAGATAGTACTATCATGTCGGCCACGTCGGCTATCGAGTTGACCGACCGTGTCACGATTATGGGCAGGGTGTAGTGCCCGCTCTTGAGCGAGCCGCCCGTTGTCTGGAAGCCCTGTGCAAGGAGCGTTGCCCCGACTGTAGTCTCTGACAGCGCGTAGTGCTTCAGCTTTTCGGGGTTGAGATAGACGGCAATCTGCTCGGTCTGCTTGCCGGTGACATTCATGGTGCCTACGCTTTCTACGGTGCGCAGGCGGTCTTTCAGTTTGTCCATATAGTCGCCCAGTTCGCGATATGTCTTGTCGTCGCTCTGCATGGTTATGAGCAGCGCCGATGTGTCGCCGAAGTTACTAAGGGTCTCAACGGCAAGCACGCCCGGCGGCAATGTCAGTTTCACCTGCTCCATGCCTATCTTAAACTCGTTCCAGAACGGCTTGGAGTCTTGTACGTTGTTGTCAAGCTCGACGAATATAATCAACATTCCCGAACTGATTTGCGAGTGGGTCTTCTTCTTATCTACCTGCTTGTAAGAAAATATATAGTCTTCGAGCGGCTTGAGCACTTCGTTTTCTATCTGCTCGACTGTGGCTCCTGGATATACAGCGGCAACCACGCCCTCGCGGATGGTAAACGAAGGGAATTCGTTCTTGTTCATAACCTTGAGGGCATATATGCCGAAGGCTATGAGCACGCACACGAGAAGTATGACCTCCTTGCGGTATTTTATACCCGCCGTAACTATCGGGTTGGGGTGCGCGAGCGGTTGCGGCCCCTGTTGAGAGGTCGCATCCGTCGGTCTCGACGGCTGTGGTGAAGTCGACCGCTGGTCGTTGTTATTTGTTGCCATTGTAGTTTACTCGTTATTGGTGATGAATTATTCGGCTACTGTCACTTGTGTGCCGTTGCTCACTTTCTGCATACCGGCCACTATCACGCTGTCGCCGGGGGCTATGCCCGAAAGGATTTTAACGCCGTCGGCCGACAGTTCGTTGGCGGTCACGAAACGTTGCATGGCTTTGCCATCCTTTACAACCCATACAAAGAGGCGGTTGTCGGCGGCAAGCAGCACGGCCTGGGAGGGAAGCGTCATCTGCGTGTTAGTCACAGTCGCCGGGTCGGTAGACAATCCTTCGACGTTTACAGCAGCTATCATACCCGGGAGGATTCTGCCCCCGGCATTCGTGATGTCGAATTTCACATTGTAGGTGCGTGTGAGCGGGTCGGCAACCACTCCTTTTTGTCCGAGTTTGCCTGTAATCCTGATGCTGTCGGTGGCGGCCACAGTAATATTGGCTGTGGTTCCGATTGTGAAGGCCGATATTTCGTTTTCTGGCACTGAGATGTTGACCTGCAGTTTGTCAAGGTCTACGATTCTGAGCACGGGCTGCGCTGCAATCACAGTCTGACCGTCATCGGCCAGCTTTTGGGAAACATAGCCCGAGAGGGGCGATGTAAGTGTGGCATCGCTTACGGCCCTGTTGGCAAGTTCGGCCGCGTTCTCGGCCTGCTTTAACTTCGACTGAACTTCTACCCACTTTATGTCGGGAAGGGCGTCGGCATCATGCAGCCTTTTCAATCGGTGGTAGGCGTCGCGGGCTTCTTCGAGTTCGGCGTTGGCAATATTGCTGGCATTTTGTAGGCTCTCACTCTTAACTTTTGCAAGAATCTGGCCCTTGCCAACTCTTTGACCTTCGTCAACAAAGATTTTAGTGATGGTACCCGGCACCGAGAAGCTGACTGTTGATTCGTCAGCCGATTCTACAGTGCCCGAAAAACTACGTCCGTCGGAGTTTGCTGCCGATGACCCGGCAACTTTGACTGCAACGCGCGGAGGGGCAGCGACCGTTGCCTTTTCGTGATGACATGCGCATAAAATACCCGTCAGGACCACAGTCCCCGAAATCAAGACTCTCGAAAAATAATTGAAACGTATCATATGGTGAATATCAGTTAATCGGCTCAAAACCTCTCAGACCTGTGGCAACAGCAAGGAGCCCACGGTCTTAAGGGCGTATTATGAATATTTAACAACTGAACCAAGCACCTTGTTCTGAATATTTCCGAAGTATTCTTTGCAGATTTCACACCATATGATATTGGAATGACAAAAATTAGGGCACAAAAAAGGCCGCTACGATGAGCGGCCTTTATGACGAGCGGTTTTTATGCTATTTTACGATGACTTTGCTCGAGGTGTTGCCCTGGCGGCGTATATAGATTCCCTGCGAAGGATTTGCAACGCGGACGCCCTGGAGGTTGTAGAACTCTATGGGCGCGTCGTTGTCGGTTACAATAGCCTCGACACCGGTCTGGAAGGGGTTGAAGGGAAGGAATATGATAGCCTCGACAAAGAACTTGTCGTATTGTGTCGTAGTCGGGGGAGTGGTAGTGGTGTAGTTGTCGTTGAGGATACCGATTGTGCCACTCGTCGTGAGTGACCACCAGCCTTCTTCGCCCTCGACGGCACCGCCGACAAAGCCTACGTTTTTATCCTCGAGGTACTGTCCGTCAGAGCCCCACAGATAGTATTTCACCCCGTCGTGTTCGGTAATTACCTGGTCGTTTGCGTATGCAAGCATGTTGGCATTGTCGATGGTGAACGTTACGGGGTAAGAATAGAAACCGTTACCGGCGAAGTTGTCGACAATCAGGTTGCCGTCTTTCATCTCTACCCAGATAGGGTAGGCTGTGCTTGTGCCCTGGTTGTATTGCTCGATTGTGCGAGTCTGCATCTGGCTGTTGGTGTACCATATATAGGTCTGGGCTATGGCCGACACGTAGTTCCTGCCGGGTTCCATACCGGGCATGGCGAGTAGGATGGCGTTGTCCAGGCGACCGTTGTTGACACCGTTGAAAGATATTACACGGTGAGCTGTGTCGATTGTGAAAACGACAGGTGTGGCTTTACGGGTGTTGAAATCGTAGTTGTAGACAGTAAGCTCTGTGGCGTTGTTGCCGGTCGAAGTCTGGTTGAGGGGGATGGTGATTGTCTGAGCCAGGGCGTCGAATTCGATTTCGTAGCTCAGTCCGCGATAGTAGAAGTTGTCGACAGTGAGTTTGCCCTCGTCGGAGAGCGAGATGGTCACTGCACCGACGTTGCGCTGAGCCCAACCCTGGTTTTGTTCGTTGATATAGCCCTCCATATAGTAAAGGCCGGTGAGGTCTTTGGCGGTGCTTGGTTTTTCGAGCGCAAAACAGCCGAGGGCGATTCCCATCGCTGCCAGCATGATTGAAATTCGTTTCATGATTGGTTATATGTCGGTATTATAATATTACTTTACTTGTCGAATTGCCTTTGCGCATTATATATAGGCCGTGACCGGGATTGTCGACGCGCACGCCTTGGAGGTTAAAATATTCGACAGGGGCATTGTCGTCGGCCTCGATATCGTTTACACCGGTGCTGAACGGGTCGAAGGGCATGATGATTTGTATGTCGGCATATAGAAGTCCGTCCGACTTGTCGTGAAGCATCGCTCCGGCGGCGGGAATTGTGAGGGCCATCAGGTTGCGTTCGTTGGCTTCGTCATCGCCGGGGACATTGTATATGCCTGCGTCGAATGTCAGCGTGCGTGACACCGGTGCGTCGTTTTCGTCAAGGCTCCACAAGTATAGGTCGTTGCCTCTAAAGAAACCTTGGGCGTTTGTCGCTGTCGCAGTACGGTTGTCGTTATTGACCGTCAGGGTCATGGGGTAGAGGGTGGAGAGGTCGCAGAAGTTGGATACCGAGATTTGGTCACGTTGGCCGTCGACAGGTTCGACCCAGAGCCAGCTCCTATAAGGGCCAACAAGTCTTGAACCCTCGATATCGTAGCTCATCATATAGGTGTTTGCGTAATCGATATACAGGCCCATTGCCGACAAGGCGGGCACGTCGCTGCCCACTTGCGCTATTTCGGCAATCTGGGTTGACGATTCCCAGTAAATCATGTGGTTGGCGGCATCGATTTGAAGAAGGACATCGTCGCGTTCCATGGTGTTGATGTCGGTAGCAAATAAGTTGAGCTTGACACTTGTCTGGTTGAGGATGGGCTGGGCCTGGTCTTTGCTTATGGTAATGGTGTGTGTGGCGGCATCGAAAACGCCGTCGAAGTAGACATTCCAATAGAAGGGGCCGATTTTCACTGTGTTGTCTCCTGTGGCGATGATGTTCATTTCGCCGCATGAATAGTGGGTAGGCTCGATGTCACCTCCTACATATCCTAAGAAGTGGAATATGTAGACGCCCTGTATTTCCTGTACGTTGATAGGGTCGGGCATCTGTATTTTGCTTTTGACTCGGCGCAGTGACTTGCGGGCGCTGTAGTCGATGTTGGGGCGCTGGGCCGGTTCGACAAATTCAGCCATCTGGTGGCGGGTCTTGGGGCTGCCGCCGAGGTCTTGTGCCGATATATTCACAGCAAGTACCGCAGCGAAAATCAATAAGTAAAGTTTTTTCATAATGATAAATCTTAATTCGGAACAAAGGTAATCAGAGTTTCGCAAAGAGCCAAATTTTTCGATAAAAAAACGACCGTTTGCTATTATTGCGAAGTCCGCAGAATTTTGTAACTTTGCATGAAAAATATATCCAAAGACAATGAAAAAGATAACTTTTGCAATTCTCTTTGTGCTGGCCGTACTCCCGGTGTCGGCACAGTTTAACCTTTCGAAGGCAATCGGCGGCGCAGCCAAAGCCGCTAAGGCTCTGACACTTACCGATGCCGATATGGCGGCTTATGTCAAGGAGTCGGTAGACTGGATGGACACCCACAACCCGGTGCTTCCCGAAGACAACCCCTATACCGTGCGCTTGCGCAAACTTACCGAGGGTGTCACCGAGGCCGACGGCATACCATTGAATTTCAAAGTGTACGACGTAATAGATGTCAATGCTTTTGCCTGTCCCGACGGCAGTGTGCGTGTTTTCTCGTCGCTGATGGACATAATGAGCGATGACGAACTGCTCGGTATCATCGGCCATGAAATCGGTCATGTGATGAAGCATCACTCTAAGAACGCTTTCCGCAACGAACTGCTCACAGGCGCGGCTAAAGATGCCATTGCCTCGGCCGGCGGTGTCGCTGCCAAGCTCACCGAGTCGCAGTTGGGTAATCTCGGCCAAAGCCTGCTCAATGCAAAATACTCGCAGAAACAGGAAAAGGAAGCTGATAACTGCGGCTACGATTTCTTGATTTCGACAGGCAAAAATCCCTGGGGCATGGTTATGGCGTTTGAGAAGTTCATGAAGATGGAACAGGAAGCCGGTTCGAAATCGAGCTATGTGCAGAAGATGTTTTCTTCGCACCCCGAGACCCAGTCGCGTATCGATGCAATGACCAAGCGCTGCCAGAAAGACGGCATCCCAAGACCGGAATAATTATTCAACTTCCGTTTTCGGAAGTTGAGGGTTAAAGTTTAAAGGTTAAGGGTTAATGAGCTGCCGATAATCTCATTAACCCTTAACCTTTATCTTTCAATAGTTCGCTCAGGCGCGTGTTGCGAGTGCAGGTCAGGTGGTTGCCCACGGCATACGACAGGGCGAACGGGTTGCCCACGAGCACGCAGATTTTCCTGGCACGTGTTATGCCCGTGTAGATGAGGTTGCGCTGCAGCATCACATAGTGCTTCATCGTTATGGGCATTACTACTATGGGGAATTCCGACCCCTGGCTTTTGTGTATGGTCACGGCATAAGCCTGCATTATTTCGTCGAGTTCCGACGACTTGTATTCGATTTCTGAGCGGTCGAATTTCACGATTATCTTGTCGTCGTGCTGGTCGATATGCGTTATATAGCCTATGTCGCCGTTGAAGATGTTTTTGTCATAATTGTTTTTTACCTGCATCACTTTGTCGCCGGTGCGAAAAATTGTCTCACCGTGCCTTATATTTTGGCCGCGAGGGTTTACGGCCTGTTGCAGGCGGGCGTTCAGGGCTGCTGCCCCTATTTCGCCCTTATACATAGGCGTCAGAACCTGTATTTCTGACGGCGCGAGACCGTAGGTCTTTGGCAAACGTGTGCCGATGAGGCTTACGATGGTTTCGGGTATGGCGTCGTCGGGTGTGTTGATAAAGAAAAAGTCGGAGTCGCGCCCGTTCGAGATGTCGGGGTTCTGGCCGGCGTTGATAGCGTGGGCATTGGTGACTATGCGGCTGGCCATAGCCTGGCGGAATATACGTGTCAGCCGTACCACGGGAACCGTGCCCGAGGCTATTATGTCGTGCAGCACGTTCCCGGCCCCCACGCTGGGCAGCTGGTCGGTATCGCCAACCAATATCAGCCTCATGCTGTCGGGCATGGCCTTGACGAGGGTGTAGAACAATAACTGGTCAATCATCGAACACTCGTCGACGATGAGCACGTCGCCGTCGAGCTTGTTTTCCTCATTGCGCATAAAGCCCTCGAAGGGGTTGTATTCTAACAGCCGGTGTATGGTTCGTGCTTCCATGTCGGTTGTCTCGCTCATGCGCTTTGCCGCGCGTCCGGTCGGTGCGGCGAGCAGTATCTTCATCTTGCGGGCCTTGAATGTCGCGATTATCCCTTTGACAGTAGTGGTCTTGCCTGTGCCCGGGCCGCCGGTGAGTATCATCACTTTCGACCCGACGGCGCAGTCGATTGCCTGTTGCTGCGCGCCGTCGTACACCATGCCTTCGGGGGCGCGGTCGGGGGCGGTCGCTTTGGCGGCAGGGCATGGTGCCGACAATAGTTTTTGCAGACGGCGTGCCGAGCCTCGTTCGGCATAGTAGTACATGGGCAGGTAGACCGCGTCGGCCTCTGTGATGACCTTCTTGTCGGCGCAAAGGGTAGCGACGGCGTCGCAGACCTCGCCCTCGGCGGTGCCGAGGATTGAAGCCGTCATGCGCGCCAACTCGTCATAAGGCACAAAGACGTTGCCGTCGTCGGCAGATTTGCGTAGTGCGAAGAGTATGCCGGCGGCTATGCGGCGAGGGTCGTTGGCCTGATAGCCCATGCCGGTGGCGATATCGTCGGCGGTCTTGAAGCCTATGCCGTCGATATCTTCGGCAAGGCGGTATGGATTAGAGTTGATGTTGCTTAGCGAGTCGGCACCATAGGCTTTGTATATTCTCGAGGCATACGCAGCCGATATGCCGTAGCCCTGTAGGCCGATTAGCATCTGGCGCATTTCGGTGTGTCGTTGCCATCCGGCCTTGATTTGCTCTATACGTTTCTTTCCCAGCCCCGGTACCTCGGCAATGCGGTCGATATGATTGTCGAGTATTTCGATTGTGTCTTTTCCGAATGTGTTGACGATTGCCTTTGCCGACGCCTTGCCAACACCTTTGATACGGCCCGAGGCGAGGTATCGCTCTATGCCCTTGACGCTGACAGGCATCATCTCGCTCCACGATTCGACAGTGAATTGCGGGCCGTAGCGAGGGTCGTCGCGATAGTCGCCCGCAAGCTCTACACAGGTGCCCGGTGCGAGGTCGCCGAGCGTCCCTGTGGCTATGAGGCGCTTGTTGCCGGGGTCGGTCTTGACTCGTACCACCGCCCAGTCGTTGTCGGGGTTGTGATAACTGACTCCCTCTACTATGCAACGTATCTTTTCCATACTCCAAATCTATGATGATGCAAAGATACGGATAAGTCGAGAGCAAATCAAAATTTATTTTGAATTTGCCGAGCGGAAGTATCTAAGACGGAGTCAAAGTTGGCAAAAATATTTGAGGTGAAAACAGGCAGTAAATGGGGCGTAATAATCAATTTGTGCCCCTATGTGAACGGTTATAGGTACCTGTGGAGTGAATTGTGCATAAAGATAAAGGGTTTTAGTTATGGTTTTTATTTAAAAATTGAGTAAATTTGCAATGTTGATAGTATCATATAAAAGGTCTGCAGTGTCGACAACCAGGGTTGCCGGCTCGTGCGGACGAAAAATATATAGAAATGGAAAACCAATTTCAGACAGCCGGTGCCAAGCCCTTTACCATGCGCGAGGCAATAGCCGAAGCCAAGCGGTGCCTTCACTGCAAGGTGCCCCAGTGTAAAAAGGGGTGCCCGGTGAGCAATGATATTCCCGACTGGATACACGAACTGTCGTTGGGTAATCTCGGCAACGCCATGGCCATCATCAACGGCCGCAGCAACCTGCCGGCAGTATGCGGCCGCGTCTGTGCCCACGAGCGCCAGTGCGAAGGCAATTGTGTCATGGGCAAGAAGGGCGCGCCTATACGCATCGGTGAGCTCGAGCGCTTCGTTGCCGACTTTGACGGCGATATGAACCTTACCCACCCCGAACTGCTGCCAAAGACGCGCGGCCGCATTGCCGTGATAGGCAGCGGCCCTGCAGGCCTTACCGTGGCCGGCGAGTTGGCGCGTAAAGGTTTCGAAGTCGAGATTTTCGAGATGGAGCCCGAGCCCGGCGGCGTGCTGATGTTCGGTATACCCGAGTACCGCCTGCCCAAGGCCGTCGTGCGCCGCGAAATCAAGCGGATTTGCGAACTCGGCGTGACCATACACTGCAATGTCACCATAGGCCCCGACTGCAATATCGACCAGCTCTTCGAGCAGGGATTCGATGCCATATTCATGGGCACGGGCGTCGGCAAGCCGCGCAAGCTGCCCATACCCGGTGCCGACTACGATGCCGTGCGTCAGGCCATCTGGTTCCTGCGCCGCGTGAGCCTTTATAACTCGGGCCTGATTACTCGCGAAGAGGTCCCCGTGCGCCAGGGCGACCGCGTGTTTGTAATCGGCTGTGGCAACACCGCCATCGACGCCGCCCGCACGGCCCTGCGCCTCGACGCCTCGGAAGTCACGATACTTTATCATCGCACTATCGAGCATATGAGTGCCCTCAAGGCCGAGTATAACGACGCTGTAGAGGAAGGCGTGAAATTCCGCTGGGAGACTTCGGTCAAGGAAATTCTTGCCGACGACAAGGGCAAGGTCAACGGGATTGTCATCACCGACCCGACAGGCGAGTACCCCCTGCCTGCCGACAAGGTAATCTTTGCCGTAGGCTCGTCGCCTGCCAGCCGCATCGTGTCGACCACGACGGGGATAGATGTAGACGACAAACGCTATGTCATAACCCGCGACGTGCCCTACGGCATGACCACTCGCAAGGGCGTATTTGCCGGTGGCGACGTCACGGCGCGCCCGGCAACCGTCGTACACGCCATGCAGGACGCACGCCGCGTGGCCGAGGGTATCGAGCAGTATGTCGATGCTATGAAGTTGATGAAGACAATCGAAGAACATAACTAATATTTCAAACTACTAAAATAGTTAATATCATGGTAAACTTTTCACTTGAGGGCAAGGTAGCCCTCGTAACTGGCGGTGTCTACGGCATCGGTTTCGCAATTGCCAAGGCCTTCCACGAGGCAGGCGCAAAAATCGTCTTCAACTGCAACACCCAGGAGTCTATGGACATGGGCGTGGCAAACTATAAAGAAGCCGGCATCGATGCCAAGGGCTATATGTGCGACGTTACCGACGAGGCCGGCGTACAGGCAATGATAGCCGACATCGAGAAGACTATGGGCGGCGTCGACATCCTTGTCAACAACGCCGGTATCATCAAACGTATCCCCATGGACGAGATGGACGTGGCCGACTTCCGCAAGGTTGTCGACATCGACCTTGTTGCCCCCTTCATCTGCGCCAAGGCCGTTATCCCCGGCATGATTAAGAAAGGTCACGGCAAAATCATCAACATCTGCTCGATGATGAGCGAACTCGGCCGCGAGACCGTCAGCGCATACGCTGCTGCCAAGGGTGGCCTCAAGATGCTTACCCGCAACATCTGCTCGGAATATGGCGAGCACAACATCCAGTGCAACGGCATCGGCCCGGGCTACATCGCAACCCCCCAGACAGCACCCCTGCGCGAACGCCAGGCCGACGGCAGCCGTCATCCCTTCGACCAGTTCATCATCGCCAAGACTCCGGCAGGCCGCTGGGGCACACCCGAAGACCTCATGGGCCCGGCTGTATTCCTGGCATCTGACGCCTCGAACTTCGTAAACGGCCACGTGCTCTACGTCGACGGCGGCATCCTCGCCTACATCGGCAAACAGCCTAAGTAAAAAGTCATGAGTGAGGAGTGAGAAGACAGGAGTCGCACCAGGCTCCGCCCTTCCCGCTCCTCTCTTTGACAAATTTACCTCCGAACTTCTCACTTTAAACTTCAAAATATTCTCCTCACCAACTCCACAACTCAATTAATGGAAGAAGTATTCAAATATATTATCGGTCTTGGCGCCGCCGTGATGATGCCTATCATCTTCACCGTCCTCGGTGTCTGCATCGGTATCAAACTAAGCGACGCATTCAAGTCGGGCCTCAAAGTCGGTGTCGGCTTTATCGGCCTGTCGATTGTGACGGCCCTGTTGACCTCGGCCCTTGGCCCGGCCCTCGATACCGTTGTAGATATCTATGACCTCCAGCTCAAGATTTTCGACATGGGCTGGCCTGCCGCCGCCGCCGTGGCCTACAATACCGCCGTGGGTGCCTTCATCATCCCGGTTTGCCTTGGCGTCAACCTGCTCATGCTGCTCACCAAGACCACGCGCACTGTCAATATCGACCTCTGGAACTACTGGCACTTCGCCTTTATCGGTGCCGTAATCTATTTCGCCAGCGACTCGCTTGCTTGGGGTTTCTTCGGTGCCATAATCTGCTATATCATAACCCTCATTCTTGCCGATATCACTGCCAAGAAGTTCCAGAATTTCTACAAGGACATGGACGGTATTTCGATACCTCAGCCTTTCTGCGCGGGTTTCATGCCGTTTGCCTGGGCTATCAACAAGGGTCTCGACGCCATCCCCGGTGTCCGCGACATCGAGATTGATGCCGAGGGCATGAAGAAAAAATTCGGCCTCCTCGGCGAACCCCTGGTGCTTGGTGTGATTATAGGTATAGCCATCGGCTGCCTTACCTGCAAATCGTGGGGAGAAATTGTTGATAAAATCCCTTATATCCTCGGCCTCGGCATCAAGATGGGTGCCGTGATGGAACTTATCCCCCGTGTGACCGTCCTCTTTATCGAGGGCTTGAAGCCGATTTCTGATGCCACACGTGCATTGATAGCCCGTAAGTTCAAGGGTGCCGACGGCCTCAATATCGGCATGACCCCGGCCCTTGTAATCGGTCATCCCACCACCCTCGTAGTGTCGCTGCTCCTTATCCCTGTCACCCTGATACTGGCCGTGCTCATGCCCGGTAACGAGTTCCTGCCCCTGGCCTCGCTGGCCGGTATGTTCTACGTTTTCCCCCTGGTTCTTCCCTATACCAAGGGCAACGTGTTCAAGACCTTTATCGTCGGCCTTGTGGTGATAGTCCTCGGTCTCTACAGCGTGACCAACCTCGCACAATGGTTCACCCTTGCCGCCCACGATGTGTACGAGGCTACCGGTGATGCCGCCGTGAATATCCCCACCGGTTTCGAAGGCGGCAGTCTCGACTTTGCCGCATCGCCCCTGGCATGGATTATATTCCAGTGCACCGAAAACCTCAAGTGGATTGGCTCGGGCCTGCTCGTGGTCGCTACTATGGGACTGATGTGGTGGAACCGCGTACAAATCATACGCAACCAGAAATTAATGATTGAACGTAACTCAACAGAAATACAGTCACAAGAATGAAAGTCATAACCTTAGGCGAGATTATGCTCCGCCTTTCGCCTGCCGGCTGCAAGCGTTTCGTGCAGGTAGACAACTTCGATGTAATATGGGGCGGCGGCGAAGCCAACGTTGCTGTCAGTTGCGCCAACTATGGCCATGACGCCTATTTTGTAAGCAAACTGCCTACACACGAAATCGGCCAGGCCGCTGTCAACGCCCTGCGTCGTTATGGCGTGCATACCGACTATATTGCCCGTGGTGGCAAGCGCGTGGGTATCTACTATTGCGAGACAGGTGCTTCGATGCGTCCCTCTAAGGTGATTTATGACCGTGCCGGTTCGTCGATTGCCGAGGCCAAGCCCGAAGATTTCGATTTCGACGCTATCATGGAGGGTGCCGACTGGTTCCACTGGAGCGGTATCACCCCGGCTATCAGCGACGAAGCTGCCGAGCTGACACGCCTTGCCTGCGAGGCTGCAAAGCGTCACGGCGTGACTGTTTCGGTCGACCTCAACTTCCGCAAGAAACTGTGGACGAGTGAGAAGGCCCAGAGCATCATGCGCCCGCTGATGAAATATGTCGATGTGTGCATCGGCAACGAGGAAGATGCAGAGTTGTGCCTCGGCTTCAAGCCCGATGCCGACGTTGAGGGTGGCAACACCGATGCCGAAGGCTACAAGGGTATATTCGAGGCCATGATGAAGGAATTCGGCTTCAAATATGTTGTTTCGACCTTGCGCGAGTCGTTCTCGGCTACTCACAACGGCTGGAAGGCCATGATTTATAACGGCAAGGAATTCTACCAGAGCAAACGCTACGACATCAACCCCATCATCGACCGTGTCGGTGGCGGCGACAGCTTCTCGGGTGGTCTTATCCACGGCCTGCTGACAATGAAGACCCAGGGCGAAGCCCTCGAGTTCGCAGTGGCGGCATCTGCTCTAAAACAAACTATCAACGGTGACTTCAACCTCGTTAGTGCTGCCGAAGTAGAGGCTCTTGCCGGCGGCAGCGCAAATGGCCGCGTGCAGCGTTGATAATAATTGGTTAAAGGTTAAGGTTTAAGGTTTAATGAGATTGATAACCAACAATTCCCCTACCTTTAACCTTTAACCTTTAACCCTTAACCTTAAAAATAATGGCAAAATTTGATAAACAGGCCGTAATGGCCAAAATCGCCGCTGCACCCATGGTGCCGGTGTTCTATCATAAAGACCTCGAGGTTGCCAAGGCCGTAGTCAAGGCTTGCTACGACGGCGGTGTACGCGCCTTCGAGTTTACCAACCGTGGCGACTTTGCTCACGAAATCTTCGGTGAGCTCGTTAAATATGCCGCCGTCGAGTGCCCCGAGCTCGCCCTCGGTGTCGGTTCTGTTGTCGACCCGGCCACAGCCGCCCTCTATATACAGCTCGGTGCATGCTTCGTAGTAGGCCCGCTCTTCAACCCCGAAATTTCGCCTGTCTGCAACCGCCGACTCGTGCCCTATACCCCGGGTTGTGGCACGATTAGCGAGGTAGGCGCAGCCCAGGAAAGCGGCTGTGACCTCTGCAAGGTGTTCCCCGGCGACGTCCTCGGCCCGAAATTCGTAAAAGGCCTTCTTGCTCCCATGCCCTGGTCTAAACTCATGGTGACCGGCGGCGTAGAGCCTACCGAAGAAAACCTCACCGCATGGTTCAAGGCCGGCGTGTTCTGCGTGGGCATGGGCTCGAAGCTCTTCCCCAAAGACAAGGTAGCTGCTGGTGACTGGGCCTATATTACTGAAAAATGTAAGGAGGCTTTCACAATAATTTCACGTGTTAAGTAGTTATACTATAAAACCGAATTACAAGTAATATATGAAGAAGACACTCCTTGCACTTGCCCTTGGCCTTATGACCCTCGCCGCAGGTGCCCAGACAACTTACTCAATCCTCCGTGCCGTTCACCCCCAGGACTTCAAGGAGTATGATACAAAACAGCTCCGTGAGCGTTTCCTGATGCCCACGGTGATGGAGCAGAATAAAATCAACCTTACTTACTCGATGTACGACCGTATCGTATATGGCGGCGTAATCCCTGTAGGCAAGACTGTAACCCTCGAGACTATCGACCCCCTCAAGGCAGAATACTTCCTCGAGCGCCGCGAGCTCGGTGTAATCAACACCGGCGGCGACGGCATCGTGACTGTCGACGGCAAGTCTTACGAGCTCCACTTCAAAGACGCCCTCTATGTTGGCCGTGGCAACAAGGTGGTTACTTTCGCATCGAAAGACGCTGCCAACCCCGCCAAGTTCTACCTCAACTCTACCCCTGCCCACAAGGCATATAAGACCCAGTTGATTACCATCGACGGTCGCAAGGGTTCTATCAAGGCCAATATAATCAAGGCCGGCAAGATGGAAGAGAGCAACGACCGCGTCATCAACCAGCTTATCGTGAGCAACGTGCTCGAAGAGGGCCCCTGCCAGTTGCAGATGGGTCTGACCGAGCTCATGCCCGGCTCGGTATGGAACACTATGCCTGCCCACACTCACGACCGTCGCGTAGAGGTTTACTACTACTTCAACCTTCCCGAAGGCAACGCGATTTGCCACCTCTTCGGCGAGCCCCAGGAAAATCGTCTCATCTGGCTCCACGAAGGCCAGGCAGTGATGAACCCCGAGTGGTCAATCCACGCTGCCGCAGGTACCTCTAACTACATGTTCATCTGGGGTATGGGCGGTGAAAACCTCAACTATGGCGACATGGACAAGGTGACCTACCTCGAAATGCGCTAATAACGACTTTCCCATAACTAAAAAGGCTGCTTTTGGGCAGCCTTTTTTTGTTATGGGAAGTTTGTGATTTACTTCTTGGAGAAGAGCGGGGTGGGGTATTCGCCGTTGCGGTGAAGTTCGGCAAATTTCTCTACCACGGCGGGGCGGTCCTGGGCGTATGTCACGCCGAACCAGCGGCTGTCGGTATCGAGTACCTTTATTGTGGCCTCGCCCGACTTTATCAGTGCGTCGGCCACATCGGGTATTACCTGTTCCGACTTGGGCACGTTGATTTTCTCGCTGAGGAATTTCTCGAACTCGCGGTTGGCTAAGTCGAAGTAGTCGGGAGTGAAGCCCCACATATTCATCGACACTGGCACATTGGGAGCCAGGGTGTGTTCTTCGCCGTTCTCGTCCTTGTATACGATGTTGTGGTCGGCATCGTAGCAGATATCCTTGCACTCGACCACCGACGTGAGCTCGCCGTCTTTGGTCTGGCATACGCCACGGTTTACGCCGCCGTTTTCCGACATAGTGTTGGCAACGCGGAAGCCTACCATGCAGTAGTCGCCTTTGCGTGTGCGTTCGCGCATGAGTTCCTTGGCAAGTACGGCAAAACTATCGCGGCCATAGAAGTCATCAGAATTTATAACAGCGAAAGGCTCGTTGATAGTTCCGGTGGCCATGAGCACGGCATGTGCAGGGCCCCAGGGCTTGGTGCGGTCTGCCGGGCAGGTGTAGCCTTCGGGAAGTTTGTCGATAGATTGGAATACTACTTCTACAGGCACCTTGTCTTCGTACTTCGACAGTACCTTTTCGCGGAAGTCAGCCTCGAAATCCTTGCGGATTACGAACACGATTTTTCCGAAGCCGGCACGGAGCGCATCGAAGACAGAGTAGTCCATGATTGTTTCACCATTGGGGCCGAGGCCGTCGAGCTGTTTGAGACCTCCGTAGCGGCTACCCATGCCTGCGGCAAGTATGTATAGGGTTGGTTTCATATTACTTAAGTGTTTATGGTTTAAGGTTTGTGGTTTATTCGTTGGTTTTATGGTTTAAAGTTTAAGGTTTAGTTGATAGTTTCGTATAGCTTTTACTATTAACTAAACCTTAAACTCTAAACCATAAACATTTAAAGAGCTTTAAACTGGAAGTTTATGTGGCGTTTATATTTCTCGCCCGGGCGTAATACTGCGGTGGGGAAGGCTTCTACATTGGGCGCGTCGGGGAAGTTCTGGCACTCGATGGCCACGCCGTCGTAGTCGTTGTAGCTGCGGCCCGATTTGTTGGCGGGGCTTCCGGCGAGCCAGTTGCCGGTATATACCTGCACGCCGGGCTGGTCGGTGCTTACCTCGAGCACGCGGCCCGACTTGTGGTCGGTGAGCACTGCCACGATTTGCGTGCGCCCGGGTTTGTACTCGTCGATGACCCAGCAGTTGTCGTAGCCTTTGCCGAACTCGAGGGCCGGGAAGGGCAGTTTGATGTCGCGGCCGAGGGTCTTGGGAGATGTGAAGTCCATCGGAGTCCCGGCTACATCGACAGCAACACCCTCGGGGATGAGGGTCGAGTCGGTGGGCAGATAGGTCGATGCCTTGAGTTGCAGCTCGTGGTCGAGCACGCTGCCCGAGTTGTGGCCCGACAGGTTCCAGTATGCGTGGTTGGTGAGGTTGACGACGGTGGCCTTGTCGGTCTCGGCTTCGAGTTTGAGGCGCAGTTCATTGCCCTCGGTCCACTCGTAAGTGGCCGTCGCGGTCAGCTTGCCGGGATAGCCCATTTCGCCGTCGGCCGACACGTATTGGAATACGGCGGTCGAATCGGTGTGCTCTACAAGTGTCCACACCTGGTTTTGGAAGCCTTCGGGGCCGCCGTGGAGGCTGTTGGGACCGTTGTTGATAGGCAGGGTGTACTCAACGCCGTCGAGTGTGAAGTGACCCTTGGCAATGCGGTTGGCAAAGCGGCCGGGCACCTTGCCGGCGCAGGGGCCGTCGGCGAAATAGTCGAGGGGGTTGGCATAGCCTAATACGACGTCTTCGAGTTTGCCCTCTTTGTCGGGTACCCAAACTTCGACAATGCCGGCACCAAGTGCGCTAAGAACCACGCGGGCACCTTTGTCATTTGTAAGAGTGACAAGGGCTATGCGGCCCTTGTCACTGTCAACGTATTTTATTTCGGCAGGTTTCATTCGATATTGCGTAGATGTTTTTCCCAAGCCCATGCAGCGCGCAGGGTGTCGTCGAGGTCGCGTTCGGCCTTCCAGCCCAGCACTTTATTTGCCAGGGCGGTGTCGGCCCATACGGCAGGCACGTCGCCGGGGCGGCGTCCTACGATTTTGTAGGGGAGTTTGAGGTTGTTGGCCTTCTCGAAGCGTGTGAGCAGTTCGAGCACCGACACGGGGCGGCCTGTACCGATGTTGAAGATTTCGTATTTGGCTTCCATCTTGCCCTCGGTCATGCGGTCGACGGCGGCAACGTGGGCCTTGGCAAGGTCTACAACGTCGATATAGTCGCGCAGGCATGTGCCGTCGGGAGTATCGTAGTCGTTGCCGAACACCGACAGGCATTCGCGCAGCCCGGCGGCTGTCTGGGTAACGAATGGCAGCAGGTTGTTGGGCACGCCGCGAGGCAGCTCGCCGATGAGTGCCGAGGGATGGGCACCGATGGGGTTGAAGTAGCGCAGGGCGATACCGTACATGCCTTCGTAGGCGGCGCAGCAGTCACGCAGTATATCCTCGGCAATCTGCTTTGTGTTGCCGTAGGGCGATGTTGCCGGTTGGCGGGGGGTTTCCTCGGTGACGGGGAGATGCTCGGCGTCGCCATAGACGGTGGCAGAAGACGAGAAGAGGATGTTGGGACGTTTGAATTCCTTCATCAGTTGAAGGATGTTCATATACGATACCAGATTGTTCTGATAGTACTTGAGGGGTTCGCTCATCGATTCGCCTACGGCCTTGTATGCGGCAAAATGGATGACGGTGCTAAACTCGTGACGCTCGAATACGCCTCGCAGGGCATCGATGTCGCATGTGTTGCACTCCTCGAAGGTGACTTTGCGACCGAGGATTTTCTCTACGCCCTCGACAGCCGAAGGCTCCGAGTTTGAGAAATTGTCAATCATCACCACGTCGTAACCGGCTTCGATGAGGGCCACGGTGGTGTGTGTACCTATATATCCGGCTCCGCCAGATACGAGTACGGTATCTTTCTTCTTATTCATCGGTTTGTAAGAAATTTGGTTTTACAGGGGGAGGGGCGTTAAACAGCCCTGTGAATAAGCAGTCAGTTTCCGCATTTGTGGTGCGAAAACTGACCGGGGTAATTCAGTCTTCTATTTTGTGGGCGCCGTCGCTGATGATGACTTCGTAGACCTTGGGTTCGTGGCCGTATTTGGCGTTGAATTGTTCCTTGGCCTTGGCGATGAAGCCGGGCAGCAGCTCGTTTCTTACCAGGTTGATGGTGCAGCCGCCGAAGCCGCCACCCATGATGCGCGAACCTGTCACGCCGCATTCTTTTGCGATTTCGTTGAGATAGTCGAGCTCTTCGCACGATACCTCGTAGTCTTTCGAAAGGCCACGGTGTGTCTCGTACATGCAGCGGCCCACGGTGTCGAAGTCGTTCTTGACAAGGGCGTCGCAGACAGCGAGCACGCGGTCTTTCTCTTCGATGACGAATTTTGCGCGGAAGTAGTCTTCGGCAGTGATGTCGCTCTTCACGCTGTCGAGCATGTCCATGTCGGCGTCGCGGAGTGTCTCGATGCCGAGGCGTTTGGCAACTCGCTCACACGATGCGCGACGTTTGTTGTAGGGCGAGTCGGCGAGTTCGTGTTTTACCACAGAGTCAACGAGCACGAGTGTGTAGCCGTCGGCCTTGAAGGGGAAGTATTCAAACTCCATCGAGCGGCAGTCGAGGCGCATAAGGTGGTCTTTCTTGCCGAATACGCTGGCAAACTGGTCCATGATGCCGCAGTTTACACCGCAGTAGTTGTGTTCGGTCGACTGGCCGATGCGGGCAAGCTCGAACTTGTCGATGGCGTTGCCGTTGAACATATCGTTGAGAGCGAAAGCGAAGCAAGATTCGAGTGCGGCCGACGAGCTGAGGCCTGCACCGAGGGGTACATTGCCGGCGAAGACGGCGTCGAAGCCTTCTACCTTGCCGCCGCGTTTGATGATTTCGCGGCATACGCCGAAGATATATCGAGCCCAAGACTGCTGGGGAGCATCAGCCTCGTTGAGACCGATCTCGGCGTAGTCGTCGATATCGATTGAGTAGACACGTACGGTTTCGGTGTTGTTGGGGCGGATTTCGGCCATGATTACTTTGTCGATGGCGCCGGGAAATACGAAACCGCCGTTATAGTCGGTGTGTTCGCCGATGAGGTTGATACGTCCTGCCGAGGCATAGAAGGTGCCGTGACCGCCGAAGCGGCTTTCGAATGTACTGCAAATCTTTTCTTTCAGTTCCATGGTTTTTATGGTGTAATAATTAAGTTAGTCACGTAATCGCGGCTGCGTAAGGGGCCGCACGATATTGTTGCCCCAAAGTTAGTGATATTTTGTTGAATAACAACTCGTGAAAATGACCAAATTTGAGAATGAATTCGTCAAATTTGGCCAAAAATCGTTAATCGGTGCATCAATGTGTGGTCAGAGGCTTGAAAGCTCGCCTGTCACGGAGTCCATGATGTAGCCGGCAACCTTGACATCGGCCGGCATCAGCGGATGGTGCCGTACCAGGTCGACCGTCTCGCGGATTGCAGCCGGGGTGTCGTCGAAGCCGTGGAGCCAGCTGTCGAGGTCGATGCCGCAGTGGCGCATGAGCGAGATGTGCTCGTCGTCGATACCGCGCTCACGCATCAGGCGTAGCATCTCGGCCGAGTCCATGCCCTGTACGCCGCAGCCTGTGTGGCCTATGACCATCACTTCGTTGACACCGAGTTCGTAGACCGCCACAAGTATCGAGCGCATGGTCGAGTCGAAGGGGTTCGTTATGGTGCCGCCGGCGTTTTTAATCATCTTTACGTCGCCGTTGCGTATGCCGAGTGCCGCCGGCAGCAGCTCGACAAGGCGCGTGTCCATGCACGTGACTATGGCTATGCGTTTGTCGGGGTATTTCGAGGTGGCATAGCGTTCATATCCTCGCGTGGCCACGAAGTCGCGGTTGTGTGCGAGAATTTCGTCAATCATAACTCTTGTACTTCTTGTGCTGTGAAACCAAAGGTTATGGGGTCGTGGCCTTCGCCCTCGAAAGTGTATGTGATGCCGAGGTTGAGTTTCTTCATCAATTCCAACTGCATGGCATTGCCGGGGGCGCTGAGCTCTTCCTGTAGCGCAGGTTTCATCAAAGCCTTGAGAGCGTCGGTATTAGCCGGGTCAAACTCATAGACTTCGGGGTTATAGGTATAGTAAAATTCTATGTTTTCGTCACCGAGGGCAACGCCGGTCATTACGAGGTCGTCGCCATTGAGCTGTACCGGGCACTGGTCGTTGGTGACTGCGAGAAGGTTTGACAGTACGGTGCGGTCGTCTTGCGCGTCTTCTTGGCCGTCAAGTATTTCCTTGATTTCCTTGGCGTAGAATGTGAGAGTGGTCTTATCGCCGGTTTTAGAGCCTGTGTATTCGAGGCTGATGTTCGCGTTGGCATCGACGAGGAGTTTTGTAAACTCATTGCCCGCCTGGCTCGAAAGGTAGGATGTGAGGAAGCGGCGTTGTGCGTCGTGGGCGCCGCGAAGGCTGCCAACTGTCTGATATTCCTCGCTTAGTGCGTAGTGGAAGATGAGTGTGTTGTCAGCCTCGTCATACGTAAGGCTATCCATGCAAATGCCGTTGCCGAAGTCCATCGGTAGTTCCTGATTGATTTGCTCTGCCGTCGCATTGAGTTTGTTTTGGGCACTCTTTGTACACGAAGCCATGAGTAATACCACGCAGATTACGAGGAACGAGTTGAGTAGTTTTTTCATAGGGCAGTTATTAAGGGTGGAAAATTAAGGTTGCAGGTGATAGCAGGGCCTCGGCACGCGACTTGATTTGCCCGGCTTTGATTGTCTGTATGTGCTCGGTGGCCTCGGCATCGGTGATAATGCGCCCGGTCTGGAGCAACGCCCGTGCTGCGCCCATGATACGGTTCTCGCGGTTCTCAGAGCCTATGGCCAGTTGGCCGAGCCACTGCCGCTTGGCCCTGTCGAGTCGTCGTTCGAGGGTGTCGGCCGGTGTGTCGGCAAGTTTTCGCGCCGTGCGGCGGCACAAATCGAGGCAGCGGGCGGTGTCGTCGGGGTCGCAGCCGAAGTAGACGGTCATCAGTCCCGACGATGTAAACCGTGTCAGCGACGACTCGACAGTGTAGACGAGCCCGCGACGTTCGCGCAATTCGACGTTGAGCAACGAGTTCATGCCCGGGCCGCCCAGGAGGTTCGAGAACAGGCCGTCGGCATACCGCCCGTCGCCGTATAGGCTGTCGACCTCGATGCCGAGCACGACGTGCGACTGGTGTAGACCGTCGATTGTTACCTCGGCCGATTTGGTGGTGAAGACGTTGGCTGCGGTCTGCTTTTTTTCAGCTCCATGCGGCAGACCTTTGAAACATCGCTCAACAAGGTCGGCTATATGGTTTGGCGACTGTGGGCCGGAATAGAACACGACAGTGTTGCCGACAGTGTAGTGACGGTGCAGGAAGTCGCGGCAGTCCTTGCTGCCAAGGGCGGCAACTGTCTCTGCCGAGCCGAGTATGTTGTGGCCCAAGGGGGTGCCGGCATATACCATGTCTTCGAAGTCATCGTAGACGGCCTCTGACGGTGTGTCGCGATATGAGTTGATTTCGTCAATCACTACTTCGCGCTCCTTGTCGAGCTCGGTTTCGGGGAACTGCGAGTTGATGGCCAGGTCGGCGACGAGTTCGATGGCTCTCGCGGCCGCGCCTTGCGGAAATATGGTGTAGACCGTGGTTTCTTCCTTGGTAGTAAATGCGTTAAGCTCACCGCCGACAGCCTCCATGCGGTTGATTATGTGCCAGGGCCGTCGGCGCAGTGTGCCTTTGAATATTGTATGTTCTACCAAGTGTGCAAGGCCGTATGTCGTGGGGCCTTCGTCGGCACTTCCGGCACCTACGGTGATACCGAATATACCGGCACCTACGCCATGGTGCTGTATATACACCAGGCGTAGGCCCGAAGATAATGTAATTATTTGTGCTTGTGGAAGTTTCATGCGTCAATCCAGTTGCCGTCTTCCCTGATAAGTTCCTCGAGTGCGTCGGGCGCTTCGGCCTGTGGCAGGTTGCGGTGTACGCACTCGATGCCGCGATATAGGTTCACCATGCCCTTGGCTCCTCCTACATAGCCGTAGTCGGCTCCTGCCATCTCGCCGGGGCCGTTGACTATACAGCCCATGACGGCAATCTTGAGGTGGCGCAGATGCTCGAAGCGCGGCTTTATGGTGTCGAGTACTTCTTGCAGGTTGTAAAGAGTTCGTCCGCAACCGGGGCAGGCGACTATGTCGGCCTTGTAGCGTGCCAGTCCGCAGGCTTGTACAATCATGCGGCATACCTCTACGCACTCCTCTTCGGTGAGCAAATTACTTTTGAGGCCGACAGCGTCGCGGTAGCCATCGAGCAGCAGGGTACCGAGGTCGATGGCCGCAGCCGTTATGACTTCTTCCTTGGTGGCGAGGTCGTTATATTCCAATACGGTGGCAACCGGCGTAAGGGCGTCGGGCGTGCTCTCCAAGCCTTCCATCAGTCGCCGTATGGCACTAATCTTGTTGCGACCGTCGATGAGCACTATTTCGACTCCGTCGGCATTTTCGGGCGTGAGGGTGTCGCCGAATATGGCTGTGGCGTTATTGCCGCCTATGCCGCTTGGTGTGGCGTTGGTCTTGCGTCGACCCTGACAGCGCCCACGATTCTGTACGCCGTCGACAAATGCGTGCATGGCGTTTTCACCGGCATATTCGGCTATAAATTTAGCCACGGGTATTTCGTTGCAGGGGTCTTCGCTCAGCGACACGCGGATAGTGTCGCCTATGCCGTCGCTCAAGAGCGAACCGATGCCTACGGCCGACTTGATGCGGCCTTCGAGTGCATTGCCGGCCTCTGTCACCCCGAGGTGCAGGGGATAGTTGAGTCCCTCGGCATCCATGCGCTCTACCAACAGGCGCACGGTGTCGGTCATCACGGCCACGTCGCTGGCCTTGATAGATATTACAACGTCGTTGAAATCTTTGTTGCGGCACACGCGCATAAACTCGAGGGCCGATTCGACCATGCCCTCGGCTCCGTCGCCGAAGCGGCTCATGATGCGGTCGGACAGCGAACCGTGGTTGACACCGATTCGGATTGCCGTATTGTGTTGGCGGCAGATGTCGAGAAACGTCGCGAATTTTTCGCTGAGTTTCTTAATCTCTTCCGCATATTCGTCGTCGATAAATTCCATCTTGCGGAACGTGCGGCCCGGGTCGTAGAAATTACCCGGGTTGACGCGCACTTTCTCTACGTGTTTGGCGGCCTCGACAGCCACTGCCGGCACGAAGTGTATGTCGGCCACCAATGGCACGTCGCAGCCGTCGGCCACGAGCCGCGACTTGATGTTGGCAAGGTTGGCTGCATGGGCTATGGATTGCGCCGTGAGGCGTACCAACTTTGCCCCGGCCTTGGCGAGGGCCTTGACCTGGGCCACGGATGCCTCGGTGTCGAGGGTGGGAGTGGTGGTCATAGACTGCGGCACGATATCGACGTCGGAGCCTATGACAATCTTGCCGACATGCACAGGCGAGGTGTGTCGGCGGTATGGCTTTTCAGACATGTCAGTTTGTCTTGAATTTATAGTCGTTTATGGCCGCGAGTTCGGCATCGGCCTTCTCAATCTTTGCCGACAGAGAGGCGCGGTATGCGTCGTAACGAGCGGCCAGGTCTTTGTCTGACAGGGCCATGATGCGTACGGCCAGTACGGCGGCATTGAGTGCGCCGTTGATGCCTACGGTGGCAACAGGGATTGCCGGCGGCATCTGTACGATAGAGTAGAGCGCGTCGATGCCGTCGAGTGTCGATGCAACCGGCACGCCGATTACGGGCAGGGGTGTCGAGGCTGCAATTACGCCTGGGAGGGCTGCGGCCATGCCTGCGGCGGCTATTATGACCTCGATGCCGCGTCCCTGTGCCTCGTGGGCGAAGTGCTCTACGGCGTCGGGGGTGCGGTGCGCGCTGAGGGCGCGGAGCTCGAAGGGTACTTCCATCTGCTCGAGGAAGTCGGCAGCCTTACGGAGTACGGGCAGGTCGGAGGTGCTGCCCATTATGATGCTTACTCTGCAATTCATGATTGGGTGTTATTATAGAAATGTCAGTGCTGAAAATTCGATAATGAAAGAAAGCAGCGCGCCGGCAATTACTTGCGCCGGGGTGTGGTGGCGCAGATATAGACGGCTCCAGGCCATGGCTCCGGTGAGCGCGATTGTGACGGTGAGCCAAAGCATAGGCGCCGCGATGAGATTGTGGAACGCCAGCCAGTAACAAGCGGCGGCGACTCCGGCTATGCCGGCGGTGTGGGCGCTGATTTTCCACCACTTGGTTATTATCAACGACAGCGTAGATGTGGCTGCTGCGCCATAGAAAAATGCCGTCAGCCAGCCCGGTGCCTGCATGGAGTGCATGAAATATCCGGCTCCGAGATAGCACACTATTGCCGCGCAATATGGTATGGTGCGCTGGCTCTTGTCGCTGATACTTGCGTTCGATACCTTGCCCATGCGTATGAGGATGAATATGACCAGCGCAGGGGTGATGGCCGTGATAAATAATATGCCGCCGAGGGCCCACAGCTTTACGTTGAGTGGAAGATAGCGTAGCATTGTGAACCACAGCGCTATGGCCGTGGCGTATGTCGGTGCCAGCAGGGGACTGAAGAGGTCGCTGATGATATGGGCTGTCCCGAGGACATGTTTATTTGTAGTGTTGTCAGTCATATAATATGTAACAAGTACTGAGGGGGTCAGAGTTCCTTGCGCAGCCGTGCAACGGGCTGCCCGATTCGTTCGCGGTATTTTGCCACAGTGCGGCGTGCTATGTCGTAGCCCTGGGTCTGCAGCGCTTCGGTAAGGGCCTGGTCGGACAGGGGTGAATGTTTGTCTTCACGGTCTATTATGTCGCCGAGGGCTTTGAGTATGCGGTGGGTCGACACGTCGTTGTCGGCGTCGGGCCGCTCATTGAAGAGCATCTTGAGCGGATACATGCCGTGCGGAGTCAGTATGTATTTTCCCGACGTGGCGCGCGATATTACCGACAGGTCGAGGTCGGTCAATGCCGCCACGTCGCGCAAAATCATGGGTTTGATGTCGGCCTTGTCGCCGCTGACAAAGAAATCGTGTTGCAGCTTTACTATGGCACAAGCGATTGACATAAGTGTCTGCGCACGCAGGCTGACGAGCTTGATAAATGTGGCGGCGGCGTTGCGTTTGTCCTTGATAAACGTATATGCTTGTCGCTGTCGCGGACTTGCCGTAGGCGGCAGCTCGTCGACGCGGAACGACGACTCGATTGCGAGTTCGGGAATGTTGCCTTGCAGGCTTACTGTAAAGGTGTCGGTGGCAGCATCATAGTCGAGGACGAAATCAGGCACTACGTGCTGCGCCCTGTCGGTAGAGTGGGGCCCTTCGAGGGCCGATGCAGGCTTGGGGTTGAGACCCTGTATCAGCTCTATGGCGTCGGCGAGATTTTCGCGTGGTATGTCGAGCTGTGCCTGCAGACGGTCGAAATGACGTTTTGAAAAGAGGTCGAAGTGATGGGCCACGATTTCGCGAGCTGTCACCGACTCTACAGTCTGCGGCATACGGTTGAGCTGTAGCAACAGGCAGTCGCGCAGGTCTACGGCCCCGATACCCGGTGGGTCGAGGCTGCGGATTGCGTCGAACACCCTGCGCACGTCGCTGTCGTCGACATACATCCCTTCGGCAATGGCAATGTCGTCTGTGATGTCGCGTAGTGGGCGTGTCAGGTAGCCGTTGTCGTCGAAATTGCCTATGATGTGGGCAGCGACACGCATGTCGGTATCGTCGAGGTCGGTTTCGGCAGCGAGGCGCCGCAGCAGGATTTCGCCCATGCTTTCTTCGTCATCGGCAGTATAGCTTGCGACCTCTACATGCCGGTCGTCGGCACTACTGTTTCCGGCCAGGTATGCCGGCGCGTCGTCGTCATCGGCATAATCGGCAAGCTGCAGTTGCTCGGAGCTCTCGCCGAAGTCGTCGGTTGTGTCGTTTTCGGGCTCTACGGCCTCAAGGGCCGGGTTGTCGTCGAGCTCGCGCCGCACCTCGTCTTCGAACTCGGGCACTGACATCTCGAGCACGCGCCCCAAAGCCACATTCTGAGGGTTGAGGCGCTGCTGTAAGGCTAATTGCTGTTCCTGTCGAAGACTCTCGTTAGACATATCGTATACTTATCAATGCAAAATTAAGCAAAAATCGCGAAGAGTCAAAATTTAGATAAGGCCGACGCGGCAAGTGCAACTTCATTTCACATATTTGATGTATTCGCCATAACCTTCTTTTTCCATGTTTTCGAGGGGTATGAAACGCAGTGATGCGGAATTGATGCAGTACCGCAGGCCGCCGGCGTCGCGCGGCCCGTCGGGAAACACGTGCCCCAGGTGCGAATTGCTGTCGGTCGAGCGCACCTCTGTCCTGTCGAGGCCGTGGCTTAGGTCGCGTTGTTCTTTGACTGATTGTTGGTCGATGGGGCGTGTGAAGCTCGGCCAGCCGCAGCCCGAGTCGAACTTGTCGCTCGACGAGAACAATGGCGTGCCGTCTACCACGTCGACATATATGCCCTTGCGGTGTTCGTCCCAGTACTCGTTTCTAAATGGCGGTTCTGTGGCGTTTTCTTGTGTTACGGCATATTGAACAGGGGTGAGCCGTCGGCGCAATTGTCTGTCGTTCCCGGCATCTCTGCCTCCCGTCCGCGCTACTTCGAATAGGCGTGGATTTATATGGCAATATCCTTGCGGGTTCTTGTCGAGATAGGATTGGTGGAAGTCTTCGGCGGGATAGAAATTTTCGAGCATGCCGGTTTCAACTGCAAAATTCCGGCCATAGCGTTGACGGTAAGGCTGTAGGGCTTTGGCCACCTCGGCTCCTGTCGCGGCGTCGGTATAATATATGCCTGTGCGGTATTGGGTACCGATGTCGTTTCCTTGCCGGTTTATCGACGTAGGGTCGATGGTAAGCATGAACAGCCCGACAAGTTTCTCTACATCGACAGAGCCTGGATTATACACCACCCTGACGGTCTCGGCAGCCCCGGTCTTGCCGGTGCAGACCTCTTTGTAGCTCGGTGTGGCAACTTTCGAATTGGCATAACCTGCCTCGGTCTCGACTACGCCGGGAACAAGACTGAAGAAATGCTCGGTGCCCCAGATGCATCCCCCGGCAAAATATATTTCCTTTGTATTCATGTCAATGATTTCGATTTAGGATTTATGAAAATAAAACGACTATGTTTCGCTCATTGTTTCACTATCCAGATAATTCTGAAGAATTTCGGTACGAGCGATTGCTAACTTAAAAAAATATAGTAACTTTGTGCTTAATATCAGAGTATTGTGGTCGGTAAACAAAACTGCCGACATGGTATCATAGAAGAATAATTATAAAGCACATTTATGGACAAAAAAGGAATATTTGACAGGATAGAATATGTAGTGGCGTGTGTCGGAGCTTTTGCACAGCGGTACAAACTCTCCAACTCACAGGCCTACGCATATCTGCGCCGTTTCACTGGCATAGATTTCCTTCTTGACTGCTATGTAGCTGAGCATACCCTCTCTATCGATGATGCTGTTTCTGACCTTCAAGTCATTTGCCGACGGGAGGGAGGAAAGATATGACACGACTTTACCACGGCTCTAACGTAGCCATTGAGAAGATTGACCTTTCTCGTAGTAAACGTGGCAAGGATTTTGGGCAGGGATTCTATCTCAACGCCAATCCAGACCAGGCAATGGCAATGGCTGTCCGCACAACCCGATTTCTAAATGAGGGTCAACCGACTTTGTCTTGCTTTGAATTTGATGAGAGGAAGGCTACGAAGAAAGGACTGAAAATAAAAGTATTCACTGATTACTCCGAGGAATGGGCAGAATTTGTCGTAATGAACCGTAAGAATAACTCCGATATTCCGGCTCATACCTACGATATTGTAATCGGTCCGATAGCAGACGATACTGTCGGTGTGCAGATTCGCCGTTATATAATGGGTTATTTGTCTGCCTCTGCATTGGTTGAAGAACTGAAATTTCGCGGTGACCATGCAATTCAATATTTCTTTGGCACAACTAAGGCATTAGAGCTTTTAAAACGCATCGAATTATGACACAAGACATCCAATTTCAAATCGAATGCCTTGCAGCAGAACTTACCGAGATGCTTATGGCAGAATATGGCTGGGACATTCGCCGAGCACTTGACGAACTTTATGCTTCGACCACATTTTTAAAGCTAAACGACCCTGAATGCGGCCTTTATTATCAAGGTGCAGTTTATATCTTCCAGTTCCTCAAATCCGAAATCGAAACCGGCAAGGTCGCTTAAAGCAAATTAATCGCGGAAATTTTGTAACTTTGCAGCGTAAAAGTAAGCTTATGAAATGTAGCAACAATGACCATGCAGCGGGACGCCGCGAGCTGGTCGAAGAAATCGTGCGTCTCAAACGCGATAAAAAGGCCGTAATCCTCGCCCACTATTATGTAGACGGGAGCATACAGGACATCGCCGACCATGTGGGCGATTCGCTGGCACTTGCGCAGAAAGCCGCCGCGACAGCCGCCGATGCCGAGATTGTGGTGATGTGTGGCGTTGATTTTATGGCCGACACCGTAAAGGTGCTCTGCCCTGACAAGAAAGTGCTCGTGCCCGACATGGCAGCCGGTTGTTCGCTTGCCGACAGTTGTCCTGCCGACGAGTTTGAGGCTTTTGTCAAAGCTCACCCCGGCTACACGGTGATTTCGTATGTAAACACATCGGTGGCAGTCAAGGCTTTGAGCGATGTGCTTGTCACCTCGGGCAATGCGCGAAAAATCGTGGAGTCGTTCCCGCAAGATGCCAAGCTGATATTCGGCCCCGACCGTAATCTTGGCGCATATATCAATTCGGTTACAGGCCGCGACATGCTGCTGTGGGATGGCGCATGCCACGTGCATGAGCGTTTCTCGGCCGAGAGCATAGCTGCCCTTAAGGAGAAATACCCGGGTGCGCCCGTGCTCGTACACCCCGAGTGCAAACGCCCGGTCGTGCTCATGGCCGACAAGGTAGGCTCGACTGCCGTGTTGCTGAAATATGCCCTCGAAAGCGATAGCGACACCTTTATAGTCGCCACCGAGAGCGGTATATTGCACCAGATGCGCAAAGGTGCCCCGCACAAGACGTTTATCCCTGCCCCACCGGTCGATAGCACGTGTGGCTGCAACGACTGCAACTATATGAAGCTCAATACGCTCGAAAAGCTGCGCGACTGCCTGCGCGACGAAACAAACGAAATCAACGTAGAACCGGCTTTGGCTGCCAAAGCCCTGATACCTATAAATAGAATGCTCGAACTGAGCAAATAAGTATGGAATACAATCATAGAGAAATAGAGCCGCGAGTGCGGCAATACTGGAAAGATATCAATCTTTACCGCGTAGATATAGACCAGAACCGTCCTAAATTCTACGTGCTCGATATGTTCCCCTATCCATCGGGAGCCGGCTTGCATGTAGGCCATCCCTTAGGATATATATCGAGCGATATCTTTTCGCGCTACAAACGCCTGCGCGGTTTCAATGTGCTGCACCCCATGGGTTTTGATGCCTATGGCCTCCCTGCCGAGCAGTATGCCATACAGACCGGGCAGCACCCCGAAATAACGACAACGAAAAATATAGCGCGCTACATCGAACAGCTTGAAAATATCGGTATGTCGTTTGACTGGAGCCGCCAAATCCGCACCTGCGACCCCGGCTATTACAAATGGACGCAGTGGGCATTCCTTAAAATGTTCGGCTCGTACTACGACCGTACTCTCGACCGCGCAATGCCCATCGAAGACCTTGAGAAGCATTTCGCTGCCCATGGAAGCGAGGGTGTCAATGCGGCCTGCACAAAGGAGCTGGATTTCACTGCCGACGAATGGGCCAAGATGTCGAAGAAAGAGAAAGCCGATACATTGATGAACTACCGCCTTGCCTATCTCGGCTATAGCGTGGTCAACTGGTGTCCGGCTCTTGGTACCGTCCTTGCCAACGACGAGGTCGTAGACGGCGTGAGCGAACGCGGCGGTCATCCCGTTGAGCAAAAGAAGATGTGGCAGTGGTTCCTGCGTGTGTCGGCATATAGTCAGCGTCTGCTCGACGGTCTGGATAAGATTGACTGGAGTGACTCGATTAAGGAGACCCAGCGCAACTGGATTGGCCGCAGCGAGGGTGCCGAGATGCACTTCAAGGTCGACGGCCGCCCTGACATAGACCTCGAAATCTTCACCACGCGCCCCGACACCGTCTTCGGCGTCACCTTTATGGTCCTCGCCCCCGAGAGCAAGCTCGTAGACGTGCTGACTACACCCGGGCAGCGTGCCGCCGTCGACGAATACCTTGCCTCCATCCGCCACCGCACCGAGCGCGAACGCATGATAGACCGCCGAGTGACGGGTGTATTCTCGGGCAGCTACGCCATTAACCCCCTCTCGGGCAAGAAGGTGCCCGTATGGATAAGCGACTACGTACTTGCTGGTTACGGCACAGGCGCCATTATGGCCGTGCCCGCCCACGACAGCCGCGACTATGCTTTCGCGCGCCACTTCGACCTGCCCATAATACCGCTAATCGAGGGTGCCGATGTGAGCGAGGCATCGTTTGATGCCAAAGAAGGCCGCATGGTCAACAGTGCCGGCCCCGGTCTCGACCTCAACGGACTTGAGGTCAAGGATGCTATCAAGGCCGCGAAGAAATATATCGAGGAAGCCGGAATTGGCCGAGTCAAGGTCAACTACCGTCTGCGCGACGCCATATTCAGCCGTCAGCGTTATTGGGGCGAACCTATCCCAATATGCTATGTCGACGGCATCGCAACAGCATACGACCATCTGCCCCTCGAATTACCCGAGGTAGACAAGTACCTGCCTACCGAGACCGGCGAACCACCCCTTGGCCGTGCCAAGAACTGGAAGACCCCCGAAGGCTATCCCCTCGAACTCAATACGATGCCCGGTTTTGCCGGGTCGTCGGCCTACTATCTCCGCTATATGGACCCGCACAACGACGAGGCACTGGTGTCGAAAGAAGCCAACGACTACTGGCGCAATGTCGACCTCTATGTAGGTGGCAGCGAACACGCAACGGGCCACTTGATTTACAGTCGTTTCTGGGATAAGTTCCTCTATGACTACGGCTATATCTGTGAGGACGAGCCTTTCCGCAAGCTTATCAACCAGGGCATGATACAGGGCCGCTCGAATTTCGTGTACCGCGTCAAAGACACCAACACCTTCGTGTCGCTCGGCCTTAAAGACCAATATGATACAACGCCATTGTTGGTCGATATAAACATGGTCAAGAACGACGTGCTCGACACCGAGGCTTTCCGCAAATGGCGCCCCGAGTTTGCAGATGCCGAGTTTATTACCGAAGCCAACGGTAAATATGTGTGTGGATGGGCAATCGAGAAGATGTCGAAGTCGAAGCACAATGTTGTCAACCCCGACGATATCGTAGAGCGTTACGGTGCCGACACACTCCGCCTCTACGAGATGTTCCTCGGCCCCATCGAGCAGAGCAAGCCTTGGGATACCAACGGTATCGACGGCGTGTTCCGCTTCATCAAGAAACTTTGGAGCCTCTACTGGCGCGGCGACGAGTGTCTTGTCGATGACAGCGAACCCACTGCCGAAAACCTCAAGAGCCTGCACAAGCTTATCAAGAAAGTGACCGGTGATATCGAGTCGTTCTCGTTCAACACGTCGGTATCGGCCTTTATGATATGTGTCAACGAACTGGCTTCGCAGAAATGCCGCTCTCGCCAGATACTCTCGCCGCTCTTGCTGTTGCTGGCTCCGTTTGCCCCACACGTGTCAGAAGAATTGTGGCGCGGAGCCCTCGGCAATACCGACTCGATATTCAACGCCACGTGGCCCGAATATAACGAGGAATACCTCAAAGAGAACTCAGTGACGATGGCGGTGTCGTTCAACGGAAAACCGCGCTTCAACATCACCGTTGCAGCCGATGCAAACAGCGATGCCATCCAGGCGCAGGCTCTTGCCGACCCTGCCGCTGCCAAGTGGCTCGATGGCAAGACAGTACGCAAAGTCATAGTCGTGCCCGGCAAGATTGTGAACATAGTGATAGGCTGAGTACAATAATCGCCATTGCAACACGTTAAATATTAGAGGGTGTTT
>VSPF01000060.1 GCA_009775195.1 Muribaculaceae bacterium
CTATTTGTATATACCCCTCGTTGGCAATAGCAAGGTCAACGCTCGCACTTATGTCAATAGCTTCGTCACCATGCTCATAGGCGGTCTGTGGCATGGCGCGGCATGGAAGTTCGTGTTGTGGGGGGCGATGCACGGCGCGGGCCTCGCAGTGCACAAGGCATCGTCGCCGTGGTTGTCGCGTATGGGCGACGGACGCCTGGTAAAGGCCTTGTCGTGGCTGGTGACGATGTGTTTCGTTGCGGTATTGTGGGTGTTCTTCAGGGCCGAAACCTGTGGCGACTCGCTTACAATCCTGCGCACGATAGTCAGCGATTTTTCGTTAGGACAGGCCCCGGCCTTTTTTGCCGCCCGCATGTTATGGCTCGTGCTTATGCTTGCAATAATCATTCCCCATATCCTTCCGGCCGACTATTCCGATAAGGCTTTAAGGTGGTTTGTTAATTCTCGCTGGCTCGTCAAATTGTTGATATTCATCGTCGTTGTTCAGCTCGTACTCGAGTTGCAGAGCGAGAGCGTGGTGCCTTTTATATATTTCCGTTTCTGACATTTTTGCGTTATTCGCTATTTTTCATTAATTTTGTGGCTATGAATACGGGGCGCGTCATACTTTTTCCATCATTGCTTGCGCCGGTGACTCCCGACCGGGTCTTGCCGGCGGCAAATATCGCATTGCTCCGCGAGGTCAAGTACTTCGTGGTAGAAGAGTTGCGCACCGCCCGGCGTTTTCTCAAATCGTGCGACAAAGCTATAGAGATTGACAGCCTGCATTTCGACGTGCTCAACGAGCATACGCCTGCCGAGGCTGTCGAGGGTATGCTTGCGCCGGCCCTCGCCGGGCACGATATCGGCGTGATTAGCGAGGCTGGGTGCCCCGCCGTGGCCGACCCGGGTGCCGACCTTGTTGCCGCAGCACAGCGCAGGGGTATCGAGGTCGTGCCGCTCGTGGGCCCGTCGAGCATACTGCTGGCCCTTATGGCCTCGGGCTTCAATGGGCAGAGCTTTACTTTCGAGGGCTATCTGCCCATCGATGCCGGGCGCCGCGCCGAGGCTGTAAACCGCATGATTGCAGGTGTGCGCCGACATCACACACATATTTTTATAGAGACGCCCTACCGCAACAACCGTCTCGTAGGCGAGTTGGCGGCAAAGTTGCCGGCAGAGATGCTGATGTGCGTCGCTGTCGATATTACCGGTCCTACCCAGAACATACGTACCATGACGGCACGCTGCTGGCGCACGGCGAAATATGATTATGACAAGCGCCCGGCCATATTTCTTGTCGGGTCGTCGTATATAAACGAGAAGAAACGATGAGCCGCCGTCGACAAAAATTACGCCAGCAAGCCTACTGGAGCGACCAGCCGGGGCTTTTCGATTTGCCTGTAGGTGGTGACGAAGACGTGCTGACGCCACTCGACGAGGTGCCTGACCGCGACGAGAGGCTGCGCTTCATATCTTTTGGCAGTGGCAGCAGCGGCAACTGCGCATATATAGGCACGCCTTCGTGCGGGCTGCTGATTGATGCCGGGGTCGACAACAACTATGTGACGGCTCAACTCGCGGCCAACAGCATAGACCGCTCCACGATACGCGGCATACTCCTCACCCACGACCATAGCGACCATGTGCGCTATGCCTATGCCATATTGCGCTACAACCGCCATATGAGGCTCTATGCGACACCCAAAGCCCTCAACGGCCTTCTTCGGCGTCATAGTATCAGCCGCCGGATTAGCGACTATCACCAGCCTATATTTAAAGAATTTCCTTTTGCTGTCGGTCCACTCGCCGTCACGGCTTTTGAAACGAGCCACGACGGCAGCGACAATGCCGGATTTGCCATCGACTACGGCGACACTCATTTTGTGGTTACGACCGACACGGGTACAATCACGGCACGCAGCGACTACTATATGCGCCGGGCACAATACCTGATGATTGAGAGCGACTACGATGCCACGATGCTGCGCAACGGCCCCTACCCGGCACACCTCAAAGCCCGAATAGCCGGCGCGTCGGGTCACCTCGACAATGCCGATACAGGCCGCTATATCGCATCACTGGCTACCGGAGGTTTGCTGCGGCGTGTATTCTTGTGCCATCTGAGCGATGTAAACAATACTCCGCATGTGGCCCTCGGCACAGTGCAGTCGATACTCGACGAGTCTGGTATAGCCATATGCCGCGACTATATGCCAGGTCCGGCTGAGACAAGGCTGCATATTGCCGTCCTGCCCCGTAGCGAGGCTTCGCCGTTAGTGACTCTGGGATAATAATGAATATCGTAAATCAGACAATAATGAAAATGAGCATCTTGCGTCGTCTTACTTCCGTGATTGCTGCTTTGGCCTGCATAGTGTCGGCCATGGCGCTCGACTTGCCCGTAAAGACGCTGAAAGGTACCAAATATTATTACTATAAGGTTAAGAAAAACGAGACTGTCTATGGCGTGTCGAAAAAGCTCGGCCTGACTCGTGACGAAATCGTCAGTCACAACCCTGCCGCCGACGACGGTATCAAAAAAGGCATGGTGCTATATTTCCCTTACGAAGAATATGCGCCCAAGCCTGCCGAGGAAGTCGTCGTGGCCGAGGTTGTCGACACGGTGCTTGTGGATACTGTCGTGTCTAAGTCGCCTTCGATAGTGCTGATGCTGCCTTTCGGTCTCGACAATGCCGAGCCGTCGCGTCGCAACAAGCTCGCCCTCGACTTTTACAAGGGTTTCCTTATGGCTGCCGACACCCTTGCCTCGCGTAAGGGTGCGGTAGAGCTACATGCCATTGATACAGATGTCGACGAGGCGACCTTCAAGGCGGCGTTACAGCGCGACGTGGTGAAAGATGCAGCCGTGATTGTCGCCCCCGACAACGAGGATGCCTATAGGGCCATCGCGGATGCGGCTCTCGACAACGACAGCTATGTCCTCAATGTGTTTTTAGTTGCCGACTCGCTATATGCCACAAATCCACGGGTACTTCAGGCAAACATCCCCCATCGCGACATGTATCGTCTTGCAGCCGATGCTTTCGAGGCCGACTATGGCGACTATATCCCGGTGATATTGCGTAGTCGTAACGGTCGCAATGAAAAAGATGCTTTTGTGACCTATCTCGTCGAACGTTGTCGCAACCGTGGCGTTTCTCCTATCGAGATTAGCTATGAGAACAATCTCGTAAGTGCCGATATCGAGAGTCTTGATGTCAGCGGTGGCCAAAGTTACGTGTTCGTGCCTTCGTCGGGCTCGCTGGCCGAGTTCAACAAGTTTGCATACGTTGTCAAGTCGCTGCGCGACAGGGTGGCCATGACGGTGCTTACCGGCGAAGACGGTGCCGAACTTCCGCGTGCGCGTGTCGCTGTTTTTGGTTATCCGGACTGGACGGCATTCCGTGGCGATGCCCTCGATACGCTTCAGAAACTCGAGGCTACGGTCTATTCTCGTTTCTTCGATAACTTCGGCAGTTTCGACAGCCGCACGTTGCAAGCCAATTTCCGCCGTTGGTACGGCCAGGATATCATAGAGAGCATACCCTCGCAGGCTATGCTCGGTTATGATACCGGCTGCTTCCTGATTAAAAATCTCCGTGCCAACGAGGGCACATTCGACCCCCTGTCGCCACGGACATACACCGGCCTGCAGTCTACGTTTGACTTCGACAAGTCGGCACAGGGCTACTATAATTCAGTGCTTTATATAATCCGGTATGCCCCCGACGGCACAATAAGTCAGCGAGTGATATGAAGCGCGCACTACTTGTCGTCGTAATGACGCTTGCCATACTGGCTGCTTTTGGCGAAACACACTACAAACCACGTATTAGTATCGGAGGCCGTGCCGGCATGTCGATGGGCCAGATGTCGTTCTCGCCTTCGGTAAAGCAGAATTGGAACCGTGGTACCACCGGTGCCGTTACATTCAGATATACCGAAGAGAAGCTATTCGGTCTCATCGCCGAAGTCGGCTGGGTGCAGCGTGGTTGGAAAGAAAACTTCGAGGAACATCCGTTCAGCTATTCGCGTACCCTGACCTATATCGATATACCGCTCCTTACACATATCTACTTCGGGTCGAGGCGTTTCAAGGCGTTTATAAATCTCGGTCCGCAGGTCTCCATCTTGCTCAATTCGTCGATTAAGGCCGATTTCGACTACGCCGACCCGGCCAAGGTAGAGGGCTTCCCCAAGAACCGTCAGACCGAGCAGCTTTGGGCCGATGTGAAGAATAAATTTGACTATGGCATATGTGCCTCGGTCGGTTGCGAGTTTTTCGTGCAGCCGCGTCACTCGGTTCTGCTCGAGGCAAGGTATTACTACGGTCTGGGCAATATCTTCCCGGCAGCCAAGGCCGACACCTTCAGCGCCTCGCGAAATATGTCGATTGAGGTGTCGCTGGGCTACTTTTTCAGGTTAAAGTGACGGTCCCAGTGCGCCGCACGAACGCAGCAACTCGCCATAATATTCGGCTTTCTTTTCGAGGGCAAGCGGATAGGCCCTGCTTGTCGATGGCATGCGCCAGATTGTCAGGCCGTCGTCCGACACCGTGTGTTGCCCCATGCGAGGTATATCGGTGCCGGTAATCTCGGCGACCACTGCGGCAGCTTTCTCGCCGGTCGTAGCAATTGTGTGGCATGTAGGCATCGATGCCAATAGTCCGCGAAGGTCTACTGGCTCTAATATTTCAAGATATTTGTCGGATGCGTTGCCTTTGAGGCGCCTTATCTTGTAGCCGGTGTCGCCCATGGCTATGCCGTGACTGCCTACGAGATGCCTTACGTCGTCGAGCCTGAAGCGTTTTGCCGCACGGTCGTAGAGGGCTTCCTTGTCACCGAAATATAGTAGTCCCATTATGCGCCAGAAATCATTAGTCGGATTAGGGTAGAAGAAATCCATGCTCCAGCGGTGTTCGCCGGGTGGAAATGTGCCCATAATCAGCACTCGGGCGTTGTCGGGAACGAATGGTGCCCATGGATGCGTTTCTATGATTATATCTTCATTTGTCATATACAAAGATACGAATATTTAGCAAAAAAAGTTTTGCGCGGTCTTAAAAAATATGTAATTTTGCGACGGAAAAAACACACTCTCCGATAACATAATACACATTCAACCTGAAGCAGGCTGCCCGACCGGGCAGCCTGCTTTCTTTAAGTGCTTATGTAGGAGTGACGGTTTACCGTACTATCACTTTGGTGGCGAGAGTGTCGATTGTGACAATATAGATGCCTGTCGATACGCTGATGCGTGCGTCGCCACATCCGGTGTAGACGTTACGACCGTCGACAGTGCTGACAGTTACCTTGTGGTCAGGCACGTTGCTGACTATGATAGTCTTGTCGGCCACGGTGATTTTAGCATCGGTAGAGACGAGGCCGAGGCCCGACTTGGCTATGCTTACAGGCTCGGAGAGCTCCGACTCGCCTTTGTCGTAGACTGCCGACACTTGGTATGTGTGGTCGGTGTTGTCGGCGGTTGTATCGGTATATTTAGCGTCGACAATAGGGCTTTGGTTGATTTTTACACCGTTGCGATATACGTTGTAACCTAAGAGTTCGCCGTCGAAACCATTGAGTTTTGTAAAGGTTACATCTTCTATCATAAGCATGTAAGAGTCGCTGGCACATGAGCGTATAGCGAAGTGCTTGGCTCCGTCGGGCAGGTCGGCTGTATATTGGGTAAATCCGTTCTGAGCGGGGCTTGGTACTTCCTGCGTACCGAATTGTTCGATTTTTATATAGTCTGTGGGGTCTGTGCTCTCATCGGTGGTGTACCATACTTCGATATACTCGGCATAGAAGGGGTTGTAGCTGCGTGCGTAGAACGAAATAGTCTGAGCCTCGCCGGTGAGAAGAGGTGAGATTGCCCAGTCGTCGGTCTTGCCCCCGTCAGAACGGCATAGGGCCGCGAGGAACTTGCTGCCGCTCTTGGTGTTGAGGGTAGAGTTGCAGCCGGTGTTGTCGAATACGAAGAATGACAGGGTCGAAACCGTGGGTGTGATGCCCGGCATGTCGACACCGCGCAAGCCTCCTACGGGCGAGTTGTCGAGGTCGACAAAGGTCCAATCGGCATACTCCTGGGCGAATGGCATCGCCGACTCGAAGTCTTCGGTGATTTCTTCGGGCCGCTTTTCGTCGGTTGATATTGGTGTCCATGTCAATTCGTTGCCACTCTGTGTTTTTTCTCCCTGCAAGCCGGTGACGGAGAAAAGTGAGGACGGTGTACGTGTCACGACAACAGTCTCGGTCTTGTCGTTTGCCGTATTTTCGTCACCATCGAGAGTCACGACGGCATGATATTCGACACTTGCCGGGTCGGTGATGCGGAGCGTCTGAGTGAATGTGACATTGGTTTCGCTGTCAGAAGCAAGCGGCGTATCGATAGTCTTTTGGTCTGCAACTATGCCGTCGCGATAGAGGGTGACAGTGTAGTTGGCTGCGTCTATAGAGCCACGGTTGGCTACTTTGACGTCAATATCGAACTTCTCTCCGGTGTTTACCTTCGTATTAGCGTTGATAGATGCTGTTAAGTCGTGAGATAAGTCGTTGAATACGCGGATGTTGTCGTACATTGTGTAGACAAATACATTAGATGTGGCCGTAATCCTTATCATCACGGTCTTGCCGGCAAAGGCTTCAAGCGAGAATTTCTTCTTATGCCACATATTGCCTTCGAGGTCCTCGTTTGTAAACGAATCGAGAACGGTTTCATTGCCGTCGCATATAACCGACATTGTGGTCATGTTGCCGTCGGGTGTTGATGTGCCGTCGCTGTTAGTCAGGCTGTAGACATATAGGCTCACTGCAGGCGATTTGCCGGTGAGATTAATCATACCGGTCTGTAGGTAGGTTTTAAAGCCGACCTTTGAGTTCATGATGGCATAGAATGAGTCGTCGCCGTCTTGCGCCTTTACTTCGAAGTTGAAGTAGTTGCCTATTTCTGGCGTACCCTGACCGGCAAATGACAGGTACTGGTCGGTTGATGAGTTTCCGGTATAAATAACCGGCAGTTCGTAAGGCGTGCCTACGAGTACCCGGCCCATGGTGCTGCGTGCCGAGCCGACCTCGCGGTTGAATGGCTGCACAGCAAGGTAGAATAGCTGCTGGCGTGTGATTGGCTCGGTGTTGTAGGTAAATTTACATTCGGTCGTTGTGCCGACTTCTTCGCCTATTGAGAGGATGGAGCCGTTTTTTACTACGGTGTAGATTTTATACGATATGTTGGCCGCCGGTATTGCGTTGCCGTCGATATCGGTGCTTATTGCCGACCATGCGAGGTTGAAGGTGCCCGGTGTGGTCTCTACGAGTGTTACAGATTCCTCGTTGATATCGCGTGGTGCCTTGGGGCCTATATATGCTGTTGCGGTGGCAGACATGCCTTCCTGGTCGCCGGCAGAATACGATATGAAGGTATAGGTATATTCGCCGACTTTCGAGACCGCGTCTTCAATGCTGTTTTGAGCTCCGGCTGTGGTGCTGATGGTTTTGATTTCTTCTTTGCCACGAAGTACCTTGACTTTTACCTCGCCGGTAAGGGCATTGCCGGTGACGGTCTTTTCGGGAGCTTTGAAAGATATTGTTGCGCTAAGGTCTCCGTTTGCTGCGGGTGTGACGGCTATGTCGCTGACAGCGCCGGGGAGTGTGGCATCGAGCGGTGCTGAAATCTCATATGACTTGAGGTTGAGATTATATTGCATGGCATCTGAAATTGCATGGAAGCCGATGTGCCAAGCGTCACTTTGGGCAACGGTGATATAGCCGGTAAGTTTGATGTCGGTCTTGCTGGTTATTATGGTGGGAGCTATGACCTGCGCAGTCATGGCCTCGGGTGTCGCGGTTGCTCCGACTAAAACCTCGAGACGCTCGGGATAGTCTGCACCCGAGCATGATACTGTGGCGGTAAACTTATAGGCTTGACCACCATCGAGTTTGATTGCCGGCGAGAAAAGCCAATCATCGGCATTGTTATAGGACGAGGCGTTGTAATAAACATATTCGTAGAAATCGTTGTAGCGCCAGGTCTTGCCGTCTTTATTGGCATCTAAGAGGGTATGAGCCGCGAAGTTGTCGGACTTGCTCAAATCCATGTTCAGAGGTACACCGTAGGAGCCGAGGGCTACGGTATTAGACTTTGTTGCGGTGGAACTTTTGCCATCATATACGGCTGTTAGATAGAAGAAATACTGCGTGTAAGCCTGTGGTACCTCTATGCTTAGCTTGTGCGACGTGCCTTTTATTTCTGAAGCTACCACTGTGCCTTTGCTGTCGGTGACGGTATAGGTCACAGCCTCGGGGTCGAAATAGCCTTCGTCGGCCGAAGTGGTCACGGCATCCCATGTCAGACTTACCTGGCCGTCGGCAGCAATTGCGAGTACTACGTTGGCTGGGGCTTTGGGCGAACCTTTGCCGATAAAGCATGAGGCTTTGGCTTTGGGAGATTTACCGGCGGCGTTAGTGACATTGGCTACGAATTCTGTGTTGCCCGAAGTCTGCATGGCCACAGTCTTCTCTACTACCTCGCCTGCAGCGGCATTGCCGCTCATCACTTCGCTGCCGTTGTTGACAACGCTGTAGGCGAATGACTGGCCCGTAGCGGTCGTGCCGTCGAAAAGGGTCGAGGGCATAGTCAGTCTGACCTTGGCCTCCATCGAGCCTTTTTCGCAGGTCACCTCGAGTGTCGGGGATGCCGGTGCCTTGGGGTCGGTAGTTTTGGCAATATGCAGGGCCACGACTTCCTCTGAGTCTGAGAAGTTGGTAAGCAATGTCGATACGCCTGTGGCGAGGTCGATTTGATAGAGACCGCCCCCATTGTCGGTTGATGATGTGACAAGGAAGGTGTTGTTTTTGTCGTTGATACAGCCGCTGACGAGGTATTGGGTTGTAAATCCGCCCGTGATGGGGGCTACAAGCTCGAGTTCGCCCGTGGTCTTGGCCACTTTGTAGAGGTTGAAGTCTTTGCTTACGGCATAGTACTGGCCGTTTTTGTCGCAGCCTACGGCCCAAAAATATTGGTCGAGAGCCTTGATAGGCGTGGTGGTCAGTGCCGTGTAGTCACCCTTGCCCCACAGGAACGAACCTCCGTCGGGGCTGTAGTAGCAGCCATATACATCGCCTGTAACAGGGTCGAGGGCCACGTCGGTAGCCATGAGGGAGTAATCGCCCATCATCTTTGCACCGGTGGCTTTCCATGTCTCGGTGTCGAAGGTAACCATGTAATACACTTTATCGTACCACTGCTCCATGAAATATGTCGAGTAGAACGTGCCCTCGCCGTCGTCATAGCCCGAGTGTACCATGTACTCTGCTGCTGCAAGAAGATTTAAATCACCCGGGGCAGCTTGTGGAATGTTGTAGAAGCCATACATGATTGGCTTCTCAAGACCCCACGAGGCCGAGTTGGTGACGTAGCCGCGCAGGTCTATGTCGTTTGAAGCGTTGCTTTGTAGCTTCGCTGTCTTTTCGTGTACTTTGTTTAGGGCTTGTGTCAGGGGCTGAACCTTGTCGAAAGCGAAATTGTAAGCCCCGTGGCGGTGAGTAGGCATATCGGCAAGGTTGCTGTCGAGTGCCCGTGCGCTGCGGTTGACCGTGTTCTTAGTATCCGGGGCTGCAAACGATGGAAATGCAAGCCAGATAGATATTAATGCCGAGAGCAGCAGAAATTGAGGTTTTTTCATAGATGTTTTGTGGACTCCGATTGGTTTTACATTGCAGGAACCGGATAGTTGAATCCGTTGACTTATCGCGATTTCCCTTTTTGGTAATAATGTGAGCTTGATTGTGGGTAAAATAGTTGGTTGTTTGGTGGTTAACTAATAAGGATGGATGGCTTATAATGCTTAACTGTTGGTGAATTTATCTATCGATACGTTGTTAAAAAAGCAAAATTAATGAAATATTTGTAATTGCAAAACTAATTATGTGGAAATTTTAAAACAATGTGTCGATAAGGCTTACGATATTAATATAGATTAAGAAGGCGTACCAATAACCCTCGTAGGCTGGGGTTATTGGTACGCCTTTGTTTGGTCGTGTTTGCCTGTGTTAGCGCAGACGAAGGTATGAGTAGCCGAAGCGTTCGGCTGCGGCCCTGTCGAGCTCCTCGCGGAACTGTGGCGCGGCGAGGCCGATAAGCAGCTTGGCGCGTTCGGGCAAGGTACGGCCGCGAAGGTCGGCGATACCGTGCTCGGTTACGACATAGTGGGTCTGGAAGCGCGTTGTCACCACCCCGGCACCACCGGTGAGTATGGGCTTGATTTTGTTGATGCCCTTTTTGCTTGTCGAGAGCATGGCCAAGAACGATGTGCCGCCCTCGCTGCGCGATGCGCCGTAGACAAAGTCGTGCTGTCCGCCGACACCGCTATAGATTTGCGTGCCGATGCTGTCGGCGCATACCTGGCCGGTAAGGTCGATTTCGAGGCATGAGTTTATCGAGGCCACACGTGGGTTTTGGGCGATACGGAAGGGGTCGTTGGTCCAGGCCACGTCTTTAAATATCATGTCCTCGTTGTAGTCCATCACGTCGTAGAGCCTGCGCGAACCAAGGGCCAGCGAAGCAACGCTCTTGCCGGGCAATACCGTTTTGAGTGAGTTGTCGATAATGCCCTCTTCGATGAGCGGCAGCACGCCGTCGGTCATGGCCTCGGTGTGGAGCCCCAAGTGCTTGTGGTCGCGCAGGGCACGCAGCACGGCGTTGGGTATGCCTCCCACGCCGATTTGCAGCGTGGCACCGTCGGGTATGCGCTCGGCGATATAGTTGCCGATGGCGATTTCGTCGGGAGTGGGCTCGGCTGTGGGCACTTCGACCAGGGGGTCGTCGACAGCGACAGCGGCCGCAAGGCGCGATATGTGGATGACCGGGTCGCCATAGCTGAAGGGCATGTGCGGATTTATCTGTGCAATAACCGTCTTGGCACATTCGACACCCGAGGTGGCGATGTCGGCCGATACGCCGAAGCTGACGTAGCCGTCCTCGTTGGGCAGCGAGCAATTGATTAGTGCCACGTCGACCGGGCATGTGCCGTCGCGAAAGAGCGCGGGTACCTCGCCCAAGAAGCGCGGTATCATCGTGCCGTAGCCTTCGGCAATCCAGCGGCGTACCGAGTTCGACACGAATATGCTCTCGACCAGGAAAGAGTCTTTGTATTCGGGGCGGCAATACGGTGCCGGCCCTTTTGCCACGGCAAACCCCGAGTAGAGCACGACCCCGCGAAGTTCGTCGCCACGGTCAGCCATGGCGGCAACGAGGGTCTCGGGTATCGACGTGCTGCCCTGAATAACCACATGGTCGCCGCTCTTGATTAGTTTGACGGCATCGGCCGCCGACATGTATTTAATGTTGTTGTTCATCGGTAAAGGCTCTAAGTCGTTCGGCAAGTATCTCGAAGTCTTTGTCGTCGGCGAGTTTCGACACGCATATGCGCAGACCGTGGCGGGTGCTGCCAGTCCCTGGGAGCGATATGGTCGATATGCCGTGGCGCATGAGTGCGCGCTGCAGGCTTTCGCTGTCCATGTCGCCGTAGGTGGCGGTGAAGAAGAAGCCGTCGGAAACAGGTGTGCCGGCATCGTCGGCATACACCACTTTGAAGCCGGCATCGGTAAATAGCTGTCGGGCACGGGCGCAGCGGCGGCGATATTCCTCACAGTCATGCACGAAGTTTATGCGTCCGTCGGCCGCGGCCTCGAGCATGGCGGCCATGGCGCACTGCACCGAGTGCGTCACGCCCGACGACACGCAATATACCACGCCGAATATATAGGCGTCGGCAAAGGTGCGCATCCTGAATACCGGCATCAGCCCCGGGTCGGTGCGTCGGGCCACTTCGGGGCTCATGCACACCAGGGCTATGCGTTCGCCGGCATAGCTGAAGATTTTCGAGGCCGAGAGCAGCAACACGTAGTTGTCGGTATATTTGGCAATGGTGGGCACGTAGGGCTCCTCGAAAGGCGTGCCGCAGTCGTGTCGGAAGTCCATGCCCATATAGGCGAGGTCTTCGATTACGATTGCGTCATATTTTGTGGCCAGGCGCCCTATGCTTGCCAGCTCGTCGGGCGTCAGGTTGGTCCACGCAGGGTTGTTGGGGTTGGAGTAGAGTATACCCGTGATATTGCCCTTGGCGAGTATGCTTTCGAGTTTTTCGGCCAGGGCCTCGCCACGGTAGTCGTAGATGTCGAAGCTGGTTTGTTTGAGCCCGAGGATTTGTGCCTGCAGGTGCTGTGGCGCGAAGCCCGGGTCGAGGTAGAGCATGGTGTCCTTTGCCGGGTCTCGGCGCCCTAAGAGCAGCATGAGCGAGAAGCTGCCCTGCATCGACCCTACCGAGGGTACGATGCAGTTGCCGGGTATGTCGACGTCGAGGAAGGCTTTTACGAAGCGGCTGGCGGCATTTTTGAGTGCCGTTGTGCCCATGACGGGGGGATATTTGTTGGCAATACCGTTGCGGAGGGCCTCACATTCGGCCTCTACGCCTATCTGCTGCGATGGCAGGCCCGGGTTGCCGAGCTCGAGGTGCATATACTTTTCGCCCGATGCCTTTTCGGCTTCGGTGGTGACGGCAACAACCTGACGTATCGTTGCCTCGGTAAGCGATGGTATGTCGAGCCGGGAAATGATGCCCGTTAGTTGCTCGTCACTGAGGGGTAGCATTGTTGTGATTTTTATGTTATTGCAAGCTGATTTTACGGCCGGCGTCGAAAGCCTTGATGTTTGCCTCGACTGCGGCCTCGCCCTTGCTGCCGAAGCGCTGGCGTATGCAGTCGCGCAGAGTGTCGGCATCGATGTCGAGATAAGGCGATGCGGCACCGAGAAGCACAATGTTGGCCGAACGCGGGCTGCCGGCGGCGCGTGCGATTTCGTCGCTGTCGAATGCCGTGACACGTTCGCCCAGGGCGTCAAACTCGGCATCGAGGGCCTCGGTCTCGGGGTAGTTGACGATGTTGACCAGGGGCACGGTGTTGGTGATGATTTGCCCGTCGGGTGCAAGCCATGGCAGGTATCTCAGGGCCTCCATGGGTTCCATCGATATAATCAGGTCGGCACTTCCGAGGGGTATGAGGTCGGAATGTATGGGGTCGCTGCTCAGGCGTAGGCCGCTCTGCACGTCGCCGCCGCGCTGGCTCATGCCGTGTACCTCGGCCTGTTTGAGGTAGAGCCCGTTTTCGAGCGCGGCTATGCCGATGACCTTGGCGATTGTAAGTATGCCCTGGCCGCCCACTCCGGCCAATATGATGTCTTTTTTCATTGTATTTACTTGTTTGGAATTGTAGGTCTGTCAGCTTGTGAATTAAACTAATAAACCATAAATCTTATTTCTTGTGCCTGCGCGCTGTCTGTATGCACTCCCTGACAGATATAATGACCGAGAGGCCCTTGTAGTCGATTTCTTCGCGGAAGAGGTGGTACATCTCTTCTACGTTTTTAGGCAGCGAGTCGATGGTGCGCACGTGGGCGGGGTCGGCGCCGAGGCCCAGGCAGATTTCGCGCAACTTGCCAGTGCCCTGGCTGTCCTGTCCCCCGGTCATGCCGGTGGTCAGGTTGTCGCTGATTATGACGGTGATGGGCGAGTTTTCGTTGATGGCGTCGAGCAGCCCCGTCATGCCGCTGTGGGTAAAGGTAGAGTCGCCTATGACGGCGATTGCGGGGTGCTGCCCGGCATCGGCCGCTCCCTTGGCCATGGTGATTGACGCTCCCATGTCGACCACGGTGTCGATGGCGTTGAATGGCGCGAGATAGCCGAGTGTGTAGCAGCCTATGTCGCCGAATACTTTTGGCGACTCATAGTCGGCGAGGGCACGGTTGAGGGCGTTGTAGACGTCGCGGTGGCCGCAACCCTGGCATAGGGCCGGCGGACGGGGCACTACTACCTGCGGCATCGCGCGGCGTTCCTTGGGCTGTATGCCGAGGGCTTTTTCTACGGCCTCGACGGTGAGTTCGCCGGTGCGTGGCAGTTCGCCCGAGAGTTTGCCGATGATTTCGACCGGGGCGCCGAGGAGGCCGCGTATGCGCTCTTCGATTACCGGCTGGCCTTCTTCGATTACGGCTATGCGTCCGCACTCGAGGGCCAGGCGTGCTATCATGGCCTGGGGCAGCGGGTACTGCGAGATTTTTACCACGGGGTAGGGTGGGTTGCCGCCGAAAGCCTCCATTACATAATTATATGCGATACCCGAGGCGATGATGCCCGTTGAGTGGTCGGGGGCCTCGATAAATTTATTGAATGGCGACTCCTCGGATACTGCCTTGAGTTCCTCGTAGGTTTCGATAAGTCTGGGGTAGCGGCGGCGCGAGTTGACAGGCATCAGCACCCACTGGGGACGCTCGACGGGGTAGTGCAGGGCGTTCTCGGCTGTGGGTTCGTCGGTAACTACCACTGCGCGGCTGTGCGACAGACGTGTTACGAAGCGCACCAGCACCGGCACGCGGTATTTTTCCGACAGCTCGAAACCGTATGCCGCCATGTCGTATGCTTCTTGCTGGTTCGAGGGCTCGAGTACGGGCAGCAGTGCGAAGGCTCCGTAGAAACGGCTGTCCTGTTCGTTTTGCGACGAGTGCATCGAGGGGTCGTCGGCGGCCCCGACGAGCACGCCGCCGTTTGCACCTGTCATGGCTGAGTTGACAAAGGGGTCGGCAGCTACATTGAGGCCCACGTGCTTCATCGACACAATCGAGCGTTTGCCGCAGAACGACATGCCAAGGGCCTCCTCCACAGCAGTCTTCTCATTTGACGACCAGTACGAGTGTATGCCCCGCTCACGTGCAAGCGTGTTTTCCTGGATGTATTCCAATATTTCAGTCGACGGAGTGCCCGGATAGGCGTATGCTCCTGACAGTCCCGCATTTATCGCTCCTAAGGCGAAAGCCTCATCGCCGAGGAGTAACTGTTTATTTTTCATGTCCGATAGGTTAGTGTCGGCAAAGTTAAGCAAAATTTTGTGACAATTTGCTACAAATTATTATGTTCTACGGCATGTTTTCGACTTTTTATTGTCAACATGACACGGCTTCAATGTGTTTGATGGCTCGGCATCTTATGTGACTTTTGATTTTCGTACTTATCTTTTCTTGATAAAAATCTCATAGAAAAATTTTGCCAGGAATGGAAAAATTCGTAATTTTGTGGGCTGAATTTCCGCAATAGGCTCGACAAAGCAGTGGGATATGTTGTTAATTCCCCTCGCCTCAGCGGTTTAACCTATATCTTATCGTATAAATGTACGTAATCATAGAAATCCAGGGACAGCAGTTCAAGGCCGAGAAAGACCGTTTTCTGTATGTACACTACCTTGGTGAAAATGTGAAAGAAGGCGACAACGTTGAGTTTGACCGCGTTCTCCTCGCCGACAACGACGGCGATATCAAAGTCGGTGCCCCCACTGTAGAAGGCGCTAAAGTAGTCTGCCAGGTCGAGAAACCCCTCGTAAAAGGCGACAAGGTGATTGTCTTCAAAAAGAAACGTCGCAACGACTACCGTCGCAAAAACGGTCACCGTCAGTACTTCACCAAGATTGTCATCAAAGACATCATCGCCTAACTATTCGTTCCACCCTGTCGCATCTGCGTCAATAATCAAGACAAAACACTATGGCACATAAAAAAGGCGTCGGTAGTTCGAAGAACGGCCGTGAGTCAGAAAGCAAACGACTC